>CAZGXU010000010.1:0-11384 GCA_964530075.1 uncultured Thermotogae bacterium
GTCGTTCGTGCCGGCCATGACGGTCGTCGATCCCCAGAACGCCGCACAGGCCGCCTTGCGCTGCCTGAATCTGGAGCGCCTCCGGGGGCGGATCGAAGCGGAGATCGACGCGCGCCGCCAGGGGATCTCCCAGGCCGACGAGCGGCTGCAGGGGGTGGGGGAATGAGGTTCGCCGTGCTGGGCTCCGGAGGACGAGAGCATGCGCTGCAATGGCGTCTGCGGCGGGAGCCGGACGTCGAGGTGGTATTCGCTCTCCCTGGCAACGGCGGCACATCGGACAACGTGCCGGTCGATCCGTCCGATCCGCTGGCGGTGCGCCGTGCCTGCGATCGACGGGCCGTCGATCTGCTCGTCGTCGGTCCGGAAGGGCCGCTGGCCGCCGGCATCGTGGACGCGTTCGCGGGCTGCTGGACCCGCGTGGTGGGGCCGACGCAGTCGGCCGCCCGGCTCGAGAGCTCGAAGGTCTGGGCCAAGGCGTTCATGGTTCGCCACGGGATCCCAACGGCGCCGTATGCGCTTGTGACCTCGCGCGGCGAGCTCGGGGCGTTTGCCGGCCGGCATGGCGGGGACGCGGTTCTGAAGGCCGATGGGCTCGCCGCAGGGAAGGGCGTCGCCGTCTGTCGCGGTGCAGCCGGTCTCGACCACGGTTGGGCGCGCCTCACGGCGCTGCGGCCGGCTGGGGAGCGGTTCCTCGCGGAGGTCCGGCTCGACGGCTGGGAGCTTTCCGTCCATATCCTCACGGACGGAACGAACTTGTGCTTCCTTCCGGCGTCTCAGGACCACAAGGCGCTTCTCGACGGGGATCGCGGGCCGAATACGGGCGGGATGGGAGCGTTCTGCCCGGTGGCGCCGTGCGGCCGAGAGCTGATGCAGCGGATCGCCGACGAGATCGTGGAGCCGACGCTTTGCGGTCTCTCGGACGAGTCGATCGATTACCGCGGGTTCCTGTACTTCGGGTTGATGATCACAGGGGAGGGTCCGCAGGTGCTCGAATACAACGTCCGCCTCGGCGACCCGGAGGCGCAGGTGCTGCTCCCCGCCTTGGCGGGGGGCCTCCCGGAGGCGCTGTCCGCGTGTCTGGACGGCGGCCTCGGCGAACGGGCCCTGCGGCCGACGGGCCGGTCGTTTGCCGGCGTCGTGCTCGCCTCGGCGGGCTACCCGGAGGCGCCGCAGACGGGAAAGCGGATCGACGGGATCGGCGCCGCTTCCGAACGGGCGCTCGTCTTCCACGCCGGGACCGAGCGGCGCGCCGGCGGCGTGTACAGCACGGGCGGGCGGGTCCTCTGCGTCGTCGGAGAGGGCGACGGCGTTGCGGAGGCGGCCGACCGCGCGTACGTTGCCTGCAACTACATCGACTTCGACGGCATGCAGTGCCGGACCGATATCGGGCGAAGGGACATGCGATGAGCCTCCCGCGCCTGGCGATCCTGATCTCCGGCCGTGGGTCGAACATGGAGGCGATCGTCGGCGCGGCGCGGGACGGCGCTCTGCGGGGGCGCTGTACCATCTGCGGCGTCATCGCCAACCGGGCGGACGCGCCCGGCCTCTCGAGGGCTCGGGCGCTGGGGGTCGCTTCTCGGGTGGTCCCCTCGGAGGAGCTCGGTACCCGTGCCTATGGTCGGCGGCTGCTTACCGCGCTCGCGGAATGGGCCCCCGACTACGTCGTCCTCGCGGGGTTCATGCGGATCGTCTCCTCGGAGTTCGTAGCCGCCTACCTCGGACGGATCGTCAACATCCATCCGGCGGATACAGCCGCCTACCAGGGGCCCGACGGCTACGGGTGGGCCGCCGAGCAGCGGCTCACCGAGACGTTCATCACCGTGCATCTCGTGGACGAGGGCGTCGACACCGGACCGGTTCTGCGGCAGGTGCCCGTCTCGCTGGTGGGCGCGGCGACGAAGGAGGAGATCGCCCGCCGGGGGCTTGCCGTCGAGCATGCGGTGTACAGCGAGTGTCTCGCGGAGCTCCTCGACGGTCGGTACGAGGCCCAGGTCGCCCGCGTGGCCGGCCGACGGAGAAGGGGGTAGCCATGTGCGGGGTACTCGGCCTGTGGAGCCGTGAGGACGTCGCCGAGCGCCTGATCTACGGGATGACGACCCTTCAACACCGCGGCCAGGACGCGGCGGGCGCGGTGACCTTCGACGGCATGTTCCACGTCAAGAAGGGCCAGGGGCTGGTGGCGAACGTCTTCGGGGAGAAGCACCTGCAACGCCTGAGAGGGACGTCGGGGCTCGGGCACGTCCGCTATGCGACGGTCGGCACGACGGACGAGATCGACGCGCAGCCGCAGTACCTGAACTACCCCTACGGACTCGCGATGGTGCACAACGGCAACGTCGTCAACTACCGCTCGGTCCGGGACGCCCTCTACAACCGCGATCACCGCCTCGTCGACACGTCCAACGATGTCGCCCTGCTCCTGTACTCGTTCGCCGCGCACCTCGAACGCCGCGACCTGGCCCACTTGTCGACCGACGACCTGTTCGCGTGCGTGCGTGCAACACAGTCGGACATCGAAGGCGCCTACTCGGTGATCGCGATCATCGCCAACTGGGGGATGCTGGCGTTCACCGATCCACGCGGCATCCGCCCGCTGGCGATCGCCATCCGAGGGGACGGCGACGTGGTCTTCGCTTCCGAGTCGTCGTCGTTCGACTACCTCGGTTACGCGTCGCTCGGAGATCTCGCCCCCGGCGAGGTGGTGTTCGTGGACTCGAACATGACGATCCATCGGTACCAGGGACTTCGAAGAGAGCAGGCGTTCTGCGTGTTCGAGTACATCTATTTTGCTCGGGAGGACTCCGTCGTCCACGGGCGCCTCGTCGCCGATGAGCGCGTTCGCATGGGCCATGCGCTCGCGGAGGCCGTCCGTGAAGCGGGAATCGAGCCGGACCTGGTGATCGACGTACCGGCGTCCGGCTACTTCTTCGCCTCGGCCCTCGCGGAGGCGCTCGGCGTGCCGTACCGACGCGGCCTCGCGAAGAACGCGCACATCGGCCGCAGCTTCATCACGCCTACCCAGAAGCGGCGGGAGCAGCTCGTGCGGCAGAAGCTGAATCCGATCAAGAGCATCGTACGGGGCCAGCGGGTCGCTGTGGTCGACGACTCCATCGTCCGCGGGACGACGTCGCGCCACCTCGCGGGCCTCCTCCGCGCCGCGGGTGCACGGGAGGTGCACATGGTCTCGGCCGCCCCGCCGATCCGGTTCCCCTGCATCTACGGCATCGACATGTCGACCCGCGAGGAGCTCGTGGCTGCCGGTTGCGACTCCGAGCACGTGCGCACCTCGCTCGGCGCCGACTCGCTGGTCTATCAGCCGCTCGAGTCCCTGCGCTGCCTGTACCGCGATCTACCCTGCTGCTACGCCTGCTTCGACGGGGAGTATCCGACCGGGCACGCCGAGGAAGCGCTCGCCGACATTGCTGAAGAGAAACGCACCTCCGGGCGCGGATAGCGGCGAGGCGCTCGGGGGGGGGGGGGGGGCGAGTCCGCACGGCCGGAGGGAAGAGCCAGCGAGAGGAGTCGAACCTCCGACCGACGGTTTACGAAACCGTTGCTCTACCACTGAGCTACGCTGGCGATACAATCGCGATTATATCAGCCCGGGACGGGGCTTCCAATCGGAGGCGGGATGGACGGTTTGGCGATCGCGGCATCGCTGCGGGATGTGCGCGCGGCGGCGGAGGGCGGATTCGTTCGGTCGATCTACCGGCCGACGAAGGGCGCGTTCGTCCTGCACGCGTCCACCGGTCGGAACCGGAGGATCCTCATCGCACCGCGGCACGCGACGGTGTACGTAACGGAACTGGCTCTCCCCAATCCGCCGAGGCCGGGCCCGTTCGTCATGCTGCTCCGGCGGCATCTGCGCGGCGGCCGGATCGTCGCGGTTCGACAGCGGGGCTGGGACCGTGTCGTCGCGTTCGAGATCGAACGTCGCGACGGCCGCACGATACGGGCGTACGAACTCATCGCTGAGCTGGTCGGCGTCCGCGGCAACTTGTTCCTGCTCGAAGGGGGGAGGGTCCTCGAATCGGCGCACCGGGACCAGAGGAACCGGGCCGGTGGGGCCTACGTCTCCCTCCGGCCGCAGGAGAAGCTCGATCCGGCGGAGGTCTCGGTCGAGGAGCTCGTCGGGCTCCTTCGCGCCGACTCTCCGTCGCAAGCGCTGACGCGGTCGATCGACGGGATCGGCCGGAAGACGGCCGAGGACCTGCTGCGGGGGCTGGACAGAGGGGCGAGCCTCGACGCACAGGCGGAGGTCCTGCACGCTTCGCTCCGTGCCGTCCTCGCGTGCATCGAGGAACCGTCTCCGCGAGTCGTTGTCGGGGAGGGACGTGCGACGTTCTACCCGGTGCCTCCGCCGTCCGAGCCGGCGGACACGTTCGGGGAGGCGCTGGACGCGGTGTCGGAGGCGCTCGCCGAGAGGACCGAGGGAGAAGACGACGCAATCCGGAACGGCCTGCGCCGTGCGCTCACCCGCCGGGTCCGGACGCTGGAGAAGCTGCGCGAATGGCTCGACAACGCGGATGAGGCGGACCGGCTCCGATCGCTCGCCGATCTGCTGATGATCCACCACGCCGAGATCGAGCCGAAATCCGAGCGCGCGGTTCTCGCCGATCCGGCGACGGGGCGGGAGGAGACGATTCACCTCCTCCCGTCGTTGAGCGCGATCGGAAACGCGCAGCGGTTCTACGAACGCGCCAAGCGGCTCCGGCGCGGGCGTCGGCACGTGACCGAACGGATCGAGCGCCTGCGGGGCGAGATCCGGCGCCTCGACCGAGCGCTCGTCGACCACGATGCCGACCGGCGGATCGATGATCGTGCGCTCGCTCTGCTGCCCGGGACCGTCGTACGCGGAGTGGCGGCCGGACGCGGCGCCCGGGCCCGCCGCGTCGACGTGGACGGATTCACGATCCTGATCGGTCGGAGCGCGGTCGAGAACGACAGGCTCCTCCGAGAGGCCGCGCCGGACGACCTGTGGCTCCACGCGAAGGGGTTCGCCGGCTCGCACGTGATCGTCAAGCGGGGCGGACGGCGGGAGATCCCCGACGCGGTCGTTCAGCACGCGGCGCGACTGGCCGCGACGCATTCGAAGGCCCGGGATGAGCGACGGGTCGAGGTCCTGGCGACGGGAGTGAAACACGTGCGGAAGCCGAAGGGGGCCGCCCCCGGACTGGTAAACATCTCGCAGGGGGATACACTGACGGTCGAGTTGTGAGGAGGGGAATGAATTTCGAGCTCATCTTGGAGGTCATCCTTTCGCTGCTCGCCGTGTTCATGGCGATCGTCCTGCACGAGGTCGCCCACGGCTACATGGCGCTCCGGCTCGGCGACCCGACGGCGCGAAGCCAGGGCCGACTCACCCTGAATCCGCTCGCTCACGTCGATCCGATCGGGACGATCCTGGTCCCGCTCATGATCGCCCTCTTCCGCTTCCTGTTCGGATGGAACCTCCTCCTGTTCGGATGGGCGAAGCCGGTTCCGATCAACCCGGCGTACTTCCGCAATCCGCTGCGCGGGATGCTCTACGTCGCCCTCGCCGGCCCGGGGACGAACATCGGGCTGGCCCTGGCATCAGCGGGTCTCGGCCGGCTGCTGCTGATGGCGGTGCCGACCGGGCTCCTCTTCGGGGCCACCGGACTCGGTGCCAACCTGATTCATTGGCTCTTCTACTTGCTGAGCGCGTTCGTCCTGTACAACCTCTTCCTCGCGTTGTTCAACCTGGTCCCGGTCCCACCGCTCGACGGGTCACGGATCCTGATGTACTTCCTCCCGGCGGAAGGTCGCCGCTTCCTGATGTCGATCGAGCGATACGGCTTCTTCATCATCGTCGCGATCTTCTACCTCGGCGGTCTAAACCTGATCTTCAACGGCGTGAGCAGCCTCTGGCAGGTCCTCCTCGGGACGCGCTGGCTCGTCTCGATCTTCACATAACCGCGTAGCCGAGAGGGTTTCTTTGTTGCCTCTTCACAGGGCGCGTATAATCCGCGCATCCACAGGTGGTTCGGAGACTTCGCAGGAATGAACGACAAAGCGCACTACGAGATCACGGAACAGAGCGAGACGGAAGCGACCGTGCAGGTCACGATCGCACCCGATGAGGTGGAGAAGGGTCTCGACTCGGTCTATCGGCGGTACGCGAGGGAGGTCCGGATCCCCGGCTTTCGGAAGGGGCACGTCCCCCGCTATCTCCTCGAATCCCGGTTCGGGCGGGACGCGTTTGTCGCCGAGGCGAAGGAGGATCTCCAGCAGCAGTACGTGCCCGAGGCGCTGAGCGCGCTCGATCTTCGGCCGGTCTCCACGCCGCGGCTGGAGGAGATCTCTCACGGCGAGTCCGAGCCGTTCGTCTTCAGCGTCACGTTCGCGATCCTCCCCGATGTGGCCCTACCGAAGCTCGAGGAACTGGAGGTCACGGTGCCGGCCCTGCGGCCGGTCTCCGAGGAGGACATCCGACAGGCGCTGGCCGACGTCCAGGCGCATTTCTCGACGCTGGCGGAGAAGGAGGGCGACACGGTCGCCGAGGGGGACATCGTCCGGGTGAAGGAGAACGGCGAGGAGTGGGACACGCGTGTCGGGCTGGAGAACCCTCTCTCGAGGCATCTGATCGGCGCGAAGGTCGGTGCCGACGTCGAGGTCGACGCCGAGCTTTCGGAGGGGAAGCGGCTGCGGGCGACGCTCTCCATCGTCGGGCTCCAGAAGATCACCCTCCCGGAGGTCGACGACGAGCTGGCCAAGGACGCCGGGTTCGACGATCTCGAGTCGCTCAAGGCCGACATCGAGACGAAACTCGCGGAGGAGCGCGCCGAACGCCACCGGCGCCTGACGAACACGGTTCTTCTCGACGGGCTGGTCGAAAGGACGGAGGTCCCGCTCCCCGACGCGTTCCTCGACGAACTCGTCGACGAGGAGCTCGACCGCGTGAAGGCCTCGTTCGATTCGCCCGATCCGACGTCGACGTTCGCCGAGTACCTCGAGCGCCGCGAGCTGAACGAAGAAGCGTTCGCCGGCGAGATCCGGGACTCGATCGCTCATCGCGTCCGGCGCGAGCTCGTGCTACGACAGCTGAGTCGAGACCTGGGCATCGCGATCGACGACGAAGAGCTGACGAGCCTGGCAAAGGCCGAGGCGGAAGAACGCGGCGAGGAGCCGATTCGATTCGTCGCCCGGTTGAAAGCGGACGACCGGTGGGGCGACTATCGGGCGAGCAAGGTGAACGAGCGCGTCTTCCGGGTGCTCCGCGACGCGGCCACGATCAGAGAGGAGGAGGAATCATGACGGCCCAGATCCCGTTCGTCATCGACCACACCGGACACGCCGAGCGCACGTACGACATCTACTCCCGACTGTTGGAGGACCGGATCATCTTCCTGCGGGACGCGCTCGACGACGACGTCGCGAACGTGGTCATCGCCCAGATGCTGTTCCTCGCGGCGAAGGACCCGGCGAAGGACATCCGCCTCTACATCAACTCGCCCGGCGGGTCGGTCACCGCGGGCCTCGCCGTCTACGACACGCTCCGGTTCGTGAAGTGCAGCGTCGAGACCATCTGCATCGGTCAGGCGGCGAGCATGGCGGCGGTCTTGCTCGCTGCCGGAACGCCCGGGAAGCGCGGGGCGCTGCCGAACTCGCGGATCCTCCTGCACCAGGTGTTCGGCGGTTCCCAAGGGATGGCCGCGGACGTGAAGATTCAGACCGACGAGCTGCTGCGGATGCGCGACCTCCTGATCGACATCCTGTCGGAGCACACCGGGAAGACGAAGAAGAAGGTCGCCAAGGACACCGACCGCGACTACTTCATGTCCGCCAAGGAGGCGCTCGACTACGGCGTGATCGATCGGATCATCCCTCCGCGACCGTGAGCCGACCCACGAGCCGCTGGCGGCGGATTCGGAAGATCGACGCGCACGCGCACGTCGTGCTCCACGAACGGGAGAACACGGAACTGACCTTCAACCCGCCCGAGGCGATGCTGCGGACGATGGACGCACAGAACGTCGAGCGCGCCGTCGTCCTGCCGATCAACTACCCGGACTACTTCCCGCTCGACGGCGAGGAGCGGACCGACTGGTTGCGGGCGAACAACGAGCGGCAGGCGGGGATCGCACGTGAGTCGGACGGCCGGTTGATCGGCTTTGCCGACTGCGGGATCGACGGGAAGTACGGACATCCCTCACGCGGAGTCGCTGAGCTGAAGCGCGCAGTGAGCGATCTCGGACTCGCTGGGCTGAAGATCCATTCATCCAATCTCAAGACCAGGGCGGACGACCCGCGCCTCCTTCCCTGGATCGACGCGGCCGCCGGGCTCAGCCTGCCGATCGTCTTCCACTCGAACCCGTCAGGGCACGACCCCGATTTCCACGGCTCCGCCCCGTCGACCATCTATCGGGCGGTCTACGGCCGAGAGGTAACCTACGTCATCGCGCACATGGGCGGCGTCTCGTTCTTCGAGATCTTCGCCGGCGGCGGCTACGTCGATCTCTCGGGGACGCTGCCGATGGTCGGGCAGTTCTTCGGCGCGGAGGGGACGGCGCGCTTCCTCCGTGCGATCGGCGTCGAGCGCCTGCTGTTCGCCACCGACTACCCGATCTATCCCTACGAGTCCTACTACGAGGTCCTCGACGCGCTGGACCTCTCCGATGACGAGATCGAGCGGATCGCCTTCGCGAACGGAGAACGGATGCTCGCCGGGCTCCCGCCGGTCGACGCCGCGGCCGGGTCGGCTGCCGGCTCGCGGATCGGGTAAAGTCGGACCATGAAGCGAGGAACCGCCGAACTCCCCCTCCACCGCGGCCGCGCCCCGAGGTGGCTGTTCTCCCGGATGACCCAGCTCGCACGGGAGGTCTCCGAACTCGTCGTCCTCGAGCACGGCACGTCCGGGTTCCTCGCGCGGATCAGCGATCCGTTCTGGTTCCAGGCGCTCGGCTGCGTCCTCGGCTTCGACTGGCACTCGAGCGGCCTGACCACCACCACGTGCGGCGCGATCAAGGAGGGGATCAAGGGCCGGGAGGAGGAGCTCGGCCTGTTCGTCGCCGGTGGGAAGGGGGCGGCGTCGCGGAGGACGCCGAGCGAGATCGAGGAGTGGGGGAACCGGACCGGCGTCGACGCAGACCGGCTGATCGATGCGAGCCGAACGTCGGCGAAGGTCGACAGCGCCGCGGTCCAGGACGGCTACCAGATCTACCACCACGTCTTTCTGTTCGATCGCGACGGCGGGTGGGCCGTCGTTCAACAGGGGATGAACGAGAGCAATCGAATGGCCAGGCGCTATCACTGGTTGTCGAGCGGTGTGACCGACTTCGTCTGCGAGCCGCACAGCGCGATCTGCTGCGACGGGCGAGGGGAGACGCTCGATCTCGTCGCCGAGGGGAGCGCGCCGACCCGCCGGACGAGCGCCGAGCTCGCGATCCGGCCGCCGGCCGAGGTGAGCGGCGAGCTCCGGCGCCTCAAGGCGCTCGCCCTGCCGCGGCGCCACGAGATCGTCCTCGCCGACATCTCTCCGGATCGGCTGGAGCGGATCTTCGTCAAGACGTACGAGGCGCACCCCGAGACGTTCAAGGACCTCCTCTGCCTGCCCGGCGTCGGCGCGAAGACGATCCGCGCGCTGTCGCTGGTCTCCGAGCTCGTCTACGGCGACACGCCGAGCTACGAGGACCCGGCGCGGTTCAGCTTCGCCCACGGGGGCAAGGACGGAATCCCCTACCCGGTCGACCGGCCGCTGTACGACCGGACCGTCGATCTGCTCGGCCGGGCGATCCGGCGGGCGAAGCTCGGTCAGAAGGCGGAGCTCGACGCCCTTCGCAGGCTCGACCGTGCCTTCGGCGCTCGCTCCACGCAGGCGCCTTCCGGGGTACGTCCGTGAAGCGCGTCGTGCTCGTCCACTGGAACGCCGAGGAGGCCGATCGGCGCGCGGCTCGACTGCGCCAGGCGGGCTACGACGTCTCGTGCCACTCGGATTCCCGCGCCGGTCCTCAAGCACTCCGCGAGAACCCGCCCGACGCGTACGTCATCGACCTCGCGCGGCTCCCGTCCCAGGGGCGCGAGCTCGGCGGATGGCTTCGCCGGCAGAGGGCGACGCGGAGCGTTCCGCTCGTCTTCACCGAGGGAGACCCGGAGAAGACCGCTCGGGTCCGCGCCCTGCTGCCGGACGCGACGTTCGCGTCGTGGGACGACATCGTGACGAGCCTCGTTGACGCCATCGAGCATCCGATCGAAGAGCCGATCGTCCCTGGCACGATGGACGCCTATTCGAACGTCCCTCTGGAGAAGAAGCTCGGGATCTCTCCCGGCGCGGCGGTCGCCCTGATCCAAGCGCCTCCGGATGTCGAGCGGCGGGTGAGGCAGTCACCCTCCGCTGCCATCGTGCTACCGGACGGCGCCGAGACGGCGGAGGTCATCCTGTGGTTCGTCACGTCGCTCGAAGCGCTGGAGAGCGGATTCGCGGCGGTCGCGTCGCGGCTTCGCGACGGAGGCCGCCTGTGGATCGCCTGGCCGAAGAAGACGTCGGGGACGGCGTCGGATCTTTCGCAGACCGTCGTCCGCGCGTACGGACTCGAACGCGGCCTCGTCGACTACAAGATCGCGTCGATCGACGAGACGTGGTCGGCGCTCTGCTTCGCCCGCCGGGAGAACGGAGGAAAGGAGCCGGAATGAGCGAGACGAGGGCCCTGATGGTGATCGACGTGCAGCGTGCCTACATGGAGCCGGAGCCGATGGTGACGAGTGACGGCGTCGATCTGATCGAGAAGTGCAAGGGGCTGATCGAAGCGGCGCGCGCGGCCGGCGTCCCCGTCGTCTACGTGCAGCACCGAAGCGACGATCAGCCGGACGATCCAGAGCTGATCGGCATCCACCCGGAGCTCGCACCCGAGGCGGGTGAACCGGTGATTCAGAAGCGATTCGGTAGCGCGTTCTTCAAGACGGACATGGAAAGGATCCTGGGGGGCCTCGGTGCCGAGACGCTCTACGTGTGCGGCCTCGCCACGTTCGGCTGCGTCAACGCGACGGTGCTGTGCGCTGTCTGCAAAGGCTACGACACGGTCGTGCTGAGAGACGCCCACGGCGCGCAGGACTTCGCGGATTCGACGGCGGCACAGGTGATCGAGCACTTCAACGCCGCCTGGGAGCGGGCGGGAGCGCGGCTGATCCAGGCCGCCGATGTGAGATTCTGAGTTCCAGCCGCGCCATCGTGTAGCTGCGTAGGACCGTGATTGAACCACTCGATGAAGGTGCCTATCCTGGCTCTGTCAGGAGGGAGCCGATGTCAACACCCTATCACAGCCGCTATTGGGCTGAGCTTCTGACCCTCGATCGCCCCGATGACAGGATCGAATCGCTCGCGCGGTCGATCTCGAACTCACGTTTAGATCTCAACCCGCATCAGGTCG
>CAZGXU010000010.1:11484-54220 GCA_964530075.1 uncultured Thermotogae bacterium
GGGAGCGAGCAGGGGTCTGATCTTCAATCTTAGGGTTTCGGCGCCGACCTTCGGTGCTGCACCCCGCCCACGGGATCGAGAGCTTCCGAGCGTTGAACGGGGTAGCGTCCTGCAATCCAGCACCCGGAGATGCGGGGTCTTGCACTGCCACATCGGTGTTTTGCGGCTGCCAGTCGCTTCGCGTGTTGCATCGCGAGACCTGACCGTCTCAGCGCGTGACCCTCTCAGCGCGCGCGGCGCTCCTCGTTCTCTTCGTGCGCGGCGAAGTACGCGTCGATCCACTGACCAATCATGTCGCGGACACGACGGAACGTGTCCAACTGGTCCGCTGGATCGTCGGCCGCGGATGGATCAGGAAAGCTGACGTGCAGGTATTCGCGAGCACCGGGGAAGAACGGGCATGCTTCCTTGGCATGATCGCAGACTGTGACCACGAGGGCGAATGCCTGGTCGAGGAACTCCTCGACGTGTTTAGACGTCTGTTTGGATATGTCAATCCCGATCTCGGACATCACTTCGATCGCCAGGGGATGAACACTGGATGGCACTGTTCCTGCGCTGGCCACCTCAAACGCGTCACCGTACCGTGCCCGCAGGAATCCCTCCGCCATCTGAGATCGAGCCGAGTTGTGCGTACAAACGAAGAGCAGCCGCTTCTTCATGCGGCCTTCCCTTCGAACCGCACGAATAGGTTGTGTGTACGATTCGCAATCGACACGAGCGTCAGCATGATCGGCACCTCGACGAGAACGCCGACGACCGTGGCCAGTGCGGCTCCGGAGCCAAGCCCGAACAAGGAAATGGCCACCGCAACCGCCAGCTCGAAGAAGTTGCTGGCTCCGATCTGGCCGGCCGGCGCGGCCACCGGATGGGGGATCCTGAGAAGCCAGGCCGCTCCGTAGCCGATGACGAAGATGAGGAAGGTCTGGATCGCAAGGGGAATGGCAATGAGAAAGATGTGGACGGGGTTGGCAATGATCTTCTCCCCCTGGTAGGAGAAAAGGATCACCAGGGTGAGGAGGAGTCCGCCGATGGTCACCGGACGCAACCTCCGCAGGAACACCTCCTCGAACCAGGCCGCCCTCTTACGGGCGAGCAGCCATCGACGTGAGAGATATCCTAAGGTGAGAGGGATCACCACGTACAGGATCACGGAAAGGAGCACGGTGTCGTAGGGCACGTAGATCCTGGAGAGCCCGAGGAGCCCCTTCACGATGGGGGCATAGAGGACGATGAGCACCAGGTTGTTCACCGTCACCTGGACCAGGGTGTAGGCCGGGTCACCGCGGGAGAGGTAGCTCCACACGAACACCATGGCCGTGCAGGGGGCGGCCCCGAGGAGCACCGCCCCGGCGT
The DNA here is from genome assembly GCA_964530075.1 of uncultured Thermotogae bacterium. Taxonomy (GTDB): domain Bacteria; phylum Bipolaricaulota; class Bipolaricaulia; order UBA7950; family UBA9294; genus JANQEA01. The sequence goes on from CAZGXU010000010.1 coordinate 12,841, forward strand.
AGTACTCCCGGGCGAGCTCCGGTGGGATCCAGTATTTGAAGAGGACGAACAGGAACAGGGCCGAGATGCCGGCCATGGTGAACGGTTTGATCGCCCAGTTGACAATGAGGGTAACGACCAGGCCCTTGGGGCGCTTTCCCGCCTCCACGATCCGGGAGAAGTCGATCTGGAGCATCATGGGGTAGATCATGAGCCAGATGAGGACGGCCACCGGGATGGAGACCTGGGACACCTCCGCCTTCTTCAGGACGGCGGGGAAGCCGGGGAAGAGCCAGCCGATCCCTATCCCAATCAGGATGCACAGTGCCACCCAGACGGACAAGTACCGTTCGAACGTCGGCATCCTCCTATTCTCCACGGTCTTCGCCTCCCTTCGTCGGTCCAACCACGCATCGTCCGCCCTTCCGCTGACGCAGACGCGCTTTCATCCGATCCACGTCCTTCGCGGCCGGTTCGAGCAGTGACGGAAGATCGATGACTCTGGGTTTCTCCGAGAGTCCGTAGTAGATCCAGAGCCCGTCACGACGGCTCGCCACCCACCCGGCTTCGCTCAGCACCTTCAGATGACGAGACGTCTGGTAATCGGGGATCGCCAGCCCGTCCGACAGCTCGCAGACGCAAACCGGTTCCTCAGCAGCCTGCAGCAATGCCAGCAAGCGCAGCCGCGTCGGATTGCCTAGCGCAGCCAGTTCCTTGCTCAATCTCATGTAGTCGGTCGCCATCTGCTCTCCCCCTTATTTGCGCTTGACCGCAGATAGTACCGTGCCACGAAGCCCTGTCAAGAAATCGAGACCTTACCGAGTACCTGGAATCTGTGGATTCTCCGACTGACCTCGCGAACGGGGTCTGATCTTCGGTCTTAGGGTTTCGGCACCGACCTTCGGGCGCTGCGCCCCGGCCGCGGGCTCAAGGAGCTCCGAGCGCTCCCCTTTATCCGGCCCCTCCCATGGCGTCACAAGGGTCGGGATTCGGGGGACGCATACCATGATTGTTCAAGGGAAAAGCCATCCCCGTTTCGACCGACCTGAACGCTCGATTTGATCCCGCCCGTCTCATGCCTGTAGGATGGCGTGCGTGCATGAACGGGAATCTCAATATCAGACAAGTAAAGGAAGATCAGACTGGTCGGGAATGGCGGTTGCGGCGAGCGGGATACGTGGGCGCTATGCTGCCGCTTTGCGCACTCATCATGCTTGGGATAGAGAAGAACGACGGTCTCGCGCAGAGACGCAGAGGCGCAGAGAATGGCGGAGAATGAGATCGGGACAATCGTGATTGACACGGCAATAGCCGTACACCGGCAACTCGGCCCAGGATTGCTTGAGACGGTGTGTGAAGTCGTCCTTCTCAGCTTCGGTGAGGCGGTTATGAAGGCCGGGATCACCCGCTGCGTCAATGGCCTCGAAGAATGATTCCCTCTGCGTCTCAGCGTCTCTGCGGGAGAAGAGAATGCGGAATCCCAACCAATCCATGCACCCGACCTCGTACCTCGGCGGGTGATGGTGTCGTTATCCGTACGTGGCTAGTGTCATCGCGCATGCTATAATCGAAGCCCAGCTACCTCGGAGGGCAGATTCGTGGGCATTGAACTGCTTGAAGCGTATCGCACTGAGATACGGGAAATCGCAGAGCGCCATGGGGCCAAGAGCATCCGTGTGTTTGGGTCTGTGGCCCGTGGGGACGCCAGTCCAGACAGCGATGTGGACTTCCTGGTAACCGTCAAAGGTCCAACGAGTCCGTGGTTCCCTGGCGGATTGGTGGCAGATCTGGAGGAATTGCTAGGTCGCCGCGTCCAAGTGGTCACCGAAGATGGCCTTCATGACCTCCTGCGTGACCAGGTCCTCTCTGAGGCTGTCCCGGTGTGAAGAGTCAGCTCGTCTACTTGCGGCACATCCTCGAGTGCATCGCTCGGGTGGAGGAGTACACAGCGAAGGGAAAGAAGTTCTTCCAGTCCTCCCACATGGCGCAGGACGCCACGTTACGCCAGTTGCAGGTTATGGCTGAGTCCACTCAACGCCTTTCCGACGAACTCAAGAGCGGTCACCCGGAGGTCGACTGGAAGGCACTGTCGGGATTCCGGACCGTGTTGGTCCACGACTACTTGGGAATCGATCTGCTGAGGGTCTTCGAAAGCGTTGAGGGTGAGATGCCGAAGCTCAAGAGCGCCGTCGAAGCGACGCTGAAACGGCTCGAGGAAGAGGGTGACGGATAACAAGCCGATGAACCTGACTCGCTTTGCTCGCAGGTTATCGGCCAGACGTTAGACACCCCATTGCATGGTAATGCTGTATGAACGAGAACAAGGCCAGGGAATTAGGTCAAGCCGTCCATCACTGGCTGGCATTTCAATCTCTTTGCGGTCGCGTACCACTGTTTTCGGAGGCCTATCTTTCCCAGCCCGTCGGTGAGTTCTGCCTGTCCCATCATTCCGGCAGTCTGGAACCGGAATGGACAATTCCGGATTTGCGGAGCGGCGCTCCTGGAAGGCCGAAACAGGTGGACTACGTGCTGAAGAGCCGCGATACGAAGCGGTTGACCGCCGCGGTGGAGGCGAAGTTCATCGGTCCATCTACGGTCGACACGCAGCGCATCGTCGATGATTTGCTTCGCTTGGAACGGATTCGCGATCCATCCGGACAGATGGTGCACAGGTACTTCATCGTCGCGGGGCGCACCGTTGACTTCGACGCAAGGTTCATCGGCAGAACGGACCGTACGGATGGTGGCAACGTGGCCTTCTTGCCGCCAGTCTTGGATCTGCAGAATGAGGATCGCAAAGACATTGACATCGAGCAAGTCGGGGATGCCTGGAACAGGCTCTTCCTGAACTTCTCCTCTGACTATGGAGTAGACATTCCCCGGGGCCTCGTGACGAAGTTGCTTGCCTACCAATCGAGTGATGCCATCTCGGTCGCCTTGTGGCGAGTGCTCAGCCGCAGAAACCGGCAGCCGTTTCAACATCAGGGTGTCTAACATGTCGTTCCGCCAGACCGCTCGGCTTCGCCTCGCGGCGGGTGAACTTAACCGTTGGCCACAAAACGAAGGAGATGAACCGATGGCAGAAAAGACGATCTCAATAGAGTTCGGTGGTTACTGGCGTGATGAGAACAAGGGGAGCGTCCCAGCGCAATCCGGGATCTACTGTGTGTACGAGTGTACGCACAACGTGAAGGAGAAGACAGTTAGCATTCATAAACTGATCTACATCGGGGAAGCAGACAACGTTCGCAGCCGAATTGACGGCCACAAGAAGAGGCCCGACTGGCTCAAGCATGTCCGCAGAGGGAACGAGTTGTGCTTTTCCTTTGGCGGCGTGACGGGGACTGATCGAGAGCGGGGAGAGGCCGCCATGATCTTCAAGCACAAGCCACCCGAGAACACGGAGTACGTTGACTCGTTCCCGTTTGACAAAACCACGATGTCGCTATCGGGCAAGACTGCGTTGCTGGCCACAACCTTCACAGTAACAAGAACATAGGCCAACCAGTCGGTCCAGCTGACGCTGTACCCCGCCGCTCGTTCCTCCCTCTGGGGGACAGCGCAGCTGACCGTGTCGATGGGGGCCACTTCCCGACCTTGGCGCTTGACGCTTAGCGAGCTACGCTATACCATTCCCACGTGATCAAATCCTTCGCAGACGGCGACACGGAACGCGTGTACCGACGAGAATTCGTCAAGAAGGTCCCGGTCGATGTGCAGCAGGTTGGCCTGCGGAAGCTCAGGATGCTCAACAACGCCAAATCGGTCCAGGATCTTCGCTCTCCGCCAGGAAACAGGCTGGAGAAGCTGAAGGGAGAGCGAGCCGGACAGCACTCGATCCGGATCAACGATCGGTGGCGCGTGTGCTTCCAGTGGCGAGACAACGATGCTTATGAAGTCGAGATCACGGATTATCACTAGGAGGTGGGGTAATGGCGAAGAAGAAGCTGGCACCGATTCACCCAGGTGAAGTGCTCGAAGAAGAATTCCTCAAGCCGCTCAAGTTGAGCCAGCATCGCCTGGCGCTCGATCTCGGTGTGGATCCGCGCCGGATTAATGAGATCGTGCTCCGTAAGCGAAACGTGACCGCCAACACGGCCCTTCGCCTTGCTCGCTATTTCGACACCTCACCCGAGTTCTGGCTTGGACTTCAGGCTCAATACGATCTCGATGTCGAAGAGGACGAAATGGGCGAGAGGCTCCAGAAAGAGGTCCGCACCTACGCCGAAGCTCACTGAGAGACTCCCATGGCCCCCAACACCTCGTTGGAGCAGACCGGGGATGCTGGGGGATTCGCGAGCTGAGGCGACGCTGAGGCGACGGGGGTCTGGTCTTGCAATCCAGCACCAGGACCTGGTACACGGATCCAACGCGAACCTGGCGACTCGACTCATCGCCCTTCGAGGGGTGAACGCCCGCGATTGTCGCCGCTGAAGCCGCGCCGTACACTCACCGGGCAGCGCGCGTGCGCGAGGTCGTAGGCGCACTTCCGGGAGGCAGTCGTGAGCACGAGCCGACATGAAGACGTTTTCGAGATTCCGTTTACGCCCGATGACGTGGAACTGATTCTCCAAGATCACACCGCGAACGATGCGATTACCGAGCGGCTCCGCGTGGCTGTCCCCGCCGGGGATGGGGAGATTTCGATCTCGGCCACGATCGAGGAGCTGGACGATCTGCTCGATTCCTTGGCCGCGTTCGCTGGGCACTGCGATGATGCCACGACCGTCGATCGCCTCGATCTCCTGTCTGCTCGTCTTGAGATGCTCGGACGCGTTCTGGTCCTTCTGGAGTACGCGGAGGAAGCGGCCTCGGAGGCTCGACCGGCACCGCGCCGCAGAAGACGGGTCTATGCCCTGCAGCTCAGGATCGAGCTGTTGGGCGTGGATCCTCCCATTTGGAGGAGAATCCAGATCTCCAGCGAGTCGACGCTCTGGGATCTCCATGTCGCGATTCAGGATGCAATGGGATGGCAGGACTACCACTTGCACGAGTTCCAATTCCTCGGGACGAACGCGCGCGTCGGCCTCCCCGTCGAGGACGAGACGTTGGAGACGCTGCCGGGGTGGGAACAGCGCGTCGATCAATACCTCTCCTTCAACGCTCCGCTCGCTCTGTACCACTACGATTTCGGCGACTCGTGGCTTCACGAGATTCGGTTCGAGGATGTCGTCCCGAAGGACGCAAGGCGGAAATACCCTCGATGCCTCGCGGGGGCCCGTCATTGTCCTCCCGAGGACTGCGGCGGAGCGGATCAATACGCGGAATTCCTCAAAGCCATAGCAGATCCGGGGCATGAGGAACATCAAGCCTATCTCGACTGGGTGGGCGGTCACTTTGATCCCGAGGCGTTCGACGCCCGCAAAGTCCGTTTCTCGGATCCGCGCACTCGACTGAAGCAGATGCTCGGGAGTCCAGGAGACGAATAGCGTCATTCGTCAGGCAAACAGGCCGTCTCGTTTCGACGACTTCGAACGCGCGAGTGGAGTTTGCCCTCAAACTGCGTGCTGAGGCTGCTCGCCTGCGCGAGCCGCTCGAAAGATGAAAGCAACTCCTGTGATGCCGACGGCGCCGACCTGACCACGACGGGAACGCGTCTCTGCCCCTGCGTCGTTGTGAACTCGGTTCGCGAATTTCATTGTGGCACCAGACATCGGGAACGAAGCCCCCGAGTGCTCCCGAAGACCTTCGACGCTGGTCGCCGATCGATGACTTGCGCCCGCTCCTCCAGGATGCAAACTATGTCCCGGGCATCCGGCGTCCGCCGTGTAGGATTCGGGCGGTCGAGTCTTGAAGGGAGGAGCATGCCACGTAGAGGGAAGGACGCTTCGAATCTACCGAACGTTCCATGGATCACGGAGGACGGGTACCTGGATCTGAGCAAGTTCCCGATCGACTCCACGCTTGCGCAGGCAGTGGGCGACGACGAAGAGCGATTCCACGAAGCCTGTCGTATGCTCACCTCCATGGTCTACGCCGGAAGGACCGAAGCCGCGGTCTTTCTGTACGGCCTGCTGCGATTCTGCGACGACAGCCGGATCAAGAAGGAATCGGTGGTCAAAGCGCTCGGAGCCGCCGAGACCCAGCAATCCGCAGACTTGCTGTTCGAAGAGCTCAAGAAGACGAAGAGCTCAAACTCGACGAGGAGCTATCTCACTGTCCTGCTGAAGGTCCTCCGCGGATTCCCATCGGAATTGGTGAGGGATGGATTTGAAGGGCTCCTCGCCGATTCCCGATGGTCATACAAGATGAAGCGGAAGTTCGCAACCGCCCTTGAGCAAATGGAATACAGGGATGGCAGGTGCGCGCCCAATTAGAACAAAACTGCGCATGGAGGATACGCGATTCATAGGGGGTGAGGATGGAATACAACAACAGGATCCGCCGTCCAGAAGCGGCGCTTCGAGTGGTCGAAGCGTGGGAGAGCAAGTGGATGTTCGAGTACCCGAGACTGGACTCGGAAGTGATGGATGAGTTCGACGACGCCGTCGAGCGCTGGCGGATCGGGGATCTCGCGTTCGCCGCGGGGGAGTACCGTCGGCTGATCGACGAGTATCCCGAGTTCATCGATGCCCATCACCATCTCGCGCTGTTGCTCGACCGCGTTGGGAGAGAAGAGGAAGCATTCCGGATATGGCAAGACGTAGTAGCCATGGGGCTCGAGTGCCTGTCGGCGAGATTCGAGAGGGGACGGGATCTTCTGCCTTGGTCGATTCTTGAGAACCGCCCTTTTCTGCGCGCATATCACGGTCTGGGGTTGGCGCTCCTGGAACGAGGCGAGATCGAGAAGGCCCTTGACATCTTCAACGACATGCTGGCTCTGAACCCGGGCGACAACCAAGGGGCGCGGGCGCTTGCCATCGACTGCGGATTTCGGCTGAATCGTCCGCTCGACGTCCTGGCGATCTGCGAGCGGTATCCTGACGATGGGATGGAGCAAGTGGTGTACGGACGTGCGCTGGCGCTGTATCAGCTCGGGCCTAAGGTCGAGGCCGAGCGCGCGCTGCGCGAGGCACTGGAGTTCCTGCCGTTGGTCGCCCGGGAATTGGCCAAGCAACGACACCGAAAGCCGAAGAATCTGGATCCCCACTACGTTACACATGGCGGCGCAGACCAAGCCTACTATTACTGGATAGAGCAAGGACCGCACTGGAAGAACACGCCCGGAGCGCTTGAGTTCGTGAAGGAGTGTCTCTCAACAGAGCAGTAGTTGACCCTCCTGGAGTGGACTCTAGACACGCGCACGTTGCTCCATGGCGCTTGGAGTGCCACTGCGTGGGGCCACGTGCTCGCCGTTTCGGCGGCACCCGAGATTCGCTACCGAGGAGGTGATGGGCGTGCGCGCTGATATGGGGATGGTTTTCCGCGTTTCGACCAAACTGGGGAAGAAGATCCATCTAGGCTGCGAGCAATCGCTGCCCCCGGCCGCGAATCCGCTCCTGGACTGGTCCGCGGACCTGTTCACCGCGGATCGAACGCAATACATCATCGTCAGCAACACGGCATCGTTGTACTCCGTTGTGATGTACGGAAGAGGGGTGACCGACGGGTCCCATTTCCTTCAGGCCTCGATCTCGGAGATGCGTGAGATGCTGGAGGCCGACGGCTTCGCGTCCGCGTTCCGGCAAGTCATCGGCCCATCCGCCGGCCGGATTGCCCTCGCCAAACGCCAGAATCGAAGCGTCATCGGGTCTATGAACGATCTCATCTTTCAGGCGCGTCTGCGGCTGGTTCATGACGAGATCTCACCGTACGAAACGTCACGCTTCCTGAACAGGACCCTGATGTCGTACATCGGCTATGGCTGTCCACGCGAGGCATTCCAGCGCCTGGTCGACGGGCATCAACTCACGTGACCAGGGTTCCGGGAACGCAAACCGAAACCGGGGGAACGCAGCGAGCAGATGCGCGGGGGCTGTACCGTCCTCGACCGGAGCCTTGACCTCACTTGTGCACCTTCTTCATGAACTCGGCGATCTCGGGCATTCCGCCCTGGAAGAGGAGATAGCCGTCGTGGGGTTCCCGCTCGGTGATCTCGCCGCAGATCGGCGCGAGCATGATCCTCTTCACCTCGTCGAGGTCGTCGGTCTGCCCGAGGGCCCAAGCGAGCTTGACGTACGCGACCTCCGGGAGCATGTTCGCGGCCGGAACGATCCCCTTCGCCATCAGGTCCCGCCCGGTGTCGTAGACGAACATGGCGACGTACCCCCACAGCGTCTGAACGGTCATGTAGATTGCAACACCGGCCGCCGCGGCCCGCTCGATCGCCGGGTAGACCGGCTTATTGACGTGACCGAGACCCTTTCCGGCGATGACGATCCCTTTGTACCCCTTCTCGACGAGCGCGTCGATGACGTCCGGATGCATGTTCGGGTAGTAGTAGAGAAGCGTCACGCGCTCCTCGAACGTCGGGACGATCTCGACCCGCCGGTCGTCGCGCCTCCGGTTGTAGTCCTGACGAAGTGGCTTGACGCCGTCTCGGGTGACCGTGGCAAGCGGGATGTCCCCGATCGTGCGGAACGTCGATCGGTACGACGAGTGCATCTTCCGGACCCGCGTTCCACGGTGGAGGAGTCCGTACTCGTCCGAGGTCGGGCCGAACATGCAGACCATGCCCTCGGCGATGTCCGACGTCCCGGCAGCGGTCGTCGCGTGAATCAGGTTCAGGGCGACGTCAGACGACGGACGGTCGGACGAGCGCTGCGAGCCGACCATGACGATCGGGACCGGCGGATTCTGCACCATGAACGCGAGGGCGCTGGCGGTGTGGTGCATCGTGTCCGTCCCGTGGCCGATGACGATCCCGTCGATCCCGTCCTCGATCTCCCGACGGATTCCCTCGGCCAGGGCGACGTACTGCTGCGCTCCCATGTTCTCCGAGAAGACGGCACACACCTGCTCCGTCGAGAGGTTGCAGATGTCGGCCAGTTCGGGGACGGCGCCGTACAGCTCGCCGGGGGAGAACGCCGGGATGACGGCGCCGGTTCGGTAGTCGAGACGCGAGGCGATCGTGCCGCCGGTGCCGAACAGCTTCAGGTTCGGCTTCTCCGGGGAGAAGGGAAACTCCTTCTCAGGGATCCTGTAGTGCGCCTCCTTCGAGCCGAGCACGGTCATTCCTTCGATCGTCCGCACATCGATGCCGACGTTGTATCCCGTCTCGAGCTTGAGGACGAGGTAGAACGAGTCATCGAACTCGGAAGGACGATCCCCCGGAACCGGCCGCGCGTCGACTGGATTTCGACGTCGTCCCAGACGGCGGTGCCGAACCGCGCGAGGACCGCCAGCGCGTCCCCTTTGTACCCCTTGTGCGCGTCGCTCACCGGAGAGCCTCCTCGACGACCGCGACCGCCACATCTCGAAGCGGGACGTTCCCCAGAGCGATCGGCCGTAGCCGACCCATCATCCAGTTTCGCGCGTCGTCGGAAGCAAGGCCGCTCCCGTCCAACTCCCTCCGAAGCCGCTCGATCGCCGCTTCGATGTTCGCCTCGGTGTGCGGGCGGCGATAGTCGATCCGTTCGGGGAGCCCCTCAAGGTCGGACGCAGGATCGGCGAGCGCCGCCGGGACAAGCGGCTTCAGAATGCCGATCGAAAGCTTCTTCTCCGAGACCGCGCGGGCGAGGTCGACGATCCGCTCCTCATCGATCCGGCCGGTCCGGGGGACGTGGCGAAGGGTGCGGCCGATGAGGCGACGGGAGCCGATTCGGAGGACCCAGCCTTCGGATCGTCGTGTCGGGGACGGAACTCGTCGCGAATCAAGAGCAACGTTCTCCGCCGGAACGCATCGTGGTGCGTCAAGTCGGGGATCCGGCGGATGTGTTGAGCGTCGGGCGCACGTGCCGGACGAGTTGGACGTCGAATTCATCCCGGCTCTGGCAAAGCCCGGCGGGACAGCGGCAGAAGGGCTTCCGCACCGTCTTGAGTTGCTGATGGATCTCGAGCCGCAGCGAAAACCAAGGGCTTCATACGCGTTTGAAGCGGCCTTACTCCGAGGAACGTGCGGCCAGGCGTCGGGTTCTCTCGCGATTTGCGGTGGGGCCGATCGTGGTTTCGGCGCTCCGTGGGGCCGTCTCCGCTCTCCGGTCTGGCTGGAATTGTCCAAGGACATGTGACGAAACAGCCGACGACAAGGGAGCTTCGGAGAACGGCTCGGTCCCCGTCGATATGTAATCTACGTAACTCACGGATCGCTCGCCCGGCGATATACTGGGTCCGTCGATGCATCGGAGTGCGGCTCCGGGACGGCGGGTGAGAGAGTGGGGGAGCCTGAACGGGAGGTCGCGAAGCGATGAACAACACATTCGGAATCTGGTTGATCGGTGCGGGGGTGGCCGTCCTCGCCCTCCTGCTCTTGCTCGGCGCTCCGGCGGTCGAGCAGGAGGCGACGCCGGAGCTCCAGGCCGCTCCCGAGGTGGGCGCAGCCGAGGCCTCGGACGTCGCGTCGAGCTATTGGCAGCCGGTCGTCGTCGAAGCGTCGGCTCCGCGAACCGTCACTGCGAGCACGTCCTACGTCGCGCCGTGCCCGTCGTGCGGTTCGACGGTCGTCCGCGCGGTGGCCGCGGCGCCCGCGCTGGTCGGCGGGTGCGGGTATCCGAGCACGCCGTGCGGCGACATGGCGTGTGCTCCCGTGGCGCGGTCGTGCTACGACGTCTGCGCCGATCCGTGTCGCGTGATGAGGCCGGGGATCAACCGGAACATGCCCCTCTGCGTCGATGAATGCTCGTTCGTCCAGCTCCATTCGACCGTCTCGCACCCGATTTGCGGGCAATTCTCGTTCGAGTGGAGCGCGAGCAAGGGGTGGTTCCTCGATCCGAGGGCGAGCGATCCGCTCTATTTCGTGCCGGCGACGCAATTCTGCAACGGGGAGGACGTCTGGATCATGCTGTTGGTGACCGACGTGGCCGGGGCCCAGTACTCGGACGTGGTCAGCCTGCACGTTCGGGACCTTCCGTAGGACCCTGCCGGCGGGGCCGTGCGTCCTCGCGCGGCTGACGCAGTGGATCGGAGCGGATACACTGACCGATCATGCGGATCCGCGCGGCCCTGCTCGACATGGACGGGACGATCTTCGATTCGAAGATCGATTGGCTCCGGCTTCGAGACGAGATCCGAATCCCTTGGGACGGACGTCCGATCCTCGCCCAGCTCGGTGAAGCGCCTCCGGACGTCCGCAGAAAGGGGCTCGCGCTCCTGCACGAGGCGGAGAAGCAGGGAGCGGAGAACGGCGCCCTGATCCCCGGGACCCACGAGTTGTTCGCATCCCTCCGCCGTCATTCCGTCCGCTGCGCGCTGATCACGAACAACTCGCGGCGGAGCGTCGAGACGGTGCTGCGCCGGTACGCACTCTCGTTCGATCTCGTTTTGACCCGCGACGACGGCGCCTACAAGCCCGACCCGGAGGCGTTCCTCGGCGCGCTGGATCGGCTGAAGGTTCGTCCCCAAGAGGCCGTGGCGATCGGCGACGCGCATCTCGATCTGATCGCGGCGCAGAACGCCGGCATCGGCGAGGTCATTCTGGTCGGGACGCCGGCCTGGATGCAGGATCACATCCCGCCCGACGCGCAGTACCACGCCGCGGCGGATCTCGTCGAGGCGCGGGAGATCCTCGATCGGCTCCTGGGCTGCTCCGAAGGCGGGGATTAGCCCGCCGTCCAGATCGTGCCTGTCGCGTCATCCTTCAGGACGACGCCGAGCTTCTCGAGCCGATCGCGAATCCGATCGGAGAGCTCGAACTCCTTCTTCGCGCGCAGCTCGCCGCGGAGTTCGACCAGAAGGCCGATCAGTGCGGCGTCCATCGAACCGGTCGACGACCCGGCATCCGGGAGGAGACCGAGCGGATCGGCGAGCTCGCGGATCAGCGCGACAACTCCCGGCAGGGCACGACGATCCTCTCCCTGTAGGTCTCTGCGGTAGAGGTTTGCCTCCGCCACGATGTCCTGGATGACCCCAATGGCTGCGACAGTGTTGAGATCATCTTCCATCGCAGCGACAAAAGCGGCCTTCATTGCTTCCATTCTGTTGAGGAAGAGACCGCCCTCAATGCCTATCGAGTCTTCGTCGATGGTACTCTGGTCTCGAAACTCTGCATTCACATCCCGCACAAGTGTCTGGATCCGAGCGAGCGCCTTGCCTGCCGCCTGGAGTCCTTCAACTGAGTAGTCCATCGGCTTCCGGTAGTGGTGGGAGAGGAAGAAGTAGCGGATTGTCTCGGGTCCGTAGTCATCGAGGACCTTCCATGCCTGGGCGACGTTCCCGACGGACTTCGACATCTTGTCCTCCTGGAACGCGAGCATCCCGTTGTGCATCCAGAACCGGAAGAACGGCTCCCCGGTCGCCGCCTCGGCCTGCGCGATCTCGTTCTCGTGGTGCGGGAAGATCAGATCGTTGCCGCCGGCGTGGATGTCGAGGTGCGCGCCGAGGTACTTCAGCGACATCACGACGCACTCCGTGTGCCAGCCGGGGCGGCCGTCTCCCCAGGGAGAGGGCCACTTGGGCTCGCCCGGCTTCGCCGCCTTCCAAAGCGTGAAGTCGAGCGGGTTCTCCTTCTTCTCCGACGCCTCGATCCGGGCCCCCGCCTCCTGGTCGTCGAGCCGGCGGCCGGAGAGCTTGCCGTACTCCTCGAACGCCTCGACGCGGAAGTAGACGTCGCCGTCCCGCTCGTACGCGTAGCCCTTCCCCACCAGGTCCGAGACGAGGTCGATCATCTCCTGGATGTGCTCGGTCGCCAGCGGACTGTGCGTCGGCGGGAGGACGTGGAGCCGATCGAGCAGGTCGAAGAACGCCTCGGTGTACGTCTCCGCGATCTCGGCGACCGGCCGGCCGGTCTCGGCCGACCGTTGGATCAGCTTGTCGTCGACGTCGGTGACGTTCTGGACGTGGATGACGTGCCAGCCCTTGAACCGCTCGAAGTAGCGGCGGAGCGTGTCGAAGACGAGGATCGGACGGACGTTTCCGATGTGGATGTGGTCGTAGACGGTGGGGCCGCAGACGTACAGCCCCACGGTACGGTCGTGCTGCGGCGCGAACGCTTCGGTCTCGCGCGTGAGGGTGTTGTACAGTTTCACGGCTTGTCACCTCCGTCCCGGCGATTATATGAGGCGTCCCTCGCGGCTACCACGGTCTCGGGATAAGATGCGACCCTCGCGGCTACCACGCGCGCGGCTCGGGCGGTAGACTCGGGTTCATGAGCGCCGGTTCGGCCTTATTGATCGTCGCGGTCTCGGCGGCACCGGTCGCCGAGCTACGCGGCGGGATTCCGCTCGCGATCTCGCTGGGGTACCCACCGGCCGCCGCCTACCTGCTGGCGATCCTCGGGAATCTCCTGATCGTGCCCGTCCTGCTGCTCGGATTCCGGTACGGGGAGGACCTCCTCCTCCGGTGGCGGACGTCCCGCGTCCCTCTGGAGCGCGTGCTCGCGCGGACGAGGCGGAGGGGAAGGCTGGTCGAACGGGCCGGGCCGATCGCGCTCCTCCTCCTCGTGGCGATTCCCCTGCCCGGGACCGGTGCGTGGACCGGAGCGATCGCGGCGAGGGTCTTCGGGATCCCGATGCGAAAGGCGCTCCCGTGGATCGCCGTCGGCGTACTGCTCGCGGGGATCGTCGTCCTGCTCGTGAGCCTGGGCCTGTTCGAGCTGTTCGGGATCGACTAGGCCTATCGGCGGAGCGGGCGGACGACGTACCGCGCAAGAACCGGGAACAGGACGACGGCGATCCCCAGGAGTGAGAACGTGATCGCCCAGAACTCCGTGTCCGCCATGTCCATCACGCCGGTCACGTACCGCATGGCGTTCGCCATGTGCGTCAGCGGGAGGCCCTCGCTGATCGCGCGGAGGAATCGAGGCATGAACTCAACCGGAAAGTAGATCCCCGCCAGGAACATCATCACCATCGCGAGGGCGTTGGCGATGTTGCTGGCGCTCGAAGGTCGGCGGACGAGAAGGGCGATGATCGTTCCGATCCCCATCGTCCCAACCGTGGCGCACGCGACGAAGACCGCAAAGCGGAGCCAGCTGACGTCGTACCTCAATCCGAAGACGAGGACGCCGACGAGGAGGGTGATCAAGGTCGAGACGTAGACGACGACCAGTCGGACGACGGCGATCGCGGCGAGAAGGGCGACCGGCGCCATCGGGGTGACGATCAGCCGGTCGAGGATCTTTCGCTCCTTCATCGCGGTCAGATGGCCGGAGACGGCGAACAGGCCGGAGGAGAGGACCGAGAACGCGAGGATCCCGGGGAGGACGAGGTTGAACCAGCCGGTCGTCGCGATCTCGCCGACGTCGGTCGGCTCGACCGAGATCGCGGGCGTCGCGCCCTGACGGCGGAGGTCGAAGTCGGTGGCGAGCCCCGCCGCGACCTGCTGGAAGGCGTAGTTCTCCTGGACCCGGTTCGCGTCGTAGAAGTACCGGAGGGCGCTCCCGTCCCAGCTGAGGGCGAAGTCGATCCGGCGGTCGGTGACGGCCTCCTGCATCGCGTCGAGCGATTCGAAGCGCTCGATCGCCGTCGAGCCGGCCGTGGAGAGCGTCCGATCGAGGAGGTCGCGATCGGCGCCGGCCGCAACGAAGACGCCCATCGTCGATTGGGAGACGTCGCCGATGTCACCCATCAGGAAGCCGAAGATCAGGATGAAGATGAGCGGGAAGATGAGCGTGAAGAAGAGCGCCATCCGGTCCCGCAGGAGGATCCTCGCCTCCGAAGCGAGGAGGGCTCGGAACGCGGTCATCGCTCCACGTCCCACTTCAGCTTTCGCGCCGCGACGAGCACCGACAGGGCGATCCACCCCAGCGGCACGCCGATCACCAGCCCCGAGGAGAACGAGCCGCTCTCGACACCGACGCTGGTGCGCAGGCCGTTCACCAGGTAGCTGACGGGGTTCGCGTACACGATGGCCATCAGGAACGTCGGGAGCCCCGCGACCGGGAAGAACATCCCGCTGAGGAACATCATCGGCATGTTGAGGACGTTCGCCGTCGCCATCCCGGCGTTCGCCGTCCGCGCGAGCGACGCGATCAGGAAGCCGAACGCCATGAACGTGACCGCGGCGAGAAGGAGCGTGAGGAACGCCTCCGGTCGCGCGAACGAGATCGTGGCGCCGAGCGCGTAGCGGCCGAGGAGAAACAGGATCGTGAACTGCAGGGCGCAGAGCGCGAGGTGCCCGAGCGAGAATCCGGCCAGGAAGCGGGGCACGGAGAGGGGTGTCACCCAGTAGCGTCGGAGGACCTTCCGATCCCGGTTGAAGAGGATCGCTCCGGGCACGCCGAACAGTCCGGTGGTGAAGAAGCCCATCAAGACGATTCCGGGCAGGAGGAAATCGACGTAGGACGTCTCCTCGTCGCTCTGACCGAGCCAGACCGTCTCGGTCCGGACTCCGGCGGTCGGATCGAACCGACCGCTGCGGGCGAGGATCTCCCGGTCGATCTCGCTGAGAACCTGCCCGATGATCTCGGCCGCCATCCCGGAGGCGACGCTCGTCCGGCTCATGTAGACGTGGAGCTTCGCCGGTTCGGCGTCCCCGCCGGGCGACGGACCCATCCCGCGGAGGACGGCCGCGTCGAAGTCGGGCGGGATGACGACGACCGCCGCCAGTCGTCCGCGGCGGAGGGCGGTCAGTTCGCGGTCGAGGAACGCTTCGGGGTCCTCGCCCTGGTCCGGTCGGTGAACCGTGAACAGCGGTTCCTGGCCCGCGGCTTGCGGTTTTGCCAACCCCTCGAAGACGCTCACGATCATCGAGGCGAAGCCGGCGGGATCCGAGCCGCCTGCGTCCCGGTCGATCAGCGCGATGTCGAAGTGGATCTCCCCTTCCTGGCCGATCTGCCCGAAGATGAGAGAGAGGAGGACCAGCATGAACACCGGGAAGACGAGGAACCAGAAGAGCGTGACCCGTTCGCGGATCGCCGTGACGACGTGCGTCAGAGCGAGGAGGAGGACTTCTTTCACTCGCGCAGCCTCCGTCCGGTGAGGGAGAGGAAGACGTCCTCGAGATTCGGCTGCCGGACGATCAGATTCCGGAGCCGCACGCCCTGCTCCCGCGACCACGCGAAGAGCGATTCCATCGTCGTGGGGAGGTCCTCCGTCTCCATCGTGATCGCCGCGCCGTCGACGCGGTAGTCCTTACAGCACGCCCGGAGCCTCTCCAGCGCTTCGGGAGGGAGATCGTCCCCGCGAAACTCGATCATCGTCTCCTCGCCGAAGTCCTGGGTGAGCTTCCGAGGGGTCCCCTGCGCGATGATCTCGCCGTGATCCATGATGCAGACCCAGTCTGCGAGCGCCTCCGCCTCCTCCATATAGTGGGTCGTGAGGATGAGCGTCTTGCCTCGGTCCTTCAGGCCCTCGATGACCGACCACATGTTCCGGCGGGCCTGAGGATCGAGGCCGGTCGTCGGCTCATCGAGGAAGACCAGTTTCGGGTCGTTGATCAGCGCGGCGCCGACGGCGAGACGCTGTTTCTGTCCGCCGGAGAGCGTCCGCACCAGCGAGCCGGCCTTGTCCGTCAACGCGACCTGCGACAGGACCTCGTCGATCGGCACGGGATTCTCGAAGAACGAGGCGAAGAGCCGCAGGATCTCTCGGACCTTGAGATAGGGCTCGAACCCGCCGTCCTGAAGGAGGACGCCCATCCGCTCCTTGACCGCGCGGGTGATCCGCTTGAGACGGACGCCGAAGACCTCGATCTCGCCGGAATCCGGCTCGCGGATCCCCTCGAGGATCTCGAGCGTCGTCGTCTTCCCCGCCCCGTTCGGCCCGAGGAGCGTGAAGACGGACGCGGACCAGGCCTCGAAGCTGACCCCATCGACGGCGCGGACGTCGCCGTAGTGCTTCACCAGATCGATGACCCGCAGAAGGACCCTGTCGTCCATGGACTCACCCCGTTCCGGTGATCGTATCGGAGGCGGGGGGACAGTCCAAGCTCGGCGGGCGGCCCTATCCCGGCGCGGGGCCGATCGCGTCGCCCCGGACGAGCGCCGCGAGGTCGTCGGCGATCCACGTCGGACGGATCCCGAGATCGTCCATCTCGCCGCGCGTCGAGATGCCGGAGAGGACGAAGGCCGTGTCGAGGCCGGCGTCGCGGCCGCCGAGGATGTCGGTCTCCAAACGGTCGCCGATCATGACGACGCGCTCCGGAGCGGCATTAAGCCTCCTCAACGCCATGCGGAACGCGATCGGCGACGGCTTCCCGATCACCACGTCGGGCGTGAACCCCATCCCCCGAAGCGCCCCGACCATGGCGCCGGCGCCCGGGAGGAGCCCGCCCGGCACCGGGAACGTCCCGTCCTCGTTGGTCGCGATGAACCGCGCTCCGCTGCGCAGAGCCCGATGGGCCGACACGAGGGCATCGTAGGTGATCCTGCGATCCATCCCGACGACGACTGCGTCCGCCTCCTCGGGCCGATCGACGAGACGATGACCGGCGGCGAGGAGCTCGTCGCGTAGCCCCTCCTCGCCGATCGGCCAGACGGAGATCGTCCCCTCCGTCTTGAGCAGATATTGTGCGGCGAGGTAGGAAGAGGGGAGGACGTCGTCCGCACGGACGGAGAGCCCCAAGCCGACGAGCTGCTTCGCGTGCTGCTCCCGGGACCGGGTCGAGTTGTTCGTCAGGAGGAGGACGCGGCCGGCCCCGTTGAGGCGCGCGAGCGCGGCGGCGGCCCCTCCGATCGGCTCGGCGTCGCGGACGAGGACGCCGTCCACGTCGAGAAGGTACGCGTCGTAGGTGCCCAGGAACCGGTCGCTCATGACACGGGAAACGGTACCGGAAACCGGGACGGTCCGCACTACCCGCGGAGGAGCGCGTAGACGAGGAGGAGGCCGATCAGGATCGCGAGCGTCGACTCCTCGAGGAAGAAGATGCTCCCGGGCAGCCGCGGGGCGCGCCGCTCCGTCAGCCGGTGGAGGAGGACCCCGACTGCGATCGCCCCGACGCTCTCGAGCACGAGGAGCGGCCAAGCGCTTGGGCTCAGCCGAAGCCCGGGGAAGGCGGCCGCAGCGAGCGGGATGAAGAAGAGGATCGGGGTGGACAACACAGAGTAGGCGGCGAGTCGGGCGCTCTTCCGCTTCGGTTCGCGCCGGAACCGAAACACCGGGAGCAGCTTGCTGAACGCGAAGGTCGTTCCGACCGACGTGAGGGCGAAGACCGCCATGATGAAGGGGCCCGGGTGGGAGGTCAGGAGGACGGCCTTCGCCGCGAAGCCGGCAAGCGGAGGGAGCGCGACGATCCCCAGCGTCCCGATGAGCAACGCCCCGACGGTTGCGTTCGGGATTTCCGCGCGGCGCGCGGCGAGGTCGCGGAACTGCCCGCTTCCGACGACGGCCGACGCCTCTCCGGCGGCGAGGAACAGGAGCCCCTTGAACAGCCCGTGAGCGACGGCGTAGCCGAGGACTCCGACGATCGCCGCAGGAGTTCCGATCGCCATGCCGAGGACGAGGTACCCGATCTGCGACAGGGTGGAGAATGCGAGCATTCGCTTCAGGTCGATGGCGTACGCAGCGTAGACGGCGCCGAGCAACGCTGTCGCCGCGCCGAGGACCTGGAGGGTCAGTTCGAGCGGGAAGAGCTGGCTCAATCGGAGGAAGACGACGATGCCCATCTTAATCACGAGGCCGGAGAGGAGCGCGGAGATCGCGGACGGCGCCTCCGAATGGGCCGCGGGCAGCCACAGGGAGAACGTGAATAGGCCTGCCTTCACCGCGACGCCGGCGGTGAGCAACGCCCCAGCGAGCGCCACCCACCGTGCGTCCCCGCTGCTTGACAAGGCATCGGCTAGGAGATGGAGATTGAGCGTGCCCGTGTGACGGTAGACGACGGCGATTCCGATCAAGAAGAGGCTCATCCCGATCGACGCGAGGACGAGGTACTTGAGGCTGGCCCATATCTGGGCGGGGCGGCGCTCGTATCCGACGAGGAGGAAACTAACAAGCGTCAGGAGTTCGAGGATCACGTACGTGTTGAACAGGTCTTGGGTCAGCAGGAGCGCGAAGACGGCGCCGAGGAGGAACTGAAGGAGCGCGTAGAACAACGGGCGGTGGTCGTCCTTCCGAACGTAGAGGATCACGGCGAGTTCGAGCAGCAAGACAAGGGGAAAGAACACTGCGGCGAACGCGTCGAATCGCAACTCGATCCCGAGGCCGGGGCTCCAGCCTCCGAGGACGACGGTGACTGTCGAACCGTCCCGCGTTTCGAGCATCAGGAAAACCGTCAGCGCGGCGCCGAGGCACCAGCCGACCGCCGCGAGGGCGCGAGCCGCGCGCTTGCCCGCGTAGCAGAAGAGACCGAGCACGAAATGCGACAGCGGGAGGACGACGACGATCATGATCGACCTCCCTCGCGGAGGTCGCGCTGAACCAGGCCCTCGATCCGTCGCGAGTCGGTGCTGTGGTAGTGCTCGACGAGACGCATGACGAAGACGAGCGCGAGTGCGAGGATGGCGAAGTTGATGACGATCGCCGACAGGACGAGGGCCTGCGGGAGCGGATCGGCGTAGACGGCGTCCCGGCAGACGGCGCAGATCGGAACCCGCGCCTCGGGGCGATCGCCGATCGCGACGAGACAGAGGATCGATCCTGCGTTCGCCAGACCGAGCGCCAGGAGCTTGATCACGAGGTCGCGGCGGATCGCGATGGCGACCAGCCCGATGCCGAGGAGAACGATGCCGGCGCTGAACGCCATCAGATCTCGCCTCGATGCCGGACGAACGAACGGAGGATCAGCCACGACCCGGCGAGGACCTTCAGCGCGATGAGGGTGTTGTAGAGCGGGATCGCCCCGCCGCTCAGTACCGCGCCGGGGCTTCCTTTCGGAAGGAGGTCGCTCATCGCCGGGCGGCCGAGCGGGAGGGGGAGGAGCGTCAACAAGAGAAAGACGAGCAGCGCGCCCCGCTCGATCCGCTCGATCGTGGTCCGTCGGAGCCGGCGCTCGATTGCGTCGATCCCGAGGGCGATCGACGCCAACAGGACCCCGCTCGCCGCGACCGCGCCGGCTCCGAATCCACCGCCGGGCGAGATCTGGCCGAGCGTCGCCAGGTAGACGCCGAGGAGGAGCGCGAGCGGGAAGAGGAGAGCGGCCGACGTGCGGACGACCTCCGACTCGGCCAGCGTAGGGATCTCGGCTCGCTCCCGCGTACCGAGATAGTGCCGGACCCCCAGGACCGCGACGAAGAACACCAAGACCTCCAGGAGCGAGTCGTAGAGGCGGTAGTTGAGGTAGACGCCCGCCACGCGGTTGGTCGCTCCCGTCTCCTCGACGGAGCGATCGACGTAGGTTCCGTACGGCGCCGTCTCCGGCGTCTCGGAGTGGAACGCGAGGAGGACGAGGAGGACGACGCAGCCCGTCGAGACGATCACCAGAAGGTGAAACAGGCGTGAGCCCCGGCTCATGCGAGGAACCTCCGGATCAGCCGATCGAGTTCCCCGCTGTCACGGAGGCCCTCAAGATACGCGTCGAGCTCGGAGTGGAGGGCGCGGCGTCTCCCGCTGACGAGGAATGCGTACCCGAGCCGGTGAGGATGCCGGAGGACGCTCTCGTCGGGCGTCTCGGAGCGTCGGACGGCGAGGAATCTGGCCAGGTCGAGGGTGACCCCCGTCTCCCCTGTGTAGAGCGCCTGCGGATCGAGATCGGCGAAGCAGCCGTCGTACCGCACAGTGGGCGATTCCGCTCCCGCCTCGGTGCCCCGCCCCCCGATCGTGAACAGCGCCGTCTCGAGGTGCTGCCGCGTGGCGAGCGCGCCCTCGCCCCCGGACGGGACGAGGCCTCCGCCCCCGATGTCCGCTTCTCCGCACCGGACCGACTCCGCGACGTCCCGGTGAGGGACGATCTGGACCGAGAGATCGAGGCCGAGGTGGCGGGCGAACCGGTCGAGGATCTCATATTCGAGACCGACGATTCGGTCCCCCTCTCGCGCCAGGAGGCCGGGGGCCTCGTCGGCGACCACCGCCAACCGACCGGTCCGGCGGATCGCGAGGACGTAGATCGCGGTAATGAGCGCCGCCCCGATGGTCGCCTCGGTCAGAGCGACGTCCGGCGCGTGCAACAGGAGGTAGACGACGGCGAGCAGGAAACTGAACAGACCCATCCCGATGATCGCCGCCAACCGCCGCCGCTGCGAGAGGGCGGCCACAGCGACGATGGGGAGAAGGGCGAGGAGGGCGTAGCGCGCGATCATCCGTCGTCGCCTTCCCCGGTGTGACGCCGCACGAACGCGCTCCGGGCGATGCTGTGCGTCGCGATCGGGTTGGTGATCCACAGGAGGAACAACAGAAGGAGGAGCGCCGCGTCGTGTCGCTCCCATCCGCCGTGGACGACGAGCCCGACGAGCACCAGACCGAGACCGGCGTTGTCCGATACCCCGCTCGCCTGGAGGCGGGCGTAGACGTCGCGGAAGCGGAGGATGCCGATCGTGCCGACGAAGACAAACGCCAGGCCGAGGGCGATGAGCGCGGACGCGATCATCGGAAGCCTCCTTCCCGCTCCAGGAACCTCGCCAGGATGACGACGCCGAGGAAACTGAGGGCGGCGTACGTGATGGCGACGTCGAGGAAGACCGGTTCACCGAGCGCGATCGACGCGACCGCCAGGATCAGGACCGCTCGATTCGACGCGGAGTTGTAGGCGAGGAGGCGATCCCAGGACGTCGGCCCCCGCCACAGTCGGAAGAGGAGGAGCAGAAGCGCGAAGGAGAGGAGTCCTTCAACGGCCGGCATCCGCGCCTCCGGAAAAAATGGCTTCGATCCGGCGCTCGAGGCCCTCCTTGATCGCCTTCCAATCGCCGCGGCCACCTCGCTTCTGGAGCCAATGGATGTACAGGAGGTCCCCCTCGACCAGCAACGAGATCGTCGAGGGCGTCAGGGTGATCGAATGGAGAAGGAGGAACTGGCCGAACGGGTTCGTCACGCGGATCGGCAGGGCCATCAGCAGGCTCTCCTCGCCGCCGAACAGGATCAGCCGCGCTGTCAGAAGGGTCGAGAGGACGAAGCGCCGCGACAGCGTGACAGCGAAGAGGAGAAGGCGCAACGGATGCCGGAGGGCGTGCCGAACGGGGTGTCCGTGAATCGGGATCAGTGCCCGCTGAACCGACAGCGCGAGGAGGGCGGCGCCGGCGCCGAGCGCCACGAACTGGATGTCGAATCGCCGCGACAGAGCGACCCAGACGAGGCTCAAGAGGACGATCCCGATGATCATGCGCACCCCCTCGGCCCATGTTGCCGTCTCCGACACGTTAGGGCAAGCGGCCCGGACCGGTCACTCCTCGATCGAAACGCGCACGTCGTCGAAGTACGCCCGGCACGCCTCGGTGAGGCTCTCCTCGCCGAGGACGAGGAGCCATTCGCCGGCCTCGGAGAAGTCGGCGTTCAGCGAGCCGCTGTGGACTGTGACGCCATCCACGCGAAGGTCGTACGCGCCGGTGCGGAAGACGAACGTGTAGGTGTACCATCGATAGACGTCGGGAACGAAGGAGATCGGTCGCGGGACGTCGCTCCCGTACTCGGACGGCTCGCGGACGTACGAACCTCCGCCGGTTGCCGTAAACAGGTAGTAGGGAAGGGAGCCGGCGATCGAGTCGAGCTCGCGGCGCGCGGGGGAGAAGAGGAACGTGAAGTGGTCCTGGTTCTGCAATGTCATGATGCGGCACGAGAAGACGGCGCTCTGTCCGACGCGGAGCGGCGGGATGGTGACGGCGGTGTAGCGACGATGCCATCGCGCGTCGTCGCTGTGGATGTACAGAGCGTAGCCGGGATCCCCGGCGATGTGATCGACCGTGGCATCTCCGGCCGTCGCCCACGTCGGGTCGAGCGGCCAGTGGCCGAGCGCTTGCGGGCCGTCGGAGAAGTCCTCCTCGAAGATCGACGTTCCGCTGCGGACGTAGACGGTGATCCGCTCCTCCGCCGTGCCGGTCCTCCCGTCGGCGTCGCGGACGGTCAGGCGGACGAGATACGTGCCTGCGTCGCGATAGGTCGTCGTGACGACCTGTCCGGCGGACGTCGCGCCGTTTCCGAGATCCCAAGAATAGGAGACGATCGACGCCGGCCCGCTCGATGCGCCGGCGTCGAACTCGATCGTGTCGCCGGCGTACACGACGACCGGTGAGATGTCGAAACGCGCCTCCGGGGCACCGCCGAGGAACGTGCACGACGCCAGTAAACCGACGAGGAGCGTCGACAGGGCGAGTCCGCTCAACCTGCGTCTCATTTACACCACCCGACCTCGATGAATTCGCTCTTGGGGAAGCCGGTGATGACCTCGCATCCGTCCGCCCCGACGACAACGTCGTCCTCGATCCGGACGCCGCCGAAGTCCGGCACGTAGATGCCCGGCTCGATCGTCACCACCATCCCCGCCTCGAGCGGGTCGCTGTGCTGCGGGCTCAAGCCGGGCGCCTCGTGGACCTCCAGGCCGATTCCGTGTCCGAGTCCGTGACCGAAGAAGTCGCCGTACCCCGCTTCGGCGATCAGTTCTCGGGCGACGGCATCGACCTCCGACCCCGTTCTTCCGCCTCGTACGGCCTCGATCGCCGCGAGGTTCGCGCGGAGGACGATCCCGTAGATCTCCCGCGCCCGGTCTCCCGGCTCACCGACGGAGACGGTCCGCGTGACGTCGGATCGATATCCGTCGTAGCAGGCTCCGAAGTCGAACAGAAGCAGATCTCCCTCGGCGAGCGGTCGCGGGGCGAGGAACGGGTTGTAGTGGTTGAGCGCCGTGTTCGGGCCGGTCGAGACGTTCACGCCGAACGCGATCCCTTCCGCGTC
Organism: uncultured Thermotogae bacterium; assembly: GCA_964530075.1. Taxonomy (GTDB): domain Bacteria; phylum Bipolaricaulota; class Bipolaricaulia; order UBA7950; family UBA9294; genus JANQEA01. The sequence goes on from CAZGXU010000010.1 coordinate 36,549, forward strand.
CGTCTCCCGAATCAAGACCTCCAGGCGGAGCGCGGCCTCCGCCTCGCTCATTCCGACTCGTAGCTCGGGGATCAGCGCGGCGAACGCCTCGTCGGCGATCGCCGCCGCCCTCTTGAGGCAGTCAATCTCCTCCGGCGACTTCGTCCGCCGGAGGGTCGAGACCGGGTCCTGCTCCGGAACGAGGGCGAATCCGCCGAGTTTACGCATCTCCTCGACCCAGTGGAAGCTCACCCGGGCGGAGGGGAAGACGATCCGCTCAAGTCCGCGCTTCGAGATCGCCTCCGCGGTCGCCTTCGACCGCCATCCCTTGTCCTCCTCGATCGAGAGGGCGTCGGTCTCGCCCCTGGCCTGCTCGGTGTACCGCGAGTCGGTCAGGAGAACAGCCTCGCGCTTCGAGACGAGGAGGGCGCCCTCCCCGGTGAAGCCGGTCAGGTATCGAAGGGTCGCCGGGTCCGACCCCTCGTGATTGACGGCGAGGTATCCGTCGCCTCCGATGATCTCCAGCAAAGCCCGTTGTCGATTCCCGTAGTCTGGCATGCGAAAGGACCGTCCTCTCTGCGGGCGAGCGTGAGGGCCCACCGCGTCGGTTTCGGCAAGACTATACACCGGAAAGCGTCTTGTCAACGGAAAAACCGACCGATATAATCCGCACCACATGGCGGCCCTGGACGATCTGCGTGAGGAAATCAAGCGGTTGGAGCACGACATGCGAGAGCGCCTGGCGGCGGTCGACGACGGCGCCTCGCTCGACGCGTTCCGGGCCGATTTCACCGGACGAAAGGGGCGCGTGTCCCAGCTGTTCAAGCGTCTCGGCCGGCTCGATCCGTCCGAGCGGAGCGAGGCCGGGCGTCTGCTGAACGCGCTCAAGAAGAGGGCGAGCGAGGCCGTCGCCCTGGCGGAGACGGAGACCCGCCGCGAACGGCTCGCGAAGCGACTCGGTGATGAGCGGGTCGACATGTCCCTTCCGGGCGTCTACTCCTCGTTCGGTCATCTGCACCCTCTGACGTTGGTCCAGCGCGAGATCGAGTCGATCTTCATGCGGATGGGGTTCAGCGTCGCCACCGGCCCCGAGATCGAGACCGAGTACTACAACTTCGACGCGCTGAACATCCCCGTCGAGCACCCGGCCCGGGCGGATTGGGACACGTTCTACGTCGACGAGTCGACGCTTCTGCGCCCGCACACGTCCCCGGTCCAGATCCGGGTCATGGAAGAAACGGAGCCGCCGGTGCGGATCATCTGCCCCGGACGTTGCTATCGTCGCGACACCCAGGACGCGACGCATTCGCCGGTCTTCCACCAGATCGAGCTGCTGTGGGTGGAGGAGGGACTCTCCCTCGCCAACCTGAAGTACGTCCTCGAGATCTTTACGCACGAGTTCTTCGGGGAGGGGTACGAGATGCTCTTCTCGGGGGACTACTTCCCGTTCACCGAGCCCTCCGTGCAGGTGCACATCAAGGCCCCGGGCGCCGCGGACTGGCTGGAGATCATGGGGGCGGGGATGGTCGACCCGGCGGTGTTGGAGGCGGTCGGCTACGACACGGAGACGTACACGGGGTTCGCGTTCGGCCTCGGAATCGAGCGGATGGCGATGCTCAAGTACGGGATCGACGACATCCGCGTCTTCCTGACGAACGACCTCCGTTTCATCCGGCAGTTCTGACGACGGCGGGCGCCCGCGGCGCTACTCCCGCACGAAGAGGAGGCTGGCATTCTGGCCGCCGAACCCGAACGAGTTCGACAGCGCCACCCGGACCGGCATCTCCACCGACGTCGGCGTGTAGTCGAGATCGCACTCCGGATCGGGAGTTTCGTAGTTGAGGGTCGCCGGGATGAACCCGTGCTCCATCGTCAGGACCGTCGCGATCGCCTCGATCCCTCCCGCCGCTCCGAGGAGATGGCCGACCTGCGACTTCGTCGAGCTGATCTTCACTCGGTGGGCGGCTTCGCCGAAGGTGTTCTTGATCGCGACGGTCTCGACGCGATCGTTCGGCAGCGTCGACGTCCCGTGCGCATTGATGTAGTCGACCTCGCCCGCTGTGACCCCGGCCCGATCGATCGCCATCTGCATCGCCCTCGACGCGCCGGATCCGTCCTCCGCCGGCGCGGTGATGTGGGTCGCGTCGGCCGATAGGCCGAAACCCCTCACCTCGGCGTAGACGTGCGCCCCGCGGGCGACCGCCAGATCGTAGTCCTCGAGGACGAGGATCCCCGCCCCCTCGCCCATGACGAAGCCGTCGCGCTCGGCGTCGAACGGGCGCGACGCGCGCTCCGGTTCGTCGTTTCGCTTCGACAGTGCGCCCATCCGGGCGAAGCCGGCGAAGGTCACCGGGATCAGGACGGCTTCGGCCCCCCCGGCGACCGCCCGCTCGAGGAGGCCGTCGGCGATCAGGACGGCGGCGAGCCCGATGGCGTGGCTCCCGCTTGCGCAGGCCGAGACGACGCCGAAGTTCGCGCCGCGGAGACCGTGCGCGATCGAAACCTCCCCCGCCAGCGCGTTCGGCATCATCCGCGGGACGAAGAACGGGCTCACCCGCCGCGGCCCGCGCTCGAGCATCACCTTGAAGTTCTCCTCGAACGTCTCCATGCCACCGATCCCGGTCCCGACGACCACGCCGAAGCGGTCGCGGTCGACGGCTCCCTCGGCGATCCCCGCGTCCTTCATCGCGAGGGACGTCGCGGCCAGGGCCATCTGAGTCGACCGATCGAGGCGTCGAGCCAGCTTCGGGTCGATGTACTCGTGCGGATCGAAGTCGTCGACCGGGGCCGCGATCTTCACGTCGACCCCCGTTAGATCGACCCGGTCCTCGACGCGCCGGACGCCGCTCCTCCCGGCCTGCAGGCTCTCCCAGAATGCGGCTTTCCCCGTCCCGATCGGGCTGATCGGGCCGACCCCCGTCACCGCGATCCGGCTACTCATATCGCTCCTTGACCGTCCGAAGAAGGGCGAGATGCTCCTTCTCCTCGACGTTCGCCACGTCGTCGCCCTCCCCGAGGCGCGTCATCCGCGCTTCGATCCCGGCCAGGTCGATCTCCTCGACCGGGACCGCCGACTCGACGAGGAGACTGACGCGGTCGCCGGTGGTGCGGAGGGTCCCTCTCCGGCAGGCGAAGACCCGCGTCCCGTCGGCCGTGTGAATCCGAACCGGTCCTCGATCGAGCACGGCGAGGAGCGGGGCGTGCCCCCCCATGATCGCGAATTCCCCGCGAGGGCTTCTCGCGACGACCATCGACGCGTCCCCGTCGAAGAAGATCCGATCCGCCGAACGCAGCTGACAGTGCATGGTGTCCCCCCAGATTTCGTAACTATAGGTACGCGCTTTGGGGCGTTCAAGGCCGGCGGTATTCCGTCAGCTACGAGGTTTCGACCCCCTCCAGAATGGCCGCCGTCCGACTGGCGCCGATCCGGTCGGCACCGGCCTCGATCATCGCGATCGCCGTTTCGGCGTCGCGGATCCCACCGGCCGCCTTCACGCCCATGTCCTTGCCGACGGTCGCCCGCAGGAGCGCGACGTCCTCCACTGTCGCCCCTCCGGGGCCGAACCCGGTCGAGGTCTTGACGAAGTGCGCGCCCGCGGCCTTGGCCAGTGTGGCCCCCGCGACCTTCTCCTCCTCGGTCAGCAGGGCCGTCTCCAGGATGACCTTCACCACGACCGGACGAGGGGCCTTCTCCGCGGCGATGCAGACCCCGCGGATGTCCTCGGTGACCGCGACGTAGTCCCCCTCCTTCAGCGCTCCGACGTTGATCACCATATCCAACTCGTCCGCACCGGCGGCGATCGCCTTCTGCGCCTCGAACGCCTTCGTCTCGCCGGTGTTCATCCCGTGTGGGAACCCGATGACCGCACACGTCTTGACGTCCGAGTCCTTCAGATAATCCCGCACCAGCTCAACGTGGCATGGGCTGACGCAGGCCGCAGCGACGCCGTATTGCATCGCCTCCTCGCACAGCCGCCTGACCGCCTCCTTCGTCGCGGTCGGCCCGAGGAGGGTGTGGTCGATCCGCTTCGCCAGCTCTGCTCGCCGCATGTCGCCTCCCTTGCCGTTCGTTCTCAGGTATCCCTCAACGCGGTCCTGCGGTCCCCCTTGCGAAACAGGTGGAAGCTCCGGCCGCCCTCGTGGACGAATCCGACGCCAACGTACCCCCTCTCGAAGAGGAGTTCAAACACCGCCCGGCTCTGCAGCCGCCACTCGCGGGCCGCCGCCGGGTCTGCGGCGCGGATCCGATCGAGGTCGACCGGGATCTCCGCGAGGACGTGGTCGGCACGCGGAGCGTCGTCGTACCCGACGAGCATACGGACCCCGCTCTGGAGAAGCCTCGTCTCGGTCAGCACGTCCATCTCGTGGATGCCGAGGCGGAAGTGCGGCGCCGGATTCCCTCGATCGAGGATCGACGAGACCCGCGGTGAATCGATCCACCACTCGACCCGGAGCCGGTCGGTCGCGAGCCCGACGTTCGCATCGTCGTGGACCTCGCCGTACAGGTTTCGCCGGTATTCGGTCGCGATGGCGCCAAGCTTGTTGAACGCCAAGTGCGCCTCGACGCTTCGGAGCGGGTCGAGCGACCAGAAGACCAGATCGATGCCTTCCTGTCGGCAGACCGCGCGCTCCGCCGCCCGCAGACCCGACCCGACGCCACGGTTTCGGGCCGAGGGAAGGACACCGCGAAAGACGGTGTGGCGAGCGGGATAGCCGTCGACATCGGCCACCAGATCGACGAGCGCGCCCCGCAGGCGCGTCGCGCCGTCCTCGGCGTCGCGCGCCCCGAGGACGAGGCCGCCGCTCTGGGAAACGGCCGTGAGCGCGGGGACCGTCCAGATCGATCGCGCGCGGTCGCCCAGGAGCGCCCGCTGAAGCTCGACGCAGACGTCGAGTTCGCCCGTGCCCTTCAAGCGATCAACGCGAATCGTCATTCTTGCCCCGCTTGTCGGCGTACATCCTCCGATCGACCTCCTCGAGAATCGCTTCGAGCGAACGTTCCTCGTGCGGCTCGCGCGTATAGAAGCCGATGCTCAGGTCGATCATGTACCCTTCGATCCCCGTCTGGGACGGGATCTCCTTGATCCGCGAGCGCAGACGGTCGCAGACGGCGTTCACATCCCCCCGCCCGTTCGTCTCGGGCATCAGGACGAGGAACTCATCGCCGCCGTACCGGATGACCCGGTCGGCACCCCGGACGCTACGTTCCAGCATCTGTGCGACCTCGCGAAGGACCTCGTCCCCTCTGAGGTGCCCGAATTCGTTGTTGATGGCCCTGAAGCCGTCGACGTCGATCATCATCAGCGACAACGGCCGGTCGTACCGGTCGGCCCGACTGAACTCGGACGCGACGATCGAGTTGAAGTAGTGACGGTTGAACAGGCCGGTCAGCGGATCGCGGATCGCCTGTTCGCGGAGGACGCCCTGCGCAGCGAGATTGGAGAGCGCAATGGCGAGGTGGTTGGCGACGACTTCGAGGAGCTGCCGGTCCTCATCGTCGAAGAACTCCGGTCGCTTGCTCTCGACGTTGATGACGCCGAGGAGGTTTCCACCGAACAGGACGGGGACCGCCAATTCCGAGCGGGTACCGGAGAACGCCTCGAAGTAGCGGGGATCGTCCTTCACGTTCGGCACGAGGAGCGGCCGGCGGCTCTCCGCCACCCAACCGATGATCCCGATGCCTGTGGAGACGGTTGTGCCGACCTCGATCCCGCCCTCACGGTACGGTCCGCGCAGTCCGGCGACGGAAAGCAGTTCCCCCTCGCCCATCAACAGGATCGCGCTCAGCTCGAAGTCGAACTGCTCGACGAGGAAGTCGAGCGTGCTGGCGATCGCCTGATCGGGCGTCGATGCCGTCGCCAGCCGCTGCCCGAACGAGTAGATGCGCGTCAGGGAATCGCGCCGCCTGAGAGCGGAGATGGCGGCCGAGATCTGACTCGCGAGGGCTGAGACGACTTGCAGGTCCTGCTCGTCGAATGCGGCCAGCCGCTCGCTGGCCACGTCGATCACGCCGATCGGCCCCTTGCGGCCGACGATCGGAACCGCCATGAAGGAGCGGATCACCTCTCTCGCCCTGTCGTACCGCTCGTCCTCGAGCACGTTCGGAACGATCGCCGGCTGCGCGTTCCGGTACGCCCACTGCGTGAGGCCGGGACCGTCGATGTAGAATCTGGATCCCTTCTGGGGGATCTCGCCGGGGGGGAAGACGTCCTTCGCCGCGACGGCCTCCTGAACGAGCCTCATCCCGTCCGCGATGCTGATCGAGCAGACGCTGTAGTCCATGTCCTGGTGGACTCGCTGCACGGCGAGCTCGCACAGGGTGCGGACGTTGTCCACCCGCGCGAGCTGCCCGCCGAACTCGGACAGTCCGTGAAGCTTCTCCTTCTGCTTCTGCAGCTGCCGCATCTTGAAGACTCGCTCCACGGCGAGCGCGGCGAAGTTGGCCAGGGTAGCCACCGGTTCGATCGACGCGATCGTCGGTGCGCTCCGATCGACCGGGTCGTCGACGGAGATGCTCCCGATGATCCCGGTCGTGCCGCGAAGCGGAATGAACAGAAAATCATCGACGTGCCATCCTTCGACCGACACGCTCCCCGAGATCCCACGTTCCACGGTCCAAGGCGTGTCGTCGTGCGGGATGTAGTACGCCGGCCCGAGGCGATACCGGTCGGAGAAGACCTGCTTCCGCTCGCCGATCGGGATCGGTGGCTGAGAGAGGAGCGCGGCCCGTTCGTCCGGCGTCAACCCCGACGAGAGGGTCGTGTGGACCTCGCCCTCGAACGGGATCGGAATCGACAGGTCGTAGAGCGACAGCACAGCGCGGCGGAACCCGCTGTACTCGGTAACCGTGTCCAGGACGAGCTGAAGGATCCGGTCGATGTCCGACTCCCCGAGGATGACCTCGCCGAGCTCGATCACGACCCGCTGCAACTGCGTGAGGCGCGTCTCCAGGGTGATGTCGCGGATGGTCCCCTCCACAATCCTTCCGTCCGGGGTCTCGACGGCCCGCGACCGAATCTCGGCGACGTAGGTTCCACCCGACTTCGTCGCGAAGTGATAGATGGTCGGCGCCGGCCGCTCGCCTCCCCGACGGAGTTCTTCGATCGCCGCGTGGATCCGCAATCGCTCCTGCGGGATGACCAAGTCGAGCTTCTCCGGCGGCGCTCCGATCAGCTCCTCGCGCTCGTACCCGAGGCGTTGAAGGAGATGGTCGTTGACGTACGAGAGGCGCCCACCGCGAAGCTCGAAGACGCCGATCGGCGCGCGTTCGAGGAGGCCGCGGTATCGCCGGTGTTCCGCCGCGAGCCGCGCCGCTCGTCGCGATCGAGCGGCCATCCGATCGATCGCGGTGCGGAGCGCGGCCGACTTGGTCGACAGCGGAAGCCACGCCGCGGCGCCACCGGCGATCGCCCGCGCCCCGACGGATGGGCCGTCTCCTTCGATCAATGCGAGGACATCGAGGTCGGGACGCGACCTCACCCATCCTTCGAGCCGATCGAGATCGCCGCCGTCGTCGCTCGCCCGGACGACGAACAGGGCGAGATCGGGCGTCGGTTCCGTGGAGGCGTCGTCCTCCGCCGGCTGCTCTCTCACCGCGTAGGCCGAGGGATCGAGGAGCGCTCGGACCGCGCCTGCGCGCTCGTCATCGCCGCAGATCAGGAGGAGTTGCGTGACGCCCTCTTCGGCCATTGCACCCTTTTCTACGCCTGATTCGTCAACTGCTGGATTCGTTCCTCGTCCTTCGTCCAGCGGGCGTCGACCTTCACGATCAGGTCGAGGAAGACCCGGTTTCCGAGCATCGCTTCGATGTCGGTCCGCGCGAGCGTGCCGATCTTCTTGATCAGCCCGCCGCCCTTCCCGACGAGGATCCCCTTCTGGGACGCCCTGTCCACGACGATCTCCGCCTTGATCTCCACGAGGCCGTCCTCACGCTCCCGAAACCACTTGACGCGCACGGCGATCGAATGGGGGATCTCCTGATACGTGAGCCGGACGACCTTCTCGCGGATCAGTTCGCTGATCAGGAACGTCTCGCCCTGCTCGCTCTTCACGTCCTCCGGGAAGAGCGGGTCTCCGTCAGGAAGGTAGTCGGCCAGGGTCTCCACGACGTCGTCGAGGCCGAGGCCTTTCGTCGCGGAAATCGGGATCAGCTCCGCGAACCGCTTTGTCGCCTCGTACGCAACGAGCGTCTCTTCCAACCGGTTCCGCCTGGCGAGGTCGATCTTGTTCACGAGAAGGAGGATCGGGAATCCCGGATTCCCCCAACGCTCGAACACCTCCCGATCCGCGGCGACGACCCGGCCCCAGGGCTCCACCATGTAGAGCATCGCGTCGATTCCGCGAAGCGCCCTGTGCGCTTCGCGAAGGATGTGTCGACCGAGGCGGTTTCGCGGTCGGTGGAGGCCGGGGGTATCGACGAAGACGATCTGCGCTCGCCCCGTGTTCAGGATGCAGCGGATTCGATTCCGGGTCGTCTGCGGCTTCTCGGACGTGATGAGCAGCTTCCGTCCGAGCACCGCGTTCAGGAACGTCGATTTCCCAACGTTGGTCTGCCCGACGACGGCGACAATCCCGACCTTGCTGCCCTTGCCTTCGGCTGTCCGAAGTCGGCCTGATTTCGCCCCGTTCATTGCTCTGACACGTCTCCCGCTCGCCTCTGTTTCCTTTGAATCAGTGTATCGGCCACAAGTTCCGTTGTAAACCGGATCTGCGCGCACTATACTTCACATCGGGCGTCCATGGATATACTGATCACCAACATCGGGCAACTCGTCACGCCCGTCTCCGCTCGATCGGCGCCCACGGCCGCGTCTTCCCTCGATGTCCTAGAACGGACCGAGCTCCTGATCCGGGACGGGCGGATCGCTGCCTTCGGATCGGCGGATCAGCGAGGGCGCGTCGACGCGGAGATCGACGCCCGCGGTGGGGTCGTCCTGCCGGGGCTGGTCGATCCACACACCCACTTCGCTCCACCGGCGGAGGCCGAGCTCGCGGGCGGGCCGGCCGCAGTCGGCGATCGTGACGGCGCGCGGGAGAAGGTACGCGGCCGGCTGCGCCGCGCATTGCGGAGCGGCGTCACCACCGTGGAGGTGAAGTGCCAGACGCTGACCGAGCTGCAGGAGCTCTCGGCCCTCCTGCGGACGGGCGACAATGCGCTTCCCGAGATCGTCGCGACGCTGTTCGGGTCGGCCCCGCTTCCCGGGATCGCGCACGCCGAGCGGATGTCCGGCCTGATCGGGGACGCGATCCCGACGGCCCGACGGCGCCGATTGGCCCAGTTCTGCGACGTCGAGTGCGGCGACGGGGCGTACGGCCCTGAGGAGGCTCGGACGATCCTCCGGGCGGCCCGCGCCGCCGGCCTACACCTGAAGCTCCACGCGGGCCGCGGGGACATCGGAGCGCTCGCTAGGGTCGCCGCGGAACTCGGCGTCACGGCGGTCGGGCATCTCTGCAAGCTCGACGCCGGGGACGTCGTGAAGTGGAAGCACGCCGGCGTCCTCCCCGTCCTTCTGCCGGGCGAGGGGCTCCTCCGGGGAGGCGCCTACCCGAGCGCCGGCCGGATGCTCGAGGCGGGCCTGCCGGTCGGGCTGGGAACGAACGCAGGGGCGGCGCCCGTTGCGACCGGGTCGATGTGGCTCGTCGTCGCGCTGGCCGTCAGCGCACTCGGCATGTCGCTCGAGCAGTCGATCGCTGCTGTGACGTTGCACAACGCGCATGCGCTCGAGTCGGCGGCGGAGATCGGGAGCGTGGAACTCGGGAAGCGGGCCGACCTTCTGATCCTCGACGTGGAGGACTACCGCGATCTCCTCGGCGGTCTTGGCGAGGATCCGGTCCGCTCCGTGGTCCGAAACGGTGAGGTCGTCCACCGAAGATGACCGTCCACGTCCTCGCCTACGCGAAGCTCAACCTCTCCCTCCGCGTCCTCGGGCACCGGGCCGACGGGTATCACGAAATCGTCTCCGAGGTGCAGACGATCGACCTAGCAGACCGTCTGGCGATCGACCTTACTCCCAAAGGGGTCCGCGTCGAGAGCGATCTCGCCTTTCAGGGAGCGGACATCGCCGAGCGGGCGGCGGTCGCCCTCCTTCGTCGGAAGAGGGTCGACCGCGGTGTCCGCATCCGCGTCGAAAAACGAATCCCCGTTGGAGCGGGGCTGGGCGGCGGGTCCTCCGATGCGGCGGCGGTGCTCGGGGTGCTCGACCGGATGACGCCACCTGTGCTGCCGTTCGAAGAGCTGCATGAGGTCGGGGCCGAAATCGGCTCCGACGTGCCCCTCTTCCTTCGTGGCGGGCGGGTCCGGATGGCGGGACGCGGCGAACGCGTGCGGAGGGTGGAGGGACGATCGACGGCGCACTTCGTCGTCCTCGTCCCCCCCGTCCACTGCGCTACCGGCTCGATCTACGCCCGATGGGACGCGATCGCCGCGACGGAGGCCGGGGCGCGGGAGACCGAGTCCGCGCGGGGCGAGAACGACCTCCTCCGTCCGGCCCTGGGTGCCCACCCGGCGCTCGTCCCGTATCATGACGCGATCCGGTCGCTCGGTGGCGACGACTGCGGAATGAGTGGGAGCGGATCGGCGTTCTACGCGTCATTTCACGAGCGTGGGACCGCCGAACGAGCGGCCGCGAGCCTGAAACGGGCGTTCGAATCGGCCGACGTGTTCGTCTGCCGTCCGACGGAGGCGGGCTCCCGTATCCTGGAGGAACCTTGAAGATCGCGATCGATGGGCCGGCCGCGGTGGGGAAGACCTCGGTCGGCCGGGCGCTGGCCGAGGAGTTCGGCTGCCGGTTCGTGGAGACTGGGAAGATGTATCGGGCCGTCGCCCTGGCGTTCGACCGGGGGATCCCTCTCGACGCGATCCGGATCGAGGTGAGCGGTTCCGAGCGGCTCCTGTTGAACGGAGAGGACGTGACCGATCTGCTGCATACGCCGGAGTACGACCAGAAATCCTCGCGGGTCGCGACGCTGCCCGAGGTCCGAGCGCGGCTCGTCGAGCTGCAGCGCGAGATCGCCGAGCGGCACGACGTGGTCATGGAAGGGAGGGACATCGGGACGGTCGTCCTCCCCGATGCCGACGTCAAGCTCTTTCTCCGCGCCGCCTCCGAGGTCCGCGCCGAGCGGCGGATGAAGCAACGCCATCTCAGTGACTACCACGAGACGCTGCGGGAGTTGACCCGCCGCGACGAGCGGGACAAGAGCCGGAGCCTCGCACCCTTGAAACCCGCAAGGGATGCGACTATAATCGACACCGATCGAAAGGCCCTTATCGAGGTCATTTCCGCAGCATCAAACTTGGTCAGGGAGCGGTTAGAGAGACGTTGTCACGACGGGTGAGGATCGGGATCAAAGACGGCTTCTATGCGTTCCTCGTACTCCTGCTCTTCTTCGTGACGAAGCCCCTGCTCCGCCTCCGGGTCAGGGGGAGGACGAACATCGGCCGAAACGGGGAGTACATCGCCGTCGCCCGCCACCGGAGCTACTGGGACATCCCCGTCTTCGCGATCGCCCTGGGCGGCTGGAACCGCGTCCACTTCATCGCTCGCAAGGGGTTGATGAAGGGGAACATCCTGCTTCAGGTACTGATCCGCGCGTTTGCGACGGTCATCGACCGCGAGAACTTCTCCAAGTCCGACTTCCGGAAGATGCTCGCCGCCATCAAGCGCGAGCGCTTGGTCGCCATCTTCCCCGAGGGGACGACGCGCAGGCGCGTCGATGCGAAGGCCGGTGCGGTGCACTTCGCGGCGATCGCCGGGAAGGATCTCCTGCCGATCAACATCCAGGCGGTGGGGCCGTATCCGCCAAGGTACCCGTTCGGTTTTCCGAAGGTGACGGTGTCGATCGGCGCGCCCTTCTCGGTCGACGAGCTCTCGGCCGGGATCGACACGGAGACACCGAGATCCGAGCGATATCGGCTGCTCAGCGATCGCCTGATGGAGCGAGTTGATAACGCGTGAGGAATAAAGGAGGATAAGGGAACTCTTTTCGATTGCAGACATTCCGCGAGCCCGGGGATCGGAGACCGGGGCGGCGTAACGGTAGGTGGCACTGGAGCATGGAACAGCGAATCAAGATGGAAGACGCTTTCTCGGAAAGCGACGTCAAGATGTACAGCCGCGGAGACGTGATCTCCGGGACGGTCGTCCAAGTCAACGAGAACGAGATCCTCGTCGACATCGGCTACAAGTCGGAGGGGATCCTTCCGGCGGCCGAGCTTTCCCCATTCCGAACCGAAGGGAAGATCGAAGAAGGCGAAGAGATCGAGGTCCTCGTCACGTACATCGACGAAGAGAAGGGGACCGTCTACGCGTCCGAGAAGCAAGCGGAATACGAGAAGCGGATCGACGTGCTCGAAGAAGCGCATCGGGCGGGCGAGGCCGTCGAGGGTGAAGTCGTGAACGAGGTCAAGAGCGCCGGCTATCACGTGAACCTCGACGGGATTCGGGCGTTCCTGCCGGGTTCTCACTTGGGCGACGATCTGCCCAGCTCGATCGAAGAGCTGCGCGGGCAGCGGATCAAGCTGAAGATCCTCGAGCTCTCGCGCCGCGACAAGAACCTGGTCGTCTCGCACAAGGCGTACATCAAGGAGCAGGAGCGGGAGCGCCGGATGGCCCTGTTCGATTCGCTCGAGAAGGGCCAAGAGATCGACGGGACGATCCGTAGCATCGTCGACTTCGGCCTGTTCGTGGACATCGGTGGTTTCGAAGGGCTGGTCCACCGGTCCGAGATCGCATGGAAGGACCTCCCTGTCCCGCCGGCGGAATATAAGGTGGGAAACGCTGTGAGGGTCAAGGTCATCGACTTCGATCGGGAGAAGGGGAAGGTCTCTCTGTCGATCAAGCGATTGCGCCCGAACCCGTGGGACGGGATCCCCGATCGATATCCGGTCGGTTCCCAGGTGACGGGAACCGTCGTCAGCGTGACCGACTTCGGCGCCTTCGTCGAGCTCGAGCAGGACGTCGAAGGATTGGTCCACGTCTCCGAGCTCTCCTGGGGGCACCCGGAAAGCCCGAAGGACGTGGTCGGTGAAGGCGACGCGGTGACCGTCGTGGTCCTGAATTGCGACGAAGCGGCTCGCAGGATCAGTCTGTCCCTACGCCGGACCCAGCGCGATCCGTGGGAGGACGTCGAATCGAAGTACCCCCGCGGGCAAGTCGTCAAAGGGACGGTCACGAAGCTCACCGACTTCGGCGCCTTCGTCAAGCTCGAGGACGGCGTCGAGGGATTGGTCCACGTCTCGGAGATCGATTGGGGGCACGTGAATCATCCGCGCGATGTTCTGAGCGAGGGGGACGAGGTCGAGGTCAAGATCCTGAACGCGGATCCCGAAGAGCGGCGGATCTCGCTCTCCATCCGGGAGCTGAAGGACAACCCGTGGCGTCAGTTCCTCGACCAGCACGCCATCGACGAGGTCGTCGAAGGGGAGATCACGGAGATCAAGGACTTCGGCGCGTTCCTGCGGATCACCGACGACGTGGACGGCCTGATCCACGTGTCGGAGATCAGCGAGGAGCGGATCGCCACCCCGGCGGACGTGCTCAGCATCGGGGACAAGGTTCAGGCGAGAATCATCGGGATTAACGAGGAGAAACGCCAGGTCCGACTCACGATGCGTAACCTGTTCGGACCGCCCGACATCCCGCCGATGTCGTTCGAAGAGCGGGAACGCGATCAACCCGGACGGAGCAAAAAGCGGAGGGACCGCGGTCGCGTCAAGGAACGAGTCGAGCGGCGATTTCTGGACGAGGCCGGGCATGAGTCGTTGAGCATGCGAGACTTGCTGGGCGAAGCGACGCTCGACGATGAGACCGAAAAATAGAAGAGGAAGACCACACCGCAAGGAGGGTGCAGGATGAACAAAGGCGAATTCATCGACCGACTGTCGGACAGGACCGACCTGACGAAGAAGGAGGCGCGGAAGCTCCTCGATTCCGTCCTCGATCTCATCCAGGGGACGCTCCTTCAGGGGGAAGAGGTGAAACTCGTCGGGTTCGGCAAGTTCGCCGTGCGCGCAAGGAAGGCAAGCAGCCGGATCAACCCGCAGACGAAGCGTCCGATCCAGGTGGCAGCCAAGGTCGTGCCTCTGTTCCGTCCCGGGAAGGAACTGAAGCGGCAGATCGAGAAGAAGCTCAAGGTCACCGCAAGCGGGGTCGCGAGAAAGTAGCTCGCCGCCGACCTCATTCCTTCAAGTCCCGAAAGGCGGCGAAGCGTCGATCGCTTCTGCTATTCGATGCGAAGCCGCTCGGCCGCGACGATCGCCCGAAGCTCGGCGACGGCCGCGTCCAGCTCGTCGTTGATGACCAAGTAGTCGAAGGCGTCGATCGCCTTCATTTCGCGCGTCGCGGCCTCCAACCGGTCGGCGATCTGGTTGTCGGTCTCCGTCCCCCGCGCGCGGAGCCGCTCCTCGAGGCGCGAGAGCGAGGAAGGAACGAGGAAGACATAGACGACCGTGTGGTCGCCGAGACCGGTCCGACGGACCCGCTTCGCCCCCTCGACGTCGATGTTCAGCATCACGTCGTACCCTTGCGCGACCAGACCGTCGATCTGCGATCCGGACGTCCCGTAGAAGTCGTCGAGGTACGTCACGTGCTCGACGAAGTCGCCGCTTTCGATCCGACGGGCGAACTCCTCTCGGCTGACGAACAGGTAGTCGACTCCGTCGACTTCGTGCTCCCGGCGCGGTCGCGTCGTGTACGAGACGGAGTACTTGAGGCCGGGGATCCCTTCGATCGCACGGTTGATGACCGAGTTCTTGCCCGCCCCCGAAGGCCCGGAAACGACGATCGCCAGGCCGTGCCCGACCCCCTTCCGCCGTGCCTCGATGTCACTCGACATTCTGCGCTTGCTCCCTGAACCGCTCGACCGCCAGCTTCATGTCGACGACGTGGGCTCCGGCCTCGACGTCCCGCGCCTTGGCGCCGAGCGTGTTCACCTCTCGGAGCATCTCCTGGCTGAGGAAGTCGAGCTCCTTGCCGATCGGCTCGGCGCTTTGCAGGGCGTCTCTCGCCCGATCCAGGTGGGCTTGCAGCCGCACGATCTCCTCCTGAACGTCAAGTCGCTCCGCGAGGAGGGCGATCTCCGCTTCGAGCCGGGCTGGATCGACCTTCAGTTCGAGTTGCCGCGCTCGGTCGTTCAGGTTCGCGCGGTGCGCCTCGAGGATCTCCGGAACCCGGGTCCGAACCTCCGCAAGCGATTCGCTCAGTTGATCCAGATGGATCCGCAAGGCGTCACCGAGACGCTGTCCTTCCACCTCGCGACTCTCGTTTGCGCTGCGCATCGCGATGTCGAGCGTCTCCTCGAGAACGGGCCACAACTGCTCGTCCTCGACCCGGATCGGCTGCAGGCCGCCGGCCCGCGCGACGTCCTCCAGGGTCGGCCGGGCCTCGAGACCGAGCTCGCTGCTCACCGACGTCAGTTCCTCGAAGACGTCCCGCGCGAACCGACGATCGAATCGGCACGCCGGGCCGTCGGTCGCCGATTGCTCGACCGTCACCCAGACGCCGACCTCTCCCCGGGCGAAGGCCGCCTTGACCCGCTCCTCGACCCGAGGAAGGAGGCTCGGGTGCTCGCTGAGCGAGCGGATCCGCACCGACAGGTAGCGATGGTTCAGCGTCCGAATCGTGACCTCGACCCGCCACTCGCCGTCCTCGACGGTCGCCGCTCCGAATCCGGTCATGCTTCGGGTCATGATCCCCCCGTCGTGAAGAGGACCGACGCGTATCCGACGACGGCGCCTCGGTCGCCCGTGACGTCGCCCGACGTCGCGTACCGCACAAGTTCCCCCTCCGTCAGACCGAGCCGTCGGCAGATCCCGAGGAGCGTCAGAATCGCCCCGGCGCCGCAGATCGACAGCCGCCGCTCGCGGTAGACTCGCTCGAATCCCTCGGCATCGAGGGCCCGGATCGGCTCGAGGGCGAGACGATCGAGTTCTCGGGTCGTCGCGTCCGGCTCGTAGTGCGTGAAGTCGCTGCTCGCCACGACCAGGACGGATCGCCCCTCGATCGCCCGCGCGATCGCCTCGACGCTCTCCCGGATGGGCGGCACGGGCGCCGACAGGACGCACAGCGGGACGATCGGGATGTCGCACCCCCAGATCGATTGGATGAGCGGAAGCTGGACCTCGACCGAGTGCTCGCGCCCGAACGCGGCGTCCGATATCGGGATCCCCGAATCGGCGAGCCGGGCGACGACGGAGGCGTCGACGGGGGAGCGCCCGAGCGGGGTCTCCCAGTCCGTGTGCCCGGATAGGGAGAACGGCGCGCCGAGCCCGGTATGATTTGCCCCCAACAGGACCACCGTCTCCGGGCGGCCTAGCGCCGCGACTCGACCGTACCCCGCCGCCGCGACCGCCCCTGAGTACGGGTACCCCGCGTGCGGAGCGATCAGCCCGATCGACGAATCGAGCTTCCGAACCGGCCGCGGGACGTCCCCCTCGAAGAAGGACTCGACGGCCGCGCGTAGGACATCAGGGTCTCCGGGATAGAAGGCTCCGGCGACGATCGGAGCCCGCGTCTTCTTCATGGAGCGATTGTAGCGTCCCCCGGTGGGATGCACCAACGAATTCTTGATTCCCCCGGACCGCTTTCGTACCATCCGATCGCAGCTTTGGGAGATCGTCTAATGGCAGGACGACAGGCTCTGGCCCTGTTAGTGGGGGTTCGAATCCTCCTCTCCCAACCACTCCCCGGAACGCTTCCCTTCGACCACTGCGACGCTAGACCAGTCGGAGGGACTTGCTCGACTCCCAGAGTCCGTGGATGTTGCAATAGGCGATGGCATGCAACGTTCCCGGCTTGGTCGTCTTGAAGCCGAAGGTCACTTCGTGGTTCGTGTAGACCGGGCCTGCGTTCGCGCCTTCGACCGATTCCCCGTGAGCGGTGAACTCGAAGCATCCCAACTCATACGTGAACTTCTCCCCGTCGGGTGAGAAGAATGACTTGATCCAGCGGATGTGGTGCTCGGTTGTATTCGGGTGAGCGATCGCCTTGCCCAGCGTCACCTTCGCTTGAAAGAACTCGCCGGGCTTCACCTGATCCGGCGCATCGATGACGGGCACATGCTTCTCCTTCTGCCAGTCGGATTCTTGGATCTTTTCGGAGATTCGCATTCTCGTCCCTCCTTTCTCTGAAAACTGCTTTCCACCTGTTCTCACCGTAGCGCCCATGAAGATCCGCTGTCAAGCGCTGGTGAGCGGCTCTGCCGAGCTCAGCTCCTCGTTTCCTGGACGCAGCGGCTCGCTGCCCCGCCCGAGGCGTCCGCGGTACGTCGCGCCCGTTCCTCATGGACGGTTCGGCTCCGGACGAATCCCGTCGGGGGTCGAGCGAGCTCCGTCCGTTGCCTCGCATCCGCTGCCTTGATAGAGTGGGCGCAGAGGAGAATGACGACGCGCAACAACGCGTTTGCGGATGAGTCACTGACGTACCGCCCGGATCGGACCCGCGGTGGCGAGAGGGCCGATGAGCCCAAACCCGAGATCCATCAAGAGAAAAACGGAGAGCTTCAGCAGACGGCGCGCGGGCCCCTGAGGGGCCCGCGCCGTTCCCGAAGCGCGCAGGAGAGGTGAGAACATGCCCGTCGTCGAGCTCAAGCCCGGTATCTACTGGGTCGGCCTCAACGATCGAACCACAGACTTGTTCGAGGGGCTGTGGCCGATCAGCGAGGAAGGGATTTCCTACAACAGCTATCTGATCGTCTCG
>CAZGXU010000011.1:0-53665 GCA_964530075.1 uncultured Thermotogae bacterium
TCCGAGAGAGTAGTCCCGTAGAGGGCAGAAGTGCATGAGCATCCTTGATTACAGACTATTCGGAAGGCCTTTCCCCAGCTCCTCACGGGACGTGCACCTTGGGTTTGACCAAGAACAGCGCCTCGTGAGTGAGGAGAAGCGAAGATGCGATCGGCCTCGCTACAACGTTGAGCGTTGCTTGTCCTCGTACATCCGCTTGTCAACCCCGTCAAGAACCTGCTCCATCGTTTGGCCGCTTCCCGAACTCCAGTGAGCGGCACCGATGGCCAGAGTCACAGGGAAGTCCAACAACGGATTCGTCCTGTTCCGCTCGGCGATCTCTGCCAAGATGCGTTCTTTGACAACCTCAGCTTCGCCGTCTGTCTCTGGAAGAATGACCAAGAACTCGTCGCCTCCGTAGCGAACTAGGATGTCCGCGTCGCGGATGTTGTGCTGGATGACTTCTGTCACGCCCTGGAGCACCTTGTCCCCCATGGCGTGGCCGAAGCGGTCGTTGACCTCTTTGAACCGGTTGACGTCGATCATCAAGAAGGCAACTGAATGGGTGTATCGTTCCGAGCGGCTGGCTTCCCGCTCAAGCAGCTCTTGAAGAGCGTAGCGATTTAGTACGCCCGTGAGCGGGTCGCGGCGCGCCATGCGAGCGAGCTCTTCCTCCAAACGCTTGCGCTCTGTGACATCCCGGAATATGCCCAGTAGACAGGTGCGGCCTTCCAGTTCCACATGGGCGGCCCGAATCTCTACCGGGACGAGCTTACCGCTTCTCGCAATGAGGGTCTCCTGAAGAGGTTGGCCTGCATCACCTGCGCTGTGCCGGCGGAAGGTCGAAGTCTCCCGGCTGACGCCACCTTGCGGGGGATGGAGGACGGACTGCGGTTGGCCCACGAGCTCCACCTTGTCGCGTTCAATCATCCGGCACAACGCGGCGTTGCAGTCCAAGATCGTACCTGTATCCGCATCCGCTAGGGCGATCCCGTCGCCGGCTTCGTCAAAGAGGGTGTGGAACCGTTCCTCGCTCGCGTGCAGTGCTTGTTCCGTCTCCATACGCTCGGTGATCCGTCCGACTCGCTCAGCGAGGGCATCGATGAGCAGCCTCTCTCCCTTCAAAAATGGGCCTTCGTCCTCCTCCGGTCTCTCGTCAAGGTAGCTGACTTCGATCGCCCCTATGACAGCTCCATGCACCCTGACTGGGGTGGATTGCTGCCATGGGGACTCAGCGAAGTTGGCCGTGCGGAACTCGCGGTCCCCCATCACGATCCTGGCGCAGGTGATCTCCTCGTGTTGCCAGCTACTCGGAAGGATGTCGGTGAGTTCCTGATACAGCTCGTCCAGAGAGATGTCTTTCCGCTCCGCGATCTCGGCCAGACTGTAGAGTGCCCGCAGTTCTTTCACGCGTCCCCTGAGCTCGTGCTCTGTCTTCTTTCGCGCGGAGGTATCTCGTACGATCCCGAGAATCAAGCGCCGATTGCCGATTCTCACGGGGTGGGTTCGTATCTCGACCTGAACTGGAGTCCCATCCTTGCGAGTCAACGTCAACTCGTCGAGGCCCGTCGAACGTCCAAGCAGGTTCCTCGCCAGGAGAGAGGCGGCTCTCGGCAAGTCTCCTGTCGACAGGAGCTTCAGCTTGAGGAAGCTCTTGCCAACCAGCTCCTCTCTCTTGTAGCCGGTGATCCTCTCGGCGGCCGCGTTGCCATCAACGAACACTCCCTTGAGGTCGCTAAGGTAGTAGCCGTCAGGAGCATGCTCGAACAGAACCTGAAGCCTCTCTTCGGACGTCCTGAGCTGTCCGATCTCATGCTCTAGTTGTTCGACTCGCTCGTGAAGAAGCCGTAGCTCATCCTGATCGCCGACGCGACTATGTCTTCTCCTGCCCATGACCCGCCCCCGGGGAATCGTTCGCTTTCTGAGCCGGCCCGACTCCAGCAACGCGGGCCACCGCGTGATGACCACTCATTGCGAAGGTTCCGCTCCGGCTTCTGCAAACTCGAAGCCGTCAACGAAGAGCTGCACGCAAGTCTCGACTACGCTAGAGTCATACAGCTTCCCCTGATGGTCTCTGATCTCCGCCAACGCTGCGTCGATTCCGAGTGCCGGTCGATACGGGCGATGTGACGCCATCGCTTCGACCACGTCGGCCACGGCTAAGATCCTCGCTCCAAGACTGATCGCCTCACCCTTAAGCCCACAGGGGTAGCCCGAACCGTCCAGGCGTTCGTGATGCTGGAGGACGATCTCCGCCACTGGCCAGGGGAAGGCAATCGGCTTCAATATGTCGTAGGCAACTTGCGGGTGGGCTTTGATCAATTGATACTCTGTCTCTGCCAGCTTGCTCGGCTTGCTGAGGATCTCCGCTGGTATCGACATCTTGCCGATGTCATGCACTAGCCCAGCGAGACGGATTCCCTCAGTTTGGTCTTGCGGAAGACCCATCTGTTTCGCAATGGCGCAGGCCAGTTGGGTTACGCGCTGCTGGTGGCCGGCAGTGTAAGGATCTCTTCTTTCGGCTGTTGCCCCGATGGCTTGAACCGTACCGTCCAAGCTTCGTTGTAGCGCTTCGTGCATCCGTCTGCGCTCGGTGATATCTCGATTGACACCGCGGAAGCCGCCGATCGCTCCCTGAGCATCGAGGATCGGTACGCTGGTGCTCTCCAACCAGCACCAATTCCCGTCCTTGTATTTCCATCTTAGGACAATGTCGCGCCAGCCTTGTCTCTTTTCGATCGATTGAGGAAGTATAGCTTCCGCATCTTGCCTGTCTTCAGGATGGATCAATGTAAGGAACGAGTGGCCCACCAGTTCATCCGGGCTGCAGCCGAGGATCTCTTCGACAGCGGGATTGGAATACGTGTATCGGCCCTGAAGATTGATCGACCATATCCAGTCGTGGGATGTCTCGATGAAGCCTCGGGCTTCCTGTTCTAGCACTCGTAACATCTCCTCCGCCTGCACCTGCTTCTCTTCCAGCTCAATGGAGTACAGGGCAAAGGAAATATCTGCGGCAACCTCTTGGAACAAGGCCTGCTCTTGCTTCTCATGGATGAAATTAGCAGGGATTGAGCAACTCAACATGCCGTAGACCTTACTGTCATGTCCTAGTCTGATAGCCAGTGCTCCCCAGCCCGCGTATCTCTTCGATAGGGGGCAATCACTGCAGGTAGACAACGGGTCTTCGGTTACGATAACACCCGGATTCTCTAAGGCTTTCCTGCCGCAGCTTGTTAGCTCTCCGCGCCTTAGTCTGTCCAGCAGGGGCTGAAAATCATCTTCCAACCCCTGTTCTGCCGCGTTGACCAGTTTGTTCGACTCGTCCAGCAACGCTATCCAGACGTTGTTATAGCCTCTGGTCGCGGTGAGACTCTCACAGATACCCGTAATCAGGTTGTCCTGGTCCTTTTCCCTGACAATGATCTGGTTGACGCTACGGATAGCATGCAGTACAGCGTTGAGGTGCTTGATCCTCTCCTCTGCCTCTCTATACTTGGTGATGTCTTGGACGAGTCCGTACAGGGCCACCGGCTCGCCTCGTTCGCCCAGTTCCGGGGTGCCTTTGACCCAGATCCAGCGGACTTCGCCATCCTTACGTCGGATGCGACATGTGAAGTCCCAATCGGTCTTACCCGAAAGCGCCTCCCCAAAACTCTCGGCCACCGCGCCACGATCCTCCGCAAGCACGTGGCTGAGGAATATCTCGTACGTCCATTCCGGAAGGAGGGTAGGATATCCGAAGATCTCGTCGTGTCGGGAAGATCGCCAGGCCGTGCCACTTGCCAGATCGAGCCTCCAGGCTCCTAGCCCGCCAACGTCAAGTGCGAAGTCCTTTCCAATCAGCCTTCCTCGGGCCACTTCCTCGGCAAGCTTGCGCCGTCCAATCTCTCGGATGTTGCATTGGATGACATCTCTGCCACCCACCGGATACACGTTGCTGACGAACTCAACGTGGATTCGGACCCCCGTAGCCGTTTCGAGGGGCAAGTCCTCGTACCGGATGTACCGGTCTTTCTGCAGCTTCTCAAATGCCTGCGTCGCCAGCTTCCTGTTTGCAAACGGTCCGATCTCCCACAGTTTCTTCCCCGCGATCTCTCCGTACGGATACCCCAACAGGTCGAGGAGGAACGGATTCACGTCTGTGATCTCGCCCGTCTTTGCGTCAAGAAGAAGGATCCCGTCTTGAGCAGTCTCGAACAGACGGCGGTACCTTGTTTCGGATACCTGGAGCTTCTCCAGGAGAACTTGTGCCTGCTCTGGCGTGGTCGGCACTTCACTCTTCGCCTGAGCATCCTTCTTCTTTGGGCGTTTGGTCGTCAATGTGATCTCCTCATACACCATCATCCCGCGAGCTCACGCCGAGGCAATGGCCCTTGTCTCCTGCAAGGCGGCTCTCCATCCTCACTCCCGCTGTACCAAGAAGCGGATGACGCCACCCAGTTGTCTTGTCTACCGTTCTCGTCGCTTGCGTTCGTACATCCGGCGATCGGCCTCCCCGAGAGCCTCTTCGATCGACCTGCTACTCTGCGCCAGCCAGTGCGCGTCTCCAATCGCCAAACCGAGAGGGAATGGAAGCAGACCCGAACTCGCTGCGTTCCACCGATCAAGCGCTGCCAGAATGCGCGCCTCGACGACCTCCGTCTCGCCGTTCGTCTCCGGCAGAATGATCAGGAACTCGTCGCCGGCCGTAGCGGATGACGAAATCCTCTCCGCGCACAGTACTCCGCAGCAGAGCTCCGACCTCCTGGAGCACCTTGTCGCCGACGACGTGACCGAGCTGGTCGTTGATCTGCTTGAACCGATTCACATCCACCATCAAGAAGCCAATTGGCCGACCGTGGCGCTTGGACCGACTCACTTCTTGGGAAATGACTTCGGTGAAGTAGCGGCGGTTGTAGACACCCGTGAGGGGATCGCGGGTTGCCTGGTCTCTGAGCTCCTGCTGCAACCGCGTTCGTCTCAACGCCTCAGCCGTGTACCCCGCCAGGAGCTCGAGCAGCCGCGTGTCCTCTTCGGTGAACGCACCGCGCAAAGGGGAGCGGATCTGGAATACGCCAAGATGGTTAAGAGGCACGCTAATCCCGGACTGCAGTGTCACGTCCCCAAGGCATGACTCCGGAGCTTCTTCCGCACCGCTGAAGCTACAAGCCTCCCCGGTGCATATCGTCTCGGCCGCGAGTCCGCCGCCGCGTCCCTCGAGCGGAATCTCTTGCCCCACTCTTGCGACAGCCTCAGAGGAAGTGGCCTTCACAACGAGCTTGTCCCCAGCCACGATGTACAGACAGCACGTCGGAAAGCCGAGGATCTTCTCCGCAGTGTCGACAGCCAGACGGTAGATGTCTTCCTTGTCCTCGCAGGTCTCCAATCGGTGCGCCGCCTGGTGCAGATCAGCGATCTTGCGGCTCGTCTCACGTAGGGCCACCTCGGCGAGTTTCCGAGCAGAGATGTCGCGGATGTTGCATTGAATGACTTCGCCGTCTCCGACCTCGTAGACGTTGCTGACGAACTCCACCTGGACTCGCCGCCCATCGAGCGTTTCGAGCGGCAGATCCTCGTAGCGCACGTAGCGCTTCTCCTGTAATTGAACGAAGGCCTGGCGAGACGACGCCTCGTCCTTGACCGGCCCGATCTCCCACAGCTCGCGCCCGAGGAAGTGCTCGCGCGGGTACCCCAGCATCTCGACCATGAACGGGTTCACGTCCGTGATCTGCCCGGTCTCCGCATTGAGCAAGAGAATCCCGTCTTGGGCCGTCTCGAACAGACGGCGGTATCGGGTCTCAGACGTCTTCAGCAGCTCGAGCGCATTCCCGTTCTCGGTAGCGGTATGGGAACCATCCTTGCGAGGTTGATCGTGGCCGCGTTCTCCGGCATCTGGATGCTCATGCTTCCCTGCCGTACTCATCTCTGCTCTATCTCTCAGCCATCCAGTCTACTACGGACGGTCCACCAGGCCAACAGCCGGGAGACCATTACGAGCATAGCGCACACCCGGTTGATCTCTTGATCAGACTATCAGGTTTTCTGGAGGGCGCCGACCCCATGTGCGCTGATGACTGAATGTGCCTGGAGAGGAGATCTAGAGACCCACTGAGCCGGCGACTACCACGCTACCGCGAGAGTCTGAGTTCTACATTCAGTCCCCAGGCTCAGACGTGAGAATCTGAGGTCAGAAGCTCGGAAGTGGGAGTTCTAAACCTGTCCACCACTCCCAACCAGCACGGAAGCTCGTTTCCTGTCTTTGTCCGCGACATCGTATCGCGGCTGTTCCAGGCCTCACTTCGAGCCACGACTTGCAGGACATATCAAGAAGCCGAGAATCCGGAGTCCTACTGCTTCGCGGCAAACGTCACATCATCGAGTCCGCCGAAGTCTGCATCCTGAGTCCAGATGTGAGCACGGTGCACACGTGCGGTCGCCAGAATGACGCTGTCGGCCATTGGCAGCTTTGTCTGCAGGCTCAGGTCGGCGGCAAGTAGAGCGATTCGCTCGGTGAGAGGACTCTCGTCCCTGCCGCACGAGCGCGATGGCGGAGAGCGCAGCGGACTCGCCTCGCTGGCGCAAGACGGACTTGAACACTTCGTAGAGGCAGATCGTTGGAACGATGAGCTCATCCGTCGCTTCAACCGCCTGAGCAAACGCGCTGGCATTCGGACCATCTGCGAAGTACTCAAGCCAGGCAGACGAGTCCACGACGTTCATTCGCGGTCCGATTCTCGCTCCACCGTCGTGTCAATGCCGGCTAGGAATCCACGCATCTCACGCAGGGAGCGAACCGGCACCATCTCGATTCGATCGCCATGCGCAATGACCTGAACCATCTGGCCGGGCTTCAGTTCGAGTTCCTCGCGTATCGCCTTCGGGATGACCACTTGGTATTTGGGCGAGATCTTCACTTCTGTCATACGCCTCTCCTATCGATCGCGTTCTTGTATGGTAACTGTAGGGTCGATCGGCGCCAGCGTTAGCGGAACCGTCGTCGCGATGCGGCCAGCCAACGCGTTCGACCGTGCCCGTTCTCCAGTGCCAGGAGGCGGGACCCGAGGTAGGCCTCAAGCCGGTCTTTCCGCGACACCGCCGATCAGGAAGCCTGAGCGAGTTCCAAACCTGTCCACCACTCCCAAGAGCGAGGGACGGATTCGGTCACTATCAATGCCTGTCGGGAGTCACCAACGTGTGGTCGATTCAGGAGCGGTCCCTTCTGGCGACCTACCGAGACGGTTTTCGTGCCGGCATCCGTAATCCGCTCCTGAGCCCCTCTCCCCAACCGGCTATAATCATCGCCACTATGTGTCTTGCAGCCCCTGCGCGAGTGATTTCGATCTCCGGCATCACGTCGGTGACAAAGGTCGCGGGTTGGATTCTGAGCCTCTGTTTCCTTATCATGTGAACTATGAACGGATGCGCATCAAGCCCTTGGTGTATGGGTCCCAGCCTCAGGAGCGGAGTTCATGGACTGCAGAGACACTTGACACTCCCGTGCGGAGTATCTACACTACGATCTATCCATGACCACACCGCCCTCGCGAAGCGACGGCGGGTGTATGACCACAAGAGGGTTGGCGAACTGCCAACCCTCCTTTCTTCTTGGGGGCAACACGATTGAAGCGCGTGGCGATCTTCATCGACGGAAGCAATCTCTACCACAGCCTGGTCGAGCTTCTGGGGCATGCGCGACTGGACTTCGGCAAACTCGTTCAGAAGCTCGCGATTGGCTACGAGTTGTACCGGACCTACTACTACAACGCCCAGCTGAACCAGCAAGCCGATCCCGAGGCCTATCGTGCCCAGCAGCGGTTCCTCTCGTCCCTCCGCGCCCTTCCGTTCTTCGAGCTCCGTCTCGGCGTGCTCAAACCCCGCGGCAACACGTGGGTTGAGAAGGGGATCGACGTCAAGGTCGCCGTAGACATGATCGGCATGGCATACAAGAACCAGTATGATGTCGCTCTACTCGTGAGCGGGGATGGTGACTATGTTGACTGCGTCCGCGCTGTGAAGGATGCTGGCAACCACGTCGTCAATGCGTACTTCGTTTCCAGTCAAAGCCCAGCCTTGCGGGATGCTTGCGATGACTGGATCTGCATGGACAAAGACTACCTCGTCGACGTACTGAAGTAGCTGCTCCATCCGCCATGCCCAACGGTCAAGCCTGAGCCGTCAGCCTTGACCGGCTATAATCCACGCACTATGTGCCTTGCAGCGCCCGCGCGCGTGCTCACCATCTCGGAGAATGTAGCCACAGTCGATTATGGTGGGGTCGAGACGCAGTGCCGGCTGGAAACCTTGACCGAGGAGGTCGCGGTCGGCGACTACGTGCTGATCCACACCGGATTCGCGATCCGGCGGCTCTCTCCGGAGGACGGGGAAGAAACGTTGAAGCTGTTCGACGAGTTGGCCAGATCCCTCGAGATAGACTCGTCTCCGGCTTCGCCGGAGCCGGAACCGAACGCTGCGTCTTCGGCTCAGGCGGAAGCTTCGCCGAAGCCGTATCGGAATGCTGCGCATTCCGACGTGGGTGAGCAAGAGACGTCATGACGTCGTCGTTTCGCTTCTCCGATCCGGTGCGGGGGAAGGCGCTGGCCGAGGCGATCCGGGCCCTCGCCCCGCCCGATCCGCTGAAGATCGTCCACGTCTGCGGGACGCACGAGATGGCGATCACCCGGAACGGGCTTCGCCGGTTCCTCCCCGAGACGGTCGATCTCCTCGAGGGGCCCGGCTGCCCGGTCTGCGTGACCCCGGCGCGGGACATCGACACCGCGATCGCGATCGCACGGACCGGCGTGATCCTCTGTACGTTCGGCGACATGATCCGCGTTCCGGGAAGCGAGCTATCGCTCGACGAGGCCCGCTCGGAAGGATGCGACGTGCGGACGATCCTGTCGGCGGCCGATGCGGTCGCGGTCGCGCGGGAGACCGATCGCGAGGTCGTCTTCTTCGCCGTCGGGTTCGAGACGACGGCCCCGATGACCGCGGCGATCCTCCTCGACGATCCGCCGTCGAACCTGTCGGTCCTCGCCTCGCACAAGCTGATCCCGCCGGCGCTCGTCGCGCTCCTCGACCTCCCGGACAACCGGATCGGTGCGTACCTCGCGCCGGGCCACGTCTCGACGATCATCGGGACCGGGCCGTACGAGGAGTGGCTGGCGGAGCGGCAGGTCCCGGTCGTCATCGGCGGGTTCGAGCCACTCGACATCCTCTACGCGATCGCGCTGATCCTCCGGCAGCGCCGCGACGGTACGCCGAGGGTCGAGAACGGGTATCCCCGCGCCGTGGCGCCGGAAGGCAACCCGGCGGCGCTGAAGCTGATTGATCGGGTTTTCGAGACCGCCGAGGCGAACTGGCGCGGGATCGGCGTGATTCCCTCCTCCGGGCTCCGGCTCCGGGAGCCGTTCGCGGCGCTCGACACGGCGAACCGGTTCGAGGTCGAGCTCCCCGAAGAGCGGGACGAGATCCCGGGATGCCGGTGCCCCGACGTCTTGACCGCCCGCGCGGTCCCCAGCGACTGCCCGTTGTTCTCGACCCGCTGCACCCCCACGTCGCCGGTCGGCCCGTGCATGGTCGGCTCGGAG
This sequence comes from uncultured Thermotogae bacterium, assembly GCA_964530075.1. Lineage (GTDB taxonomy): Bacteria > Bipolaricaulota > Bipolaricaulia > UBA7950 > UBA9294 > JANQEA01. The sequence goes on from CAZGXU010000011.1 coordinate 9,549, forward strand.
GGGGCGTGCAGCATCTGGTTCCGCTACGGAGGAGAGCGCCCGCTATGAGCCCGGGCGAGAAGGAGTCCCGGATCACCCAGCTGCACGGGGCCGGCGGCGAGCTGATGGGGGAGCTGCTCGAGCGGCTGATCCTCCCGCGATTCGGCGAGGACGTTGTCGGACGAATCGGACTGAAGGCGCTCGACGACGGGGCCACGATCGCGCTTCCCGAGGGCGGAACGGGCGAGCTGGTCCTGACGACCGACAGCCACGTGGTGAAGCCGATCTTCTTCCCCGGCGGGGACATCGGGCGGCTCGCAGCCGCCGGAACGATCAACGACCTGGCGGTGATGGGCGCGAGACCGATCGCACTGACGCTCGCCGCGATCATCGAGGAGGGGTTCCCGATCGCCGACCTCGAGCGGATCGTCGAGTCGTTCGCTTCGGCGCTCGACGAGGTCGGCGCGCCGGTGGCGTGCGGCGACACGAAGGTGATGCCGGCCGGCGACGTCGACGGGATCGTCCTCAACACGACCGGTCTCGGGATCGCGGTGCGCGCGATCTCCGACGCGGGGCTCCGTCCGGGGGACCGCGTCCTGCTGACCGGGACGATCGGCGACCACGGGATGGCGCTCCTCGCGGCGCGGGAGGAGTTCAAGCTGACGACGGAGCTGGAGAGCGACGTCGCCCCGATCTGGCCGTTGCTCGCGCCGGTCGTCGAGCTCGGGGAGGCGGTTCACGCGATGAAGGACCCGACGCGCGGCGGCCTGGCCGCGGCGCTGAACGAGATGGCGCGCAAGTCGGAGACGTGCATCGAGATCGAGGAACCGGCGATCCCGATCCGCGACCCGGTCCGCGGGCTGTCGGAGCTCCTCGGGATCTCGCCGCTCGAGGTGGCGAACGAGGGGAAGGCGATCGTCGTCGTCGCACCGGAGGCGGCGGACGAGGCATTGAAGCGGCTTCGTGCGCACCCGCTCGGCGCCAAGGCCGCGATCGTCGGGACGGTGACCGACGAGTATCCGAAACGCGTGATCCTCGACACCGAGGTCGGCGGGCGCCGGTTCCTCGACATGCCCCTCGGCGATCCGGTGCCGCGCATCTGCTGAACGTCCGAACGTCAACTGCATTCACCGCAGAGGTCGCAGAGAGCGCGGAGGCGAAACCCAAGGGCTTCCTTCTTTGCACAATCTTTGTCGGACGCTCCAGCTGCAGCCCGCCAAAATCGGGAAGAAGGGCAGCTCCGGCGAGCTTTCAACTTGGACCGGGTTCCCTATGTCTCCAGACACCGAAGCAGATGCTCCTGGCGCCTTTCGTTCTTGAAGTCCCTGACTGATCTCTGTCCTTTCCTTGCTTCTGCGTTCCTCTGCGACCTCTGCGGTTCATCTTCTCGGCAGTTTCGCTGTTACTCGATTCATCCAGACGGATGAAGTATCGTGGCACCGCTGGGAGGGATGGGCATGGCATCAGCTGATGGTCGGACGATCGCGATCGTCGGGGCGACACTGATCGACGGGACCGGTGGGGAGCCGGTTCGCGACGCCGCTGTCCTCGTCGAGGGGAACAGGATCGCGGCGGTCGGGCCGCGGTCGTCGGTCGACATCCCGGCGGAAGCCGATGTCGTTGAGGCCGAGGGGCGCTACCTCCTTCCCGGGCTGATCGACGCGCACGTCCACGTCAGCGCGCCGGAGTTCGTCACGTCGCCGCCGAGGGGCGATCCGACCGCCTACGCCACGGCGATCGCGATCCGCAACCTGCGGAGCGCGCTGCAGGCGGGAGTGACGACGGTCCGCGACGTCTGCGGGCCGCGGATCAACCTCGCCCTCCGATCGGCCCGCCGACACGGTCAACTGGTCGCTCCGCGGTTGTATACCGCCGGGATGGGGATCTGCATGACCGGAGGGCACGGATCGGGGTTCGCCGGGGCCACGCACGAGGTCGACGGTCCCGACGCGATCCGTCACGCCGTCCGCGTCGAGCACAAGGCCGGGGCCGATCTGATCAAGCTCCTGGCGTCCCACCGGACTGACCGGCCCGAGTTCTCGCTCGCGGAGATCGAGGCCGGCGTCGACGAGGCGCATCGCCTCGGCCTGCCCGTCTCCATCCACGCCGCGAACTTTGTCAGCACCGAGATGGCCGCCGAGGCCGGTGTCGACGTGATCGAGCACGGGAGCTTCCTCGGCGAGGAAACGGCCGAGACGATGGTCGACAAGGGGATCGTTCTCGTCCCGACCCTCTGGGTGAAGCACGACCTGGCGGAGCGGCTGACGGAATACAAGAAGACGCCGAAGAAGTTCCCGTGGGGCGACGCGGTCGATCTCGAGGAGAGCGCGACCTGGTTCCGCCGCTGCGTCGAGCGGCTCCCCGAGACGATCCGCATCGCGCGGAAGCGCGGCGTGACGATCGCGGCGGGGACCGACTTCGTCCTCTCCGATCGACCGTGGTGCCTCCTCCCCGAAGAGGTCGAGTATCTAGTGAGGCTCGGACTCTCTCCAACGGAAGCGATCGTCGCGGCGACGCGCAGCGGGGCGGCCGCCCTCGACATGGTCGACCGACTCGGGACGGTCGAGGTCGGGAAGTGGGCCGACCTGATCCTCGTCGATCGCGATCCGATCGAAGACGTCTCGGCGCTGAAGTCGGTCTCCTGGGTGATGCAGGACGGGAAGGTCATCCCACGCAGCCCGGAATGGGACCGCCGTCCGATCGAGGACCCGATCGACCTCTGAACAGCCTTCACCGCAGAGCGCGCGGAGAAGCGCAGAGATTACCGAGCAACACTTCCAAAGAGGCACGCATGGTGTTGGTGCGGGAAGAGTCTGGAACAAGCGAGGCGCACGCGACCCTCGATCCGTCAAGAGGGACGACCAGAAACCGCAGACTATTCTCCTCTCTGTGGGTTTCAGCAAACCGAACACGGAATCGTGGCCTGAATGCTCGCCGGTGACGACATTCGGAGGAGCTCCCTCCGCGTCCCTCTGCGACCTCTGCGGTGAGAGGCTTTTGGGTCCGACCGCAGAGCGCGCGGAGAAGCGCTGAGAGGTCTGGGAACGGCTAGAGGGTCCTGCGTGGCTCTGCAAGAGCAGCGGATCCTGTCCGTCTTGTTTGTCCCTGGACTCGACGAGCCAAAACAAACCGGAGACCGAAGTCATCCCGCTGGAGGCTGTGCCAACAGATGAGTGATTTCCTCTGCGCCCTCTGCGGTGAGAGGTTTCGGCGTTTCGAGCTATCTCGTCAGCCGCGTGCTTGTCCGCGCGCGGACAAGCACGTACGAGAACCTCGCTTCGCTCGCTTCTCGTGTGGATGACGCGCTGTGGCTTGGCCCTACCTCGTCAGCCAGGATCTCCTGTCCGCGATCGTCTTGCCGCTTGCTTGGCACGTGGGACAGTAATAGGTCTTGGTTTGCGCGTACCGGATCTCTGCTATAGGGGTTCCGCACTCGGGGCACGGTTGACCGGTCCGCTTGTAGACGCGGAGGAAGTCCCGCGCGTGCCCGCCGACGAGGTTCCCCCCCGAGCGCGCCCGCATTTCATCGATCGCATTCGCCAGCACGGTTCGCGTTTCCCGACGGAGCCGCTCGATCTCCTCCGGTTTCAACGTGGAGACGTAGCGGATCGGCGAGAGCTTCGCCGCGTAGAGGATCTCGTCAGCGTAAGCCGTGCCGATCCCGGCGATCGACCGCTGGTCGGTCAGCGCCTTCTTCAGCTGGCGGCGGAAGCCGGCGAACGTCTTCGCCAGGAACTCGGACGAGAACGCGTCGGAGAGCGGCTCGACCCCGAGCGAGGCGATCGACTCGACGTCGATCGGGTCGCGGACGACGTGGACGCGGACCCGCCGCTTCGTCGCGTTCTCGACGACGCGAAGGTCCTCGCCGTCGTCGAATCCCAGGACGAACCCGGTCGCCTTGGTGACCTTCGTGTCGCCTCGGCTCAGAACCAACCGGCCGGCGAGCATCAGATGGAGGACGCCGTGGAGATCCTCTCCACAGGAGAGGATCAGGTGCTTGCCGCGGCGACCGGCCGCAGCGAACGAACGGCTGACGAGGGCATCGACCGGAGGATCGACGGTCTTCAGGATCCCCGGGTGGTACGCCCGTACGCGCGCAATCGGCCGTCCGAGAACCCGCCCCTCGAGGACCTCGCGCATCACCTCGAGCTCGGGGAGTTCGGGCATCGCGCACCTCCGCGCCGATTATAGCCGGTGGACGGACGGGCGCGTCGTCTGGGGCGGGTGAGCAACGTCCCTTTCTCACGCCCCTTCCATCCCTTTCTTCGCGCACCCGGCAAAGCAGAATGCGACGGAGGGAGAGACGGAGTGTCGAAGGTCCGGAAAGCGATCATCGCGAGGCTTCTGCTGCTGGCCGTCTTCTGGCTGAGCGGCTGCTCCTTCTTCTCATCGCCGATCAACATCTCCGGGCTATGGGAGGGGCACATCGAGTGGACCGACGGCCCCGGAGCCGGGTTCACCAGCCCGATCACTCTCGATCTCGCACACAACGATAGAGACCTGTCCGGGACGGTCACGCTGATGGGGCCGGCTTCGACGCTGTTCGGCCTCGAGATCACCACAGGCGCCGCGAGGACGGTCTCGATGTCCCTTGAGGCCTCGGGGGAACTCCCCACAAACCCGCCTCAGAGCGTGACGATCGAACTCAACGGCGACTTCCTCGAGACGCAGATGTCGGGGACCGGCACGCAGAAGGTCAACGGGACGACGTACCACCTGACGTGGGAAGCGGTCCTGGTCGCGCCAGCGATCCCGGAGGAGTAGCCCGCTAGTAGTACGCCCAGATGCTGTCGTACTCCGAGGGATCCTCGCCGAGCTCCGCCAGCCGATCGAGGTAGGCGCGGATCGATACGTCGACGTACGGCCACGGGCCGACCGGCGCGATCCCCTTCTCCCACGGGTGGAACAAGTAGACGCGCCGTCCGTCGGGGCGAATGGCGATCAGCTCGCGGTCCTGCTTCGCGCGAAGGTGGCTCTTCCCGAGCCCGGGGACGTTGAAGACCGCCTCGTCGGTCCGGAAGATCCCCGGCAACAGCCGGGCCTCCTCCTTCCGCTCCTGGAGAAGACGCGCGACCGGGACCAGGTAGTCGCGATGTTCTTCCTTCCCCTTCGTGTAGAAGGTGTAGTACGGATCGATCCCGACTTGCCTGAGCGCAACCCGATGAGCGACCGCCTGGAAGCGCCGACTCGTCTCGACGGTGAACACCTGCTGGTTGTAGACCTGGACCCCGCATCGACGGAGCCGGTCGACCGATGAAGCGAGCTCCGGCGTGATTTCGTAGGCGCTCTCGACGTGCGTGACGAGCGCGAGGTTTCGCCTGCCCGGGGCGATGTAGGCCCCGAGCCGCTCGGCGAGCGCCCCGGTGATCCGCATCGGCATCGTCACCGGGACGCGGCTTCCGATCCGGATGTTGCGCACGTGGTCCATCGCCGCGAGCCGCCGGAGGAGATGCTCGATCACTCGGTCGTCGAGGACCAGCGGATCGCCGCCGGTCAGCAGGACGTCGGTGATCCCGGGGTGCTCCTCGAACCAGTCGAGCCCCGGATCGAGATCCTCGGCCGCCGGGAGCCGCTCGAAGACCATCGCGTCCGAGATCTCCCAGTTCCGCTGGCAGTACGCGCAGATCTGCGGGCAGGTATCGCAGACCTTGAAGACGGCGACGGTCGGATAGCGTCGCGTGATCCGGTCGGCGGGCGACGTGTCGCGCTCGCGCATGAAGTCGAGCGCCCGCGCGCGATCTCGGCGGTGTTCGATCATCCTACGCACGGTATGAAGCGGCGGGATCACCTGCGAGCGAACCTGACCGTCCTCCGTCCGATCGGCGGACTCGAAGTCGAACAGCGACAGGTAGTAGGGCGTGATCCCCCAGGGAATGCCGTATTGCACGGCGAGCCGGACAGCGGCGACTTCCTCGGATCGGAGCGGGACCAGCTCCTGCAACCGCGTCGCCCCGCCGACCCCCTTCAGGACGTGCTCGGCCTGCCACTCCGGGTCGTCCCAATCGCCCTCCGCCGCATCGAAGGCAGCGAGGATCCGCCGGCGGTTCTCCCGCCGTCGCCGTACGATCTCCGAATCGAGACCGCTCGGGTGGGCGGCGACCCTTCGCCACACCTCGCCGGCGAGCTCGTCCAAGAATCGGGATCGCTCCATCGCGGCGCGCCGGCCGGTCCGCGGGAACTCCTCCTTCGGCCGTCCCGAAGCCACGGCGTGTTCGCGCCCCCGTCCGAACCAGCCGCGCCCGATCCCCGACCGTCCGTTGATCGCGCCGAACAGGTGACGGAGTTCGTCGACGAACCCCGGTTCGACCTCCTCGTCCTCGTGTCCGCGCGCCAGCCTCCACAGCTCTTCCAAGGTGCTGAACCCGGCGATCGCCTCGTTCTCCGGGGAGAGCAGGTTCTGGAACATGAAGACGGCGTCGAGGGCGGACGCCCATTCGATCCGATCGAGGTCGAACGCGCCGGCACGGAGGGCCTCCTCCAGTTCCTCAAGGTAGTCCAGCAGGTGGTGGCGCGCTTCGTCGAGGGTCTCGCTCTGAGCGAGGCACGCCGCGATCATCGGGTCCTCCTCCCACAGCCGTCCGATTCCCGTCTCCGGCTCGATCCGTCGACTTCGCCGCTCCGTCATCGCTCACCTCCTCGGCACAGACGCACAGGAGACCCACCGCGTGCGGCACGTCTGGGTCGATGCCCCGGTCCTCGGTCTGTCTTCCGTCTCCGGCCGTCACTCCGCTCGTCGACTACAGAGCCTCGTTCGGCCACGAACCGCGTGTTGCTACGTACCGGAATGACTGTTCGCCACGGTCGATCTTGGATGCCTGCGGAATCCCGTCGCGTACCCAGTATAACACACTTCGCGGGAATCCGGGAACCGAGCTCCGGATGGGGCTTTCGTTCAGACGCGCTCTTCCCGACGATCGGTTTCGATCGCCGCCGGGTCGCGCTCCGCGGGCGGGCCGTACCCGCCGCCGCCCGGCGTGCGAACGCTGAGGATCTCGCCGGGTCCGAGGGTCACCGATCCCTTGGCGGGAAGGGCGACTTCCTCGCCGCCCCGGATGAGGACGTTCTCGCCGGGCCACCCGGGTTCGCCGCCCGCGAGCCCGTACGGCCTGCTGGCCCTCCGCTCGGTGAGGAGCGAGACGCGGGTGTCGGGTCCGAGCGACCGAATGTCGCGGCGGATCCCGAGCCCCCCGCGGAACCGACCCCCGCCGCCGCTCCCGCGGCGGAGTTCGTAGCGCTCGACGCGAAGCGGATAGGCGATCTCGAGCGCCTCGACCGGCGTGTTCAGCGTGTTCGTCATGTGGGAGTGGATCCCGTCGACGCCGTCGCGGTCCGGGCGCGCCCCGTATCCGCCGGCGATCGTCTCGTAGAGGGAGTACGCGTTGCCGGTCCTGGGATCGGTCCCGCCGACGGCGACGTTGTTCATCGACCCCTGGCAGGCGGCGAGCGCTCGATCCGGGACGAGCTGTCCCATCGCGCCGAGGATGACGTCGACGATCCGCTGCGACGTCTCGAGGTTCCCTCCGACGACCGGGGCGGGGGGCGTGGGATTGACGAGGCTCCCGGCCGGAACGACGATCTCGACCGGGCGGTAGCAGCCCGCGTTCGGCGGAATCTCGGGGTCGGTCATCGCCCGAACGGCGTAGAAGGTCGCCGACGAGGTGACTGCCAGGACCGCATTGACCGGCCCCCGGACCTGCTCCGCGGTCCCTGTGAAGTCGAACGAGATCCGATCCCCTTCGATTGTGACGGTCACGCGGACCGGGATCGGGCCGCCCTCGACGCCGTCGTCATCGAGGACGTCGGCGAACTCCGCCGTCCCATCGGGCATCCGCTCGATCTCGCCGCGCATCCGTCGTTCGGAGTAATTGAGGATCGCCGCCATCCCATCGGAGACCCGATCGAGCCCGTAGCGTTCGATCACCTCGGTCAGCCGCTCGACCCCCGTCCGGCACGCCGCGCGCTGCGCCCGGAGATCGCCCCATCGCTCCACGGGGGTTCGGACGTTCAGCAGAATCAGCTCGAGGAGATCGCGATCGACCGTCCCGCCCCGCCAGAGCCGGACCGGCGGGATCCGGAGCCCCTCTTGATAGATCTCGACCGTGTCCCCGGAGAGGCTTCCCGGTTCCTTGCCGCCGACGTCGGCGTGGTGCGCCCGGTTGGCGGCGAACGCGACGAGCCGGTCGCCGGCGAAGACCGGGGCAACGAACGTGATGTCCGGAAGATGTGCACCGCCGACGTACGGGTCGTTGAGGACGACGATGTCGCCGGGGGAGAAGGAGTCGACGGCGGCAACCGCCGCGGCGACCGAGTACGGCATCGCGCCGAGATGGACGGGGATCGACTCGGCCTGAGAGACCATCTGTCCCGCTGCGTCGAAGAGGGCGCTCGAGCAGTCCCGCCGCTCCTTGATGTTCGGGCTGTACGCCGAGCGGATCAGATTCGCGTTCATCTCCTCCGCCACCGCGGTGAGCGCGTGGCGGAGGACCTCGAGCGTGATCGCGTCGATCGAGGCGCTCCCGCGTGTCATCGCACCTCCAGGAAGATCGTCCCAGCCCGGTCGCACCGCCCCGCGACGCCGGGAGGGACGAGAAGCGTCGCGTCGCTGCCGATCGCGATCGCGGGCCCTTCGATCGCGTCCCCTTCGGCGAGCGTCCCTCGGGAGAGGATCCGCGTCTCGATCCAACCGACGCCGGTGAAGCGAACCCGAGCTGTCCTTTCGGCAAACGTCTCGTCGGCGGCGAAGCGCGGGACGTCGGGGAGGGAGGGAGGGCCGACGGCGCGGACGCGCAGCGTGACCAGTTCGGTCTCCTCGTCCGGATCGGAATGCCCGAACCGCGTCTCGTGCTCGGCGTGAAACGCGCCGACGAGCGCGTCGAGCGATCCCGATAGCTCGGTGCCCGAGCCCTCCGCAAACGGCACGTTCAGCTCGTGCGACTGCCCGACGTAGCGCAGATCAGCGGAGACGGCGCAGCGGATCTCGGACTCCTCGATCCCCTGGGCGAGGAGGACGCCGACCCCCTGTGCCTTCAGTTCAGCAACGACACTACGGACATCGTCGACATCGAGCGCGAAAAGCCGACGGACGACGCTCCGGCTCGCATCGTATCCGACTTCGGAGGTCAGGAGGCCGAGGGCCGACAGGACCCCGGCGGTCGCGGGGACGAGGACGCGAGGGATCGACAGCCGCCTGGCGATCGAGACCGCGTGTAGCGGACCGGCCCCGCCGAAGGCGAGGAGGGCGTACTCGCGCGGGTCGTGCCCCCGCTCGATCGAGATGACCCGGATCGCTCGTTCCATCGCCGCGTCGGCGATCTCCAGGATCCCCTCGGCCGCGTCCTCGATCGACAGCGCCAGGGGCTCGGCGACCCGGCCGATCGCCGCGCGGGCCGCCTCGACATCGAGCCGCGGGAGGCCGCCGAGCGGGAAGTCGGGAAGGAGGTGCCCCAACGCGACGTGCGCGTCGGTGACCGTCGGGAGCGCGCCACCGCGACCGTAGCAGGCCGGCCCGGGGAGTGCGCCGGCGCTCCGGGGGCCGACCCGCAACGCCCCGCCCGGATCGATCCGCGCGATGCTCCCGCCGCCGGCGCCGATCGTGTGGATCCCGATCATCCGCTGCGCCGTCGGGTGCCCGCCGACCGAGCCGGACGTGGTCCACGCGAGGGCCCCCGCATGGATCAACGAGACGTCGCAGCTCGTCCCGCCCATGTCCATCGTGATCAGGTCGCGCTCTCCGGCGAGATCGCCGACCGCCCTCGCCCCCTGCACGCCGGCCGCCGGCCCGGAGAGGAGGATCCGGACCGGCTCCTCCTCGGCGTTCCGCCCGTCGGTCACCGTCCCGCTCGACTGCATGATCCGCCAGTTCGACGGAAGTCCCATCTCCCCCGCTCCGCGTTCCAGCTCCCCGAGGTACCGACCGATCACCGGTCGGAGTGCGGCGCAGATCACCGCCGTCGACGTCCGCTCGTACTCGCGAAACTCCGGCAGGACGTCGCTCGACAGCGTCACCGGGACGTCGAGCGATTCGGAGAGGGTTCGCCCGACCCGTCGCTCTTGCGCCGGGTTCAAGTAGGAAAAGAGGAGGACGACAGTGATCGCCTCGACGCGCGCCTCGCGCAATCGAGCGATCAGCCGCTTCGCCTCGTCGGGGTCGAGCGGGGTGACGACGCGACCCTCGGCGTCGACCCGTTCCGTCAGTTCGTATCGCAGATCCCGCGGGACGATCGGCTTCGGCCGCTCGATCGACAGGTCGTACAGGTCCGACCGATTCTGCCGGCCGATCTCGAGCACGTCCCGGAACCCCCGGGTCGTGATCAGAGCGGTCCGCGCCCACTTCCCTTCCAGGAGCGCGTTCGTCGCGATCGTCGAGCCGTGGGCGACCGTTCCCACGCTTCCCGGATCGAGCGCCCCGCGCCCGATCAGTTCCTCCAACCCGCCGAGGACGCCGCGGTGCGGCGCGTCGGGCGTCGACGGGATCTTGACCAGCCGGGCTCCGTTCGGCCCGGCCAGGACCACATCGATGAACGTTCCCCCGATGTCGATACCGATCGCCTTGATCACGACCGGGCGAGTATAGGACGAGCGTCGCGACAGCGCAATCCTAGTTCAGGATTGAAAGGATGAGCGCATCGTTCCCAATCTCAACACCGTCGTCAGGAAGACGATCGCGCGGCCCCCCTCACCGGACAAGGTGCCACCTACCTGTCTCCAACCGACTCGCGTACAATCTGCGCACATCGCGAACGGAACGGGAGGGATCGGGTTTGACGAATCGGAAGAAGGTCCTTGTCACTGGGGCGGTCGGCCAGATCGGATCGGAGCTAACGTTGGCCCTGCGCGAGCGCTACGGGGGCGATAACGTCGTCGCCGCCGGCCATCGGACCGCGCCCCGGCCGGCCCTCCGCGACTCGGGTCCGTTCGAGACCGTCGACGTCACAGTGAGGGAAGGCCTCGAGCGGGTCACCGGGGATCACGGAATCGACACCATCTACCACCTCGCGGCGATCCTGTCGGCCCGGGGCGAGGAGCATCCGAGCCTCGCATGGCGCGTGAACATCGACGGCCTCGTCAACGTGCTCGAGGTCGCGAGGGAACGCGGAATCTCCCAGATATTCGTGCCGAGCTCGATCGCCGTCTTCGGTCCGGAGACGCCCCGCGACTGCGCGCCTCAGGAGACGGTCCTCCTGCCGACGACGATGTACGGGATCACCAAGGTGTCCGGGGAACTCCTCGCGGAGTACTACGTCCGCCGATTCGGCCTCGACGTCCGCGGCCTTCGCTATCCGGGGATCGTTTCGAGCGAGACGCCGCCCGGTGGGGGGACGACCGACTACGCCGTCGACATCTTCTACCAAGCGATCGAGACGGGCCGCTACACGTGCTTCGTCCGGCCGGACACGCGACTCCCGATGATGTACATGCCCGACTGTATCAAGGCGACGATCGACCTGATGGAGGCCGATCCGTCGAGACTGGTCCATCACGCCAACTTCAACGTCGGAGCGATGTGCTTCTCGGCCGAGGAGCTCGCCGCCGAGATTCGAAAGCACATCCCCGACTTCGCCTGCGAGTACGTGCCGGACTTCCGCCAGGCGATCGCGGACTCCTGGCCGTGCACCGTCGACGACCGCGCTGCGAGGGAGGAATGGGGCTGGACGCCCCGCTACGATCTCGCTTCGATGACCGAGGACATGATCGGCCGGCTGAGCGCACGGCTCCGTCCCGCGGCCGGCCGCCAAACGTGAACGCACCCCGCGCGATCCTCGCACGGGGAGCCGCCATCTTCTCCTCGTAGGTGTGTGGCTTCTAGCTAGGTCTCGATCAGCATCAGGCGGGCCATCTCGGCCCCGTCGCCGCGGCGTGGGCCGAGCTTGACGACGCGCGTGTACCCCCCGGAGCGATCCTGATACTTCGGGCCGATCTCCCCGAACAGCTTGTCGACGGCGGCCTTGTCCTGCAGCCGCGAGAACGCGAGCCGTCGAGCGTGAAGGTCGCCCCGCCGGGCCAGGGTGATCAGCCGCTCGGTGAAGCGCTGTCCGGCGCGCGCGCGCGCGTACGTCGTGTCGACCTTCGCGTTCAGGATCAGGGCGCTGGCGAGGTTGGCGAGGACGCTCTTCCGATGTGCGCGCACCATCCCGATCTTGTCGACGGTCCGCCTATGCCTCATCCTTGACCTCCCCTTCGCTCTTCAGGGCGTAGCCCAGCTCCGCCAGGCGGTCCTCGACCTTGCTCAGCGTCTTCCCACCGAACCCGTGGATGTCGAGGAGCTCCTCGCGCGGGTGCTCGAGGAGCTGGTTCAGCATCGTGATGTCCGCTTCGTGCAGCAGGTTGCAGGCACGCTGATCGATGTCGAGGTCGACGAGCGGGATCGCCAGCTCCTCCGCCTCGGCCTCCTCGGCCTCCTCGGCCGAGATCCCGTACGGGTGCTCGGCGAAGTCATCGAACAGGTCCAGGTGTCGCTTCAACAGACGGCTCGCCTCGGACAGGGCCTCCTCCGGCTTGATCCCGCCGTTGGTCGTCATCTCCAGGACGAGCCGCTCGAATCCGGTTCTCCCGCCGACGCGCGTCTCCTCGACGACGAAGTTCACCTTTCGCACCGGCGAGAAATCGGCGTCGATCGGAATGACGGACAGCGGAGCGTCCTCGAGTCGGTTCAGCTCGGCCGGCACGTATCCGAAGCCCGTTTCGACTTCCAGCTCGATGTCCAACGCCCCCTTGCTGTTCAGGGTGGCGATGTGGACGTTGGGGTCGATCACCTCGACGCCCGGGGGGAGATCCAGATCGGCGGCAGTCACCTTCGCCGCGCCCTTCTTCACCAGCGTGATCCGCTGCAGTTCGTCCCCGTGCACGCGGAGGGCGAGGCTCTTCAGGTTGAGGATGATCTCGAGGACGTCCTCCTTGTTCCCCTCGATCGTGTCGTACTCGTGATACTTGCCGGCGAACCGGACGCGGACGACGGCTGCGCCGGGAATCGCCGTGAGAAGCGTCCGCCGCAGCGAATTGCCCAGCGTGGTGCCGAATCCGCGCTCCAGGGGCTCGATCACGATCTTGCCGCTGGTCTTGGTCAGTTCCTCGACCTTGATGTTCTTCGGGAAGACCACTTCGTCCATCGCCACCTCCTAGCGGGAGTAGAACTCGACGATGAGGTTCGCCGCGATGTTCTGCCCCGTCTGCTCGACGTTGGGCATGGCGATCACTTGGAATCTCATGGTATCCGCGTTCCGCTCGAGCCACGCCGGAGGATCGCGATCGAGCGCCGCTTCGACGATCGCCTTGACGCGCTCGCGTCGCCCCTCCTTGACGGCAACGAGGTCTCCCTCCCGGAGGAGGACCGATGGGACGTTGGTCGCACGGCCGTTCAGCTCGAAATGCCCGTGCGTGATCATCTGGCGGGCCTGCTGCCTGGACGACGCAAAGCCGGCCCGATAGACCATGTTGTCCATCCGCTGCTCCAGGAAGGTTAGCAGCGCCTCGCCGGTGACGCCCCTCTTCCGCTTCGCCAGCGCGACGTAGTTGCGGAATTGACGCTCACGAAGTCCGTAGATCCGCCGCGCCTTCTGCTTCTCGCGGAGATGCAGCTGATATTGGCTCCTCCGCGGTCTGCGCCTCCTGGGTCCTTCCCCCGGCGGCTTCGACTTGCGGGTCACCGCGCAGCTCTGCGTGTAGCACCGCTCCCCTTTGAGGAAGAGCTTTTCACCTTCCCTACGACATTGCTTGCATTTCGCGCCCGTATCTCGCCCCATTATCGTCTCCCCTTACTGTGAGACACCGGCGTGACATTCTTCACTTCTTCGACGCGGATACCGGATGACTTGATCGTCTGAATCACCGACTGCCTCCCCGAACCGGTCCCCTTCACCTCGATCATCACCGAACGGATCCCCATGTCCTTCATCTCACGCGACAGGGACTCCGCCGCAATCTGAGCCGCATACGGGGTCCCCTTGCGCGAGCCTTTGTACCCCACGACCCCGGGGCTCTTCCACGTGACCGGGTTCCCGTTCAGGTCGGTGACCGTGATGATCGTGTTGTTGAACGTCGCGTGAATATGGACTTGAGCCCGTTCGAGCTTGACGTTCTTCGCCATCTCTACCTCTTCTTCCCGGCCTTCGCCGGCCGAGGTCCCTTCCACGTCCGCGCGTTGGAGCGCGTGCGCTGTCCGCGAACCGGAAGTCGCCTCTTGTGGCGAATCCCACGGTAGGCGTTGATGTCCTTCAGCCGCTGAATGCTCCCTTGGACACGCCGGCGGAGGTCCCCCTCGACGATGAGTTGCTCGATCTCACGTCGGAGCGCGTTGACCTCGTTCTCCGTCAAGTCCTTTACACGGACATCGGGCGAGATTCCGGTCTGTTCAATCACTTCAGCCGCCCTCGACCTCCCGATGCCGTAGATGTAGGTCAGCGCGACCTCGATCCGCTTGTTGTTCGGCAGATTGACTCCGGCTATTCGCGCCATACGCTCTCCCCTTACCCTTGCCGCTGCTTGTGCTTCGGATTTCGGCAGACGACCCTCAGCCGCCCTTCGCGACGGATCACTTTGCACTTGGCGCACATCTTCTTGACCGAGCTTCGCACTTTCATCGATGGCCGGGCGTTTGGATCAGCTCTCTCGATAGACGATCCGTCCCTTGGACAGGTCGTACGGCGAGAACTCCACGATCACGCGATCCCCCGTCAAGATCCGGATGTAGTGCTTGCGGATCCGACCGGAGATGTGACAGAGAACGACGTGACCGTTGTCCAGCCGGACCCGGAACATCGAGCTCGGAAGGCTCTCGATGACCTCGCCGCGCTGGCGGATCACGTCCTTTTTCCCGCGTCGCTCATTCGTCGCCACTCCGCCCCGTGTCACCTCCTTGTGTCAGGACGATCGCTCCATCCTCTGTCAGAGCGATCGTATGTTCGAAATGCACAGACAATCCACCCGATCCCGTCACGACGGTCCAGTTGTCCGCCTTCACCTTCGTAGGGAGCGGATCGGTCTTCACCATCGGCTCGATAGCGAAGCTCATTCCCGGTCTCAGCCGTATCCCCGTTCCGGGCGGACCGTAGTTCGGGATCTGTGGATCCTCGTGCAACGCTCTCCCGATTCCGTGTCCGACGTACTCCTTCACCACGTGAAATCCTTTCTCGGCAACGAAGGATCCGATCGCGTGCGAGATGTCGGACAACCGGTTTCCAATTGTAACTTGCCCAATCCCTTCCCACAAGCTTCGCTCCCCGACTTCGAGCAGCCGGAGCGCCTCGCTGTCGACCTCACCGACCGCGACCGTCGTTGCCGCATCAACGTACAGGCCGTTTCGGACGAGCCCGATGTCGATCGAGAACACGTCCCCTTCGTGAAGCCGTCGATCCTCCGACGGGATCCCATGAACCACCTCGTCGTTGATCGACGCGTTGATCGTCGCCGGATACCCCCGGTAGCCCTTGAACGCCGGTTGCCCGCCACGGTCGCGGATCAGCCCTTCGGCGAGCCGGTCATAGTACGCCGTCGTCCGCCCCGGGCGGATCTCCCGGCAGAGCGCTCGCAGGATTCCGGCCAGGGCGCCGCCGTTTTCTCGCATGACGGCGATGTCGGCCGCCGATTTCAGCCGGATCATCCGGACAGGATCGCCATGATCTCAGAGGAAATCGCGTCGCTCGAGCGCGTTCCGTCCACGGTGCTCAACAGCCCGCGATCTCGGTAGTATTCGATCAGCGGTGCCGTCGAACGCTCGTACACGTCGTATCGATTCTCGATGACTTCCTGCTTGTCGTCGTCCCTCTGCAGCAGCCTGCCGCCGCACGCGGCGCACGTCGATTCGTCCGCCGGTGGATCGTAGAGCAGGTTGTAGATCACCCCGCAGTTCTCGCAGACCCGTCGCGCCGTCAACCGCCGGACGACCTCCTCGCGGGCGATCTCGATGTTGATCACGACGTCCGGCGGCGCGAACTCACCGAGCGCTTCGGCCTGTTCGACCGTCCGCGGGAATCCGTCGAGGAGGAAGCCCGTCCCGGCCGATTCGATCCGGCCGCGGATCATGTCGATGATCAGCTTGTCCGGGACCAGCTCGCCGCGCTCCATGAAGGAGCTCGCCGTCCGTCCGAGCCCTGTCCGTTGCGCGACTTCGTCCCGAAGGATGTCCCCCGAGGAGAGGTGAACGAGACCGGTCGCATGGGAGATCCTCTTCGCCTGCGTCCCCTTCCCGGCTCCGGGGGGACCGAGGAGCACCACTCGCGACAGCATCCCTATCCCCGTCGGCCGAGCAGCCGCCCGGACTTCGTCAGGCTCTCGTAGTGACGCATGACGAGGTGGGCCTCGATCTGCATCAGCGTGTCGATCCCGACGCCGACCACGATCAGCAGCGACGTCCCGCCGATCAGGAACATGCTCTGCGAGCCGCTTAACGTCGACAGAATGAACGGGATCACCGCGACGATCGAGAGGAAGAGCGCACCGATCAGCAGCATCCGGTTGAGGACGGCGGTGATGTAGTCGGCCGTCGGCTTCCCGGGTCTGACCCCGGGGATGAATCCCCCGGCCTCACGGACGTTCTTCGCGATGTCGTTCGGATCGAAGACGATCGAGCTGTAGAAGTACGTAAAGAAGAAGATCAGCAGGACGTACGCGAGGATATACGCCATGCTCCCAGTCTGGACGTACGGCACGATCCACGCGAGGCCGGGGATCGCGTTGAACAGGGTCACCGGAAGGCTGAGCAGCGCCGACGCAAAGATGACCGGGATGACCCCGCCCTGGTTGACCCGCAACGGGAGGTGCGACGTGTGACCGCCGTAGATCCGGCGGCCCATCGTCCGCTTCGCGTACTGGATCGCGATCTTCCGCTGTCCCTGTTGGACCATCGTCATTCCGGCGACGACGACGATCAGCAGCGCGATGAACGCCAGCCCCCAGACCGCGTGGACCGTCCCCGTGCTGATGTCGGTCCACAGTTGGAGGAGGTTGGCCGGGAATCGCGACAGGATGCTGATCATGATGATCATGCTGATCCCGTTTCCGATCCCGTTCTCGGTGATCCGCTCGCCGAGCCACATCAGGAAGATCGTCCCGGCCGTCAACGCTACGATCGTCGTGACGTAGAACCACATCCCCGCTCCCGCGGGCATCGCACTTCGGATGAGCGAGGTCATCGCCGCCCCCTGCACGATCGCCAGCGCGACCGTCGCGTACCGCGTGTAGGAGGTGATCTTCCGCCGTCCCTCGCGCCCCTGCTGCTGGAGCTCCTTCAGCTTCGGGATGACCGCGGTCAGCAGGCTGAAGATGATCGACGCGTTGATGTAGGGGGTCACGCCGAGGGCGAACAGCGAGAAGCGCCGCAACGCGCCTCCGGTGAACATGTTGAAGAAGTCGAAGATCCCGCCCGCTTGTTGGGCGAAGAAGTTGCGCAGCACCTCCGCATCGACGCCGGGGACCGTGATGTGGGTCCCCAGTCGGATGATGATGATCGCACCGAGGGTGAACAGAATGCGCTTTCGCAGCTCGGGAACCTTGAACAGGGTGGCGAACTTCTCCCACATCTCTAGATCACCTCGGCCCTTCCTCCCGCAGCTTCGATCTTCCGCTTCGCTTCCGAGGTGAACTGGTGGGCTCGGACGACGAGCGGCTTGGTCAGTTCGCCCCGTCCGAGGATCTTCACACGCTCGATCCGGCCCTTGAGAATCCTCGCCTCGCGAAGGGTATCCGGATCGATCTCGGCGTTCGCGTCGAACCGATCACCGAGGGTGTCGACGTTGACGCAGGCGCAGTCGGTGCGTGTGAAATTGCGGAATCCCCGTTTCGGGAAGCGCATCCAGATCGGCGTCTGGCCGCCCTCGAAACCGAGTCGGACGCCCCCACCGCTGCGTGAATTCTGCCCCTTCGTCCCGCGGCCGCTCTCGTGGCCGCCGAGACCGGAGCCGTACCCGCGTCCGACGCGCTTCCGACGATGCCTGCTCCCCCGGGTCGGGCGGAGGTCCTCAAGCCTCATCCGTGTCCTCCCTGTCTGCCGCGACCCCGCGCAGTTCCCCGATCTCCCGGCGGCTCCGCAGATGCGCGAGTCCGTCAATCGCCGCGCGCGACAGGGTGAGCGGGTTGGTCGTTCCGATCGACTTGGTCAACACGTCGTCGATCCCGGCGAGCCGACAGATCGCGCCGACCGTCGTACCGGCGATCACGCCGGTCCCGGGGTGTGCCGGCTTGAGCAACACGTGGCCGGCCTTGAACTTGCCGGTCACCTCATGGGGGATCGTCCTCTCGTCCATGTTGACGTGGATGACGTTCTTCTTCGCGTCGCGGATCGCCTGCTGGATCGCGCGGGGAATCTCGGTCGTGCTCCCGACGCCGACGCCAACCCGACCGTCCCTGTCCCCAACGACAATCGTGACACGGAATCGGAGGTTCCGTCCCCCCTTCGTGACCTTGCTCACCCGGCGGATGTCGATAATCTCGTTCTCGAACTCGTCGTGGGTTCTCAAAATCGCAATCTCCCTTTGCGACACGCCTCCGCGAAGGAGGAGATCACCCCGTGATACGGGTGGCCACCCCGATCGAAGACGACCCTCTCGATCCCTTCCTGCGATGCTCGCTCGGCCAGGATCGTCCCGAGCTTCTCCGCCGCAACGACGTTCGGCCCGGAGATGTCCCCGCGGATCCGCGGCTCGAGCGTCGACGCCTGGGCCAGCGTCCGGCCGCTCTCGTCATCGATCACCTGCGCATAGAGGTGCCGCAGCGTCTTGGTCACACAGAGGCGAGGCCGCTCGCTCGTTCCACGGATCTTTCGCCGGATCCGTCTGTGCCGTTTGAGCCGTTCGGCGGCTCGACCGGATCTTGCCATCGCCTTCACACTCCCTACCCCGCGGCCCCAGGGCCGCCGAGCTTGCCGGCCTTCTGGATGACCTGCTCGTTCCTGTACCGAATCCCCTTGCCGTCATACACGTTCGGCTTCCGGAAAGCCCGGATCTCCGCGGCGACCTGGCCGACCTGCTGTTTGTCCGCGCCGCGAAGGACGATCTCGTTCGGGTTCGGAGCCTCCGCCTCCACGCCGTGCGGAAGCTTGTACTCCATCGGCGCCGAATAGCCCAGATCGAGGATCAGCATGTTCCCCTGGAGCCGGGCTCGATACCCGAGACCGCGAACGAGCAGCGTCCTCTCCCATCGCTGCGAGACACCGTGGACCATGTTCGCCAACAGGCTCCGGTACAGCCCGTGGAAGGCGCGGTACTCTTTGCCTTCCCTACGCCGCGTGACCGTCGCTTCGCCGTCGCGGACGACGATCTCCACCATGCCGGAGCGGAAAGGCTGCTCGAGGCGCCCGTGCTTCCCCTCGACCGTGAACGCGTTCGCACCGACGGAGACCTTCACTCCGTCGGGAATCGCGATCGGAACCTTGCCAACCTTGGACATCGCTCTCTCCCTACCAGACTTCGCAGAGGACCTCGCCGCCGATCCCGCGTGCCCGCGCCTCTCTCCCCGACAGGATTCCCTGCGACGTCGAGACGATCGCAATCCCCATGCCAGCGAGCGGCTGCGGGATCTCGCCCTTGCCCGCATAGACGCGTCGGCTCGGCTTGCTCACAAGGCGGATCTCGCTGATCGCCCGCTTCGCCGCCGTTCGTTCCCCCTTGTACTTGAGCCGAATCCGAAGCCGGGATTGTGGCTCCTCCTCGATCACTTCGAATCCCTCGATGTACCCCTCCTGCTCGAGGATCCTTGCGATCGACTCCTTCATCCTGGAGTGAGGCATCATCACATCGCGGTGATAGCGGCGATTCGCGTTTCGTATCCGCGTGAGCATGTCGCCTATCGGATATGGAATCATCTTCTCCCCTTACCAGCTCGCCTTCTTCACGCCGGGGATCTCGCCGTGATGCGCCAACTTGCGAAAGCACAGTCGGCAGATCCCGAAATCGCGGATGTACCCATGAGGACGCCCGCACAGGGTGCAGCGATGGTACGCTCGCGCCTTGAACTTCGGCGTCCTCTTGCTCTTCACGATCAGAGACGTTCGTGCCATCTTCGCCCCCTAGTCCTTGAACGGGAGTCCCAATCCCTTGAGCAGCGCGTATCCTTCGCGATCCGTCCGCGCCGAGGTCACGATCGTGATGTCCATCCCCTGCGACTTCACGATCTCGTTGTACTCGACCTCCGGGAACGTGATCTGCTCGCTCAGCCCGAGCGTGTAGTTCCCCCGACCGTCGAACGAGCCCGACGAGAGCCCGCGGAAGTCGCGGATCCCCGGAAGGACCACGTTGAACAGCCGGTTGAGAAACTCGTAGGCTCGATCCCGACGGAGCGTCACCATGCAGCCGATCGGATCTCCCTGCACCAACTTGAAGTCGGAGATCGACCTCTTCGCCTTGGTGACGACGGGCCGCTGACCGGTCATCTTGGCGAGGTTGCTCACCGCGCCCTCGAGCACCTTCGGGTTGTCCTTGTCGCCGACGCCCATGTTGACGATCACCTTCAACACGCGAGGGATCTCCATCACGTTGGACAGCCCCAGCTCCTCCCTCAACTTGGGGGCGATCTCTTTCAGGTATCGTTCGCGTAGCATCATCACTCGAAGATCTCCCCGCATTGCTTACAGAGGCGCATCTTCCGTCCCTCGACCTCGGTGAACCCGATGCGGGTCGGCTCGTCGCACTCCGGGCAGATCAGCAGGACGTTCGACATGTCGATCGTCCCTTCGCGTTCGATGATCCCCGGCTGACGGAGGCTCTGCGTCGCCCGTTGGTGCTTGGTGATCATGTTCACGTTCTCGACGATGATCCGGTTCTTCCCCGGAATGACCGCGAGGACCCGGCCGATCCTTCCGCGGTCGTTCCCCGCGATGACCTGAACGCGATCTCCCTTGTGTATTTTCTTCATCCCCGCTCTCCTACAGGACCTCGGGCGCGAGGGAGATGATCCGCATCATCCGCTTATCGCGCAGCTCCCTTGCCACCGGGCCGAAGACGCGCGTTCCGACCGGCTCGCCTTGAGGGTTGATCAGCACGATCGCATTGTCGTCGAACCGAACGTACGTTCCGTCCTTCCGGCGATACGGGCGGCGCGTGCGCACAATCACGCCGCGCACGATCTGACCCTTCTCGATGTCGCTCGTCGGCAGCCGCTTCCGGACCGACCCGACGACGATGTCGCCGATCTCGCCGACCCGGCGATGGGAGGGACCGAGCACGTTGATGCAGCGGACGGCCTTCGCGCCGGAGTTGTCCGCCACCTTCAACATCGTCTGCATTTGGATCATGACTATCCCTCCGCCTTCTCGAGGATTTCGACCAATCGCCACCGCTTCAGCCGGCTGAGGGGGCGACACTCCTCGATCCTCACCAGGTCGCCGATCGACGCTTCCTCGCGCGGATCGTGAGCGTGGAACTTGAAGTGCCTGCGGATGTGCTTCCGATATCGCGGGTGGAGGCGCCACTCCTCCGCTCGAACGACGATCGTCTGCGTCATGCGATCGCTCACGACCCGTCCGACCTTGACCTTCTTCATCGCGTCGCCTCCTGCGTCCTCTGCCCCATCACCGTCATCACCCTCGCGATCTCCCGGCGGGTCTTCTTCAGCTCGGCCGTGTTGTCAAGCTCCCCGCTCGCGCGCTGGAAACGGAGGTTGAACAGCTTACGCTTCAGATCCGCCTCCCGCTGTACGAGCTCGTCCATCGTCAGCTCGCGCAATTCCGCCGCGTTCATACCTCGCCCCCGAGCACGATCCGTCGCTTCAACCGCGTGCGAACCGGAAGCTTGTGCCCGACGAGCTCGTGGATCCGCTTCGCCTGCTGGTCACCGACCCCGGCGATCTCGAACAGGACAGTTCCCGGGCGGACGGACGCGACCCAATGGTCGACCACACCCTTCCCTTTCCCCATACGCGCCTCCGCCGGATGCTTCGTGATCGGCTTGTCGGGGAAGACGCGGATCCAGATCCGAGCGCCGCGCTGAGTCGTTCGGGCGATCGTCGTTCGGCAGGCCTCGATTTGCGCCGCGGTGATCCAGGCCGGCTCGAGTGACTGGATCCCGTACTCGCCGAACTCGACCTGGCCCCCGCGGGTCGCCTTCCCCCTTCGGCGTCCTCGGTGGGTCTTGCGATACTTCGTTCGCTTGGGAAAGAGAAGTGCCATGTCAGGTTACCTCGTCCTGCTTCCCTCGGTGCGGGCGCTCTCCGCGGAACACCCACGCCTTGACGCCAATGTTCCCGTACTTGGTCCGCGCTTCGACCAATCCGTAGTCGATGTCAGCGCGGAGCGTCTGAAGCGGGATCCTTCCTTCCTTCATCGTGATCGAGCGAGCGATGTCCCCGCCGCCGAGCCTGCCGCTGACCTTGATCTTGATCCCCTGGGCGCCGGCCCCCATCACGCGTCGCATCGCTTCTTTCATCGCCCGAGCCGGTGCCGTTCGGTTCTCGATCTGAATCGCGATGTCCTGAGCGACCAAACGCGCCTCGAGGTCCGGTCGCTCGATCTCCTGGATCGAGATCCTCACCGTCCGATTCGTCAGTTCCTCGAGGGCCTGTTGAAGCTTCTCGATCTCGCTCCCGCCTCGGCCGATGATGATCCCCGGACGCGCGGACCGGATGACGATCGAGACGCGATCCTCTTTCGATCGCTCGATGTTCACCTCCGAAACCGACGCGCGGCGGTACCGGTCGTAGATCAGGTCGCGAATCCGTCGATCCTCGGCGATGTACTCGGGGGCGAGCTTCGGGTTGAACCAGTTCGACACCCATTTTCGGTTCACCCCGACTCGAAACCCGATCGGATGGACCTTCTGCCCCATTACGGTTCACTCTCCCTGTCACCCACGACGATCGTGATGTGGCTCGTCGGCCGGCGGACGATGTCCGCCCGCCCGTACGCACGGGGTCTCATTCGGCGGAGCGCCCTCCCCATGTCGACCGTCGCCTCGACGACGAACAGGCCGTCGACGTCGACATCGTAGTTGTTCTCGGCGTTCGCGATCGCCGACTCGAGGGTCTTGCGGATCGGCCTCGCCGCCTTCCTGGTCGAGAGGTAGACGATCCGAAGCGCCTCGTTCACGCCCTTCCCTCGGATCGCGTCGACGACCAGCCTCGCCTTTCGCGGCGAGATGCGTACGTACTTCGAGACCGCCCGTGCTTTCATCATGTCTCTCCTACGTCAGGCCGGGAGCCCGCTTCTTCTTCATTCCGCCGTGGCCCCGGAAGGTCCGCGTCGGCGCGAACTCACCCAGTTTGTGGCCGACCATGTTTTCGACGACGTAGACCGGCACGTGCACCTTGCCGTTGTGGACCTTGATCGTCAACCCGACCATCTCCGGCGTGATCATCGAGGAACGCGACCACGTCGTGATCTCCGCGATGTCACCCCGCTTCGCACGCTGGACCTTCTTCTGAAGGCTCTCCTGCACGTACGGTCCCTTCTTCGTCGACCTCGGCATGCCTGCTCCTTACCGCCGGCCCTTGCCGGCGCGGCGCACGATCAGGGCGCTCGACTTCTTCCGCTTCTTCCGCGTCCGGCCGCCCTTGGCCAGCTTCCCGGTCGGCGAGACCTGCGGCCTTCCGACGCGCGCGCGCCCTTCTCCTCCGCCGTGTGGATGGTCGACCGGGTTCATCGCGACGCCGCGGACTCGGGGCTTTCGCCCCAGATGCCTCACGCGCCCGGCCTTCCCATGCTTGATGTTCTTGTGATCCGGGTTCGAGACCTCGCCGATCGTCGCGCGGCACGCCGTGCTGAAGATACGAACCTCGCCCGACGGGAGGCGGATGTGGGCGCGCTTCCCCTCCTTGCCGATCAGCTTCGCCGACGTTCCGGCCGACCGGGCGATCTTGCCGCCGCTTCCGGGGGAGAACTCCAGATTGTGGATCACCGAACCGAGCGGAATGCGCGACAGAGGCATCGCGTTGCCGACGCGGATCTCCGCCGTCTCTCCCGCCTCGACCCGCGCGCCGATCTCCAGCTCCATCGGCGCGAGGATGTAGCGCTTCCCTCCGTCGGCATAGTGCAACAGCGTGATCCACGCTGAACGATTCGGGTCGTACTCACGCGTGACCACGCGCGCCGGGATCCCGTCCTTGTCGCGCACGAAGTCGATCAAGCGGTATCGGCGCTTGTGCCCCCCGCCTCGCCATCGGGACGTGATCCGTCCCTGGCTGTTCCGACCGCCGGTCTTCCGGATCGGCTGCAGCAGGCTCTTCTCGGGGGCGACGTCGGACAGTCCGCCGAAGTCCGGATGCTCGGCGTGGCGGCGGCCTGGAGATGTCGGTTTGTATCGCTTGAGCGCCATAACGCTTACCCTCCCATGATGTCGATCCGATCACCGGGGGCGAGGCGGACGATCGCCTTTCGCCACCGGGAGGTTCGACCATGGAGCTGACTGAGCCGTTCGCGTCGAGGCTTCCCCTTCATGTTCGCGGTCCACACCTTCTCCACGTGAACCTTGAACAGATCCTCGACCGCCCTTTTGATCTGGATCTTGTTCACGCCAAGCGCCACCCGAAACGCGTACTTCCGATCCTCCATCTGTTGCCACGTGTTCTCGGTCAGGATCGGCGCAATCAGCACGTCCTCGGGATGCGCATACCTCGTCATGTCCGGAACCTCTCCTCCAACTCCTCCACCGCGCTCACGGTCATCAGCAAATCTTCGTGGCGAAGGACGTCATAAACGTTGACCCCCCCGCAGGCGATGCACTTCACCCGGGGGAGGTTGGTGAACGACTTCTTGACCGATCGAACGTACTCCGCCGAACCGACGACGACCAACGTGCTGCCCGATAGGCCCAGGCGATCGAGCAACGCGACGGCGGCCCTCGTCTTCGGCTCCTCAAACGCGATCCGGTCGATCAGGGTCACCCTCTCCGCATAGGCGCGGTCGGACAGCGCGGAGAGGAGGGCTCCACGCTTCATCTTTCGCGTCAGCTTTGACTCATAGGATCTCGGCTTCGGGCCGAACATCGTTCCGCCGCCGACCCACAGCGGCGATCGACGGGAGCCCGCCCTCGCCCGTCCGGTCCCCTTCTGCCGCCAAGGCTTTCGCCCACCGCCGCTCACTTCGCCGCGCGTCTTCGTCGAGTGCGTCCCCTGCCGGCGCTTGGCCAGCTGCATCCGGACGGCACGGTAGAGGAGGTCTCCGTTGACCGTCGCGCCGAACAGGCGCTCATCGAGCGTCTGCGCCTGGGGATCGTCCTCCCCGGCGAACTGAAACAGCCTCGCCTCAGCCATGCCGCTTCCCCAATTCCAGAATCGTTCCACGCGCCCCCGGGGTGGACCCTTTCAACACGATCAGGTTCCGCTCGGGATCGACGCGAAGGACCTGCAATCCTTTCACCGTCACCCGTCGGGCCCCCGTGTGTCCGGGCAGCTTCTTCCCCTTCATCACGCGTCCGGGCTTCACGCACATTCCGATCGAACCGGGACGCCGATGGAAGTGGGATCCGTGCGACTTCGGTCCGCCGGCGAAGTTCCAGCGCTTGACGACGCCCTGAAACCCGAGTCCCTTGGAGACCCCGGCGACATCGATCTTCTCGCCCTCGGAGAAGATGTCGACGCCGATGACGTCGCCGACGTTGTATTCCTCCGGATCGTCGATGCGGACCTCGAACAGCCGCCGACAGGGCGCGAGGTCCGCCTTCCGGTAGTGGCCGAGAAGCGGCTTCGTCGCCTTCGACTCCTTCAGATCACCGTATCCAAGCTGGAGGGCGTTGTATCCGTCGGATTCCACCGTCTTGATCTGCACCACCGTGCAGGGCTGAGCTTCGACGACGGTGGCACCGACCGCGTAGTCTTCGACGAACAGCTGGGTCATCCCGATCTTGCGCCCGAGGATTCCTTGTGCCATCGCCCGCTACCCTCCGTTGCCCCGTCGGTCCCTAAAGTTTGATTTCGATATCGATCCCCGTGGGGAGTTCGATGTCCATCAGCGAGTTGGTCGTCTCCGAGGTCGGCTCTTTGATGTCCAACAGCCGAGTGTGGATCCGACGTTCGAAGTGCTCCATCGACCGCTTGTCGATGTGCGGAGATCGCAGCACCGTGTAGATGCGTCGCTGGGTCGGCAGCGGGATCGGCCCGGAGATCTTCGCACGCGTCTCCTTCGCCGATTCGACGATCTTGCGGATCGAGCTTTCGACCAGTTCGTGATCGTATCCGCGCAATTTGATGCGTATCTTCTCTCTCGCCATGCCTAGTACCCTCTACTCCGAATGATCGTCTCCTTCAACCCCTCGGGGACAAGGTCGTAGCGGGCCACGCGCAACGAATACGTCGCCCTCCCCTGGGTCAAAGAACGCAGCCGCGTGGCATACCCGAACGTCTCTGCCAGCGGCACCGCCACACGCAGGATCTGCACGGTCTCCCGCGGCAGGAGTTCTCGGATTTCCCCGCGCCTGCGCGCCAGGTCCTCCATCACCTCACCCAGATACTCGCCAGGCGTGATGACCTCTCCCTCCATGATCGGCTCCAACAGCTCGAACGACCGATCGTTGTACGCCTTTCGCAACGCTTCGGAGGTCGCAGCCCGGAACGCGATCTCAGACGAGTCGACCGGATGAAATGACCCACCGATCAAGGTGGCTCCGATATCGGCCAGAGGATACCCGGCCACCGGTCCGTTTGTCAACGTCGCACGCAGTGTGCTTTCGATCGCGCTTCGGTACTCCTTGGGGATCTCCTCCTCCGTCGCCGTGCAGGCGAACTGGATCCCCGACCCACGCTCCAGCGGTTCCAGTCGGAGACGGACGTGCCCGTACTGTCCGCGGCCGCCGGCTTGTTTGACGAACCGCTCTTCGACTTCGAGCGGACGGCCGAGCGTCTCGCGATAGGCGACCTGCGGCTGTCCGACGTGGACAGTGAGGTTGAATTCCTCTTGAAGCCGCCGGACGAGCACCTCGAGGTGAAGCTCCCCCATCCCGGCGATGATCGTCTGATTCGTCGATTCGTCGACGCGAACGCGAAACGTCGGATCTTCCTGGGCGAGCTTCGTCAGCCCGTCCATCAGCTCGTCGAGCTCCGCCTCGGTCCGCGGCTCGATGGCAACGAAGACGACCGGATCGGGGAACTCGATCTTCTCCAGCAGGATCGGAGCCGACTTGTCGCACAGCGTGTCCCCCGTGGCGATCGGCTGCGATCCGACGACCGCCACGATGTCTCCCGCCTGCATCCTTTCGATCGGAGTGCGCCGGTCGGCGTGCATCCGAAAGATCTTCGTCAGCCGCAACCCCTTCTCCGTCGCCGCATTGTACGCGTGTCCACCGACCGCGGCGCTCCCCGAGTAGACGCGGGTAAACACCAACCGCCCGGCGTACCGATCGGTGACGACCTTGAACGCCAGGGCGGAGAACGGTTCGGCCGGATCGGCGTGACGAACCTGTTTGCCGTCGACACCGCGGATCGGTGGCACGTCGGTCGGGGCCGGAAGGTACCGGACGACTCCATCGAGCAGGGGCTGGATTCCCTGATTCTGAAACGCCGAGCCGCCAAGGACCGGCACGAGCTTCCCCTCGATGCACCCGCGGCGAAGCGCCCGGTGGAACAGCTCGGGGGGGATGTCGTTTCCGGCAAGGAACAGCTCCATCACCCGGTCGTCGACCTCGGCGACCCGTTCCAAGGCCGTCTCGCGAACCCGCTTGCAGTCGGCCTTCACCTCCGCCGGAATCTCGCTCCGCGTGACGATCGCGCCGAGGGACGCCTGATCCCAGGTAAGCAGGTCGCCCTCGATGAGATCGATCAGCCCCAGAAGCCGCCGATCCTCGTCGCGATACGGCAGGACGAGGGGAACGGGGCGAACCCCGAGACGCTCCTCGATCATCAGGACCGTCTCGGAGTAGCTCGACTCGACCCGATCGAGCTTGTTGACGAACGCGATGCGGGGAACCCTGTACCGATCGGCCTGTCGCCAGACGGTCTCGGACTGCGACTCGACCATCTCGACGCCGGAGAAGATCACCACTCCACCGTCGAGAACCCGCAACGCCCGCTCGACCTCGGCCGTGAAGTCGACATGGCCCGGGGTGTCGATGAGGTTGATCGTATGATCCTGCCACGGGCACGTCGTCGCCGCCGACGTGATGGTGATCCCCCGCTCCCGTTCCTGGGCCATCCAGTCCATCTCGGTGTCACCCTCGTGGACCTCGCCCATCTTGTGAATCTGGCCGGTGTAATAGAGGATCCGCTCCGTCGCGGTGGTCTTCCCCGCGTCGATGTGCGCCATGATGCCGATGTTGCGGATCTTCGTTAGATCTACTGTCGCAGCATCTGCCATGGCGTCCTCACTTCGCGTTCGGGGAACGGCTTCGGCGAAAGAGAACGCTACCAGCGGTAGTGCGCGAATGCCTTATTCGCCTCGGCCATCCGGTGGGCGTCGAGGCGCTTGTTGTAGGCCTTGCCCTCTTTCCGCGCGGCGTCGAGGATCTCTGCCGCAAGGCACTCGTCCATCGTGTTCTCGCCCCGCTCGCGCGCCGCCCGGACGATCCAGCGCAACGCGAGCGCGACCTGCCGATCCGCCGGGACCTCGTACGGTACCTGGTAGTTCGCACCGCCGACCCGGCGCGTACGGACCTCAAGCCTCGGCGAGCAGTTCGTTACGGCCTCGTTGAACGTGTCGAGCGGAGAGGATTCGCTCCGCTCATCGACGATCGCCAACGCGGAGCAGACGACGCGTTGAGCGATCGACTTCTTTCCGTCCTGCATGATGTAGTTGATCAGTTTCGAAAGAAGCTTACTGTTATACTTCGTGTCGGGGGTGACGTCTCGCCCGGGTATCTTCATCGCCCTCTCTTAACTCCCTTTCTTCGCCCCGTACTTCGAGCGACCCTGCTGTCGGCCTTCGACTCCTTCGGCGTCCAGAGTCCCCCGAACCACGTGGTAGCGAACACCCGGCAGGTCCTTGACACGCCCCCCGCGGACCAACACCATCGAGTGCTCCTGGAGGTTGTGCCCCTCTCCCCCGATGTACGCCGTGACTTCTTTGCCGTTGCTGAGACGCACACGGGCCACCTTCCGGAGCGCGGAGTTGGGCTTCTTCGGGGTCCGCGTTGTCACGCGCGTGCAGACCCCTCGCCGCTGCGGGCAAGCATCCAGCTGAGGCGCCTTCCTCTTCTTCGTCTTGGGCCTTCGCCCTTTGCGGATCAACTGATTGATCGTCGGCATCTTCTCTCCCGAGATGGGTCGGATTATAGGTCCGGCCCCAACGAGGTTCAACCTGAGCTACTCCGCGCTCTCCTCACCGACGGCGATCGCCGCGGCCTCCGCGTTGAGCTCGTCCGCGATGTCGCTCTCCGGCTCTTCCGGTCGGTCGTAGAACGCGAATCCGGTCCCGGACGGGATCCTCTTGCCCACGATGATGCTCGGCTTCAACCCGCTCAGCTCATCCACCTCGCCTCGCAGGGCCGCCTCGGAGAGGACCTTCGTCGTCCGTTGGAACGACGCAGCGGAGAGCCATCCCTTTGTCTGCAGCGCCGCCTTCGAGATCCTGAGCAGCTCGCGCTCACCGTCGGGCAGCTGCTTTTCGGCGATCGGCACTTCGATGACCCCTTCGTCCCGCCGGATCCGAACGAGCTCGATTCCCATCCGCCCCGCCCTGGCAATCGCCTCCTGAGACAGGGCTTCGCCGGCCGTCGCGATGATGTGGCCGCCGGCCGCGACGTCCTCCGCCAACTCGCACCCGATCGTCTCGTTCCGCAACCTCGCGGCCTCATCGTTCCACCGAGCGAGATTGCGGATCTCCTCGCGGAACTCCTCCAACGTGACCAGATCGCCGATCAAGAACCGCGAATCTCCCCGGTCGATGATCCGGACGTTGTTGAGGATCTGCCGGATGATCACCTCGAGGTGCTTGTCGTTGATGTCGACGCCCTGCTGCTTGTAGACCTTGTGAATCTCGTTCATCAAGTACTGGCGCGCCTTTTGCACCCCCGCCGCTTCGAGAAGCGTGTGCGGAGCGACGACGCCCTTGGTCAGCAGGTCCCCTTCCTCCACCTTGTCCCCGATGCGAACCGTGACCGCCTTGTCGATCTTCACGACGCTCTTCGGCTGCAGGTACACCGTAGCGATCCCCCGCTTCTTCTCGATCGAATCGACGCGCACCTGGCCGTCGTGCGAGATCTCCAGCGCGACGAGCTGCTCCCCCGCCTTTACCGGATCGCCGTGCCGCTTGAGCGGCTTCAGATCGCTCGTCAACGGGACCCGCATCGCCAGCCCGTCCGGGTTGTAGACGACGATCCGATCGGGCAGAACCTGCGCCACGCCCTCGCCTTCCGCCGCGATGAAGATCGGCTTCGAGCGCGAGGTGATCTGGTCCCCTTCCTGGACGATCGTCCCCGGTTCGACCATCAGGCGCGCACCGTACGGGATCTCGTGCTCGACGACACCTCCGTCCTCGCCGACCACCGCGAACACCCGCTCCTTGTCCTCCGAGAGCCGGACCGTTCCCCGGCGCTCGGTGGTGATCCCCTCGATGTTGAACCGCTCGGTCAGTGCGTCCCCCTCGGAGATGCGGTCCCCCGATTCGACCTTCGACCGGGCCGTCGGAGGAAGGGGATAGGATCGGTCGCCGTTCTCCACATCGATGACGAGCAGCTCCTGTCCGCCCTTCGCCACGTCGACGTAGACGACCTCTCCGGTGCAAGGGCTCGCCGCGTCGATCAGACCGCCGACGCCGATCTCGTCGCCGACCTCGGCCTTCACCAGCCCCGAGGGGAGGCGGGCCGTCCGGAGGTCCCCGGTGATCTCCACCTGGTCCTCGCCGGTGGACGTCGTCGTCACGTCCGTCACGTAGCCGTCAAGCGGTGAGAGCCCGGCCTCGCCGCTCTTGATCGTCTTCCGGGCTTCGAACAGCTCCTCGGCTCGTGGGAGACCCTGGGTGATATCTTCCCCGGCGACCCCGCCGGTGTGGAACGTCCGCATCGTCAGTTGCGTTCCTGGCTCGCCAACCGATTGGGCGGCGATCACCCCGACGGCGGTCCCCAGCTCGACCGGACGGTGATTGCTCATGTCATACCCGTAGCAAAGCTGACAGATCCCGTTGGCCGTCTCACACGTCATCGCGGAGCGGATCACGATGCGCGGACGGACTCGAAGCGTCTTGATCCCCGCGTTTTTTACCGCCTCGATCTGGCGCGGCGTGACCAACTCGTCGGCTTTCATGATTACCCGCTGCGTCTTCGAGTCTCTGATCTCCTCGACGGTCTTCGTCCCAATCACGCGTTCCCGCTGCGCCGGACTGCGAAGCGGCAGTTCGCACTGGAGTCGGCCGGCGTGCGACGCGATCTCCCTCGTGATCCACTGGTTCGCCTCGACGAGGATCTCCCCGGTACTCGGGTCGATGACCGGCTGCGCGGTGACGCGCCCGTAGATCCGGTCCTCGATCGTCTCCATGATCTCGGTCCGGCTGAACCGGAGCGGGTCCACGTCGATCCCCTGCGTCGTGCCGCAGTCGAGCTCCAGGATGACCGTGTCGGACGAAGCGTCGACGAGCCTCCGGGTCAGGTACCCCGAGTCCGCCGTCTTGAGCGCTGTGTCGGCGGCCCCCTTCCGCCCTCCGTGGGTGGAGATGAAGTACTCCATCATGTCCAGGCCCTCGCGGAAGTTGGAGATCACCGGGCGTTCGATGATGTCGCCCGACGGGCCGGCCATCGGCCCGCGCATCCCGCAGAGCTGCTTCACCTGATCCGGGCCGCCGCGCGCCCCGGAGGTGACAATCCCGTAGACAGGGTTGAACCGGTGTTGTCGGAGGTTCTCCATCGTCGCGCCCTCGACCTCGTCGACGGTCCGTCTCCAGATGCGGATGACCGCGCTCCGCCGTTCCTCCTCGGTCGACAGCCCCATCCGGTACATCGTATCGATCCGTTGAACCGCCGCGAGCGATTCACGAATGATCTCTTCCTTCTCCGCCGGGATCAGACAATCGGGGAGCGAGATCGTCAGACCGGCCTGCGTGGCGTATCGGAACCCGAGGTTCTTGAGTCTATCGAGAACCTCGGACGCCTTCTCCCACCCGAAGCGGTGGTAGCATTCCATCACGAGGCCCTTGATCATGCGACGGTCCATGACGATGCCGTAGTCTCGAATCTCCTCGGGAAGGTTCAGGTTCAGCTCGGCCCGCCCCAACGTCGTGTTGATCCGCTTCCCGTCGATCCGGATCACGATCGGGCTGTGAAGCTCAATGATCCCTTCCTCGTATGCCCTCCGCGCCTCGTCGATGTCGCGGAACGCCTTGCCCGCTCCCTTCCCGTCTTCGACCTCGATCGTCAGGTAGTAGTACGCGTAGACGGGATCCTGCGTCGGAAGGCTGATCGGCTCTCCATTCGACGGAGAAAGGATGTTCCTCGGCGCGGCCATCAGGCTTCGAGCCTCGGCGATCGCCTCCTTGGACAGCGGCAGGTGCACTGCCATCTGATCGCCGTCGAAGTCGGCGTTGTACGGAGGGCAGACAAACGGGTGAATGTGAATCGCCTCTCCGTCGACCAGAACCGGCTCGAACGCCTGCATCGACAGACGGTGCAGCGTCGGTGCTCGGTTCAGCAGCACCGGGTGCTCCTTGATGAGGCGGTCGAGGATGTCCCAGACCTCGGGCATCTCTCCCATCATCGCCCGGTTCTTGATCTCGTCGAAGTCGGAGAACGTCGTCGTCTCCAGGTAGTGGAGGATGAACGGCTTGAAGAGCTCCAGCGCCATCTTCTTCGGAAGGCCGCACTGATGAAGCTTCAACGTCGGATCGACGACGATCACGGCGCGGCCGGAGTAGTCGACACGACGGCCGAGAAGGTTCCGTCGCAGTCGGCCGTGCTTCCCGTGAATCCGCTCGGAGAGGGACTTCAGCGGTCGGTTGTCCCGGCCGCGGATCGGGCTCTCCTTCTTCTCGTTGTGGATCAGCGCGTCGACCGCCTCCTGCAGCATGCGGCGCTCGTTTCGAAGGATCACCTCCGGAGCGCCCATGTCGATCAGCTTCTTCAGCCGGTTGTTCCGGTTGATGATCCGGCGATAGAGGTCGTTGAGATCGGTCGTGGCGAACTTGCCGCCCTCCAGCTGGATCATCGGACGCAGATCGGGAGGGAGGACGGGAATGACCTCCAGGATCATGTCCTGTGCGTTGTTCCCCGAGGCCCGGAGCTGGTCGACGATCTCCAGGCGGCGGATCAGGCGCCGCTGATTCCCGACCGCCGTCTCCCGGTGGAGCTGCTCCATCAGCGAGTGATGCAGTTCGTCGAGGTCGATCCCCTCCAGCAGCCCCTTGATCCCCGCGGCCCCGGTCTCAGCGATGAACCCCTCGGGGTAGATCCGCTGATAGGCACGCATCTCCAAGAACGTCAGGCGATCGCCGATGGCAAGGGGGACGTTCGGATCCCTGATCCGCGTCACCAGGAAGACGAGGCTATCGAGGATCTCCTGGTCGAGGATGACGCCCTGCACGGACGCCCCGTACCGATCGGACAGCATCTCGAACGCGGTCTTCGAACAGAGCTCGTCGACCGGCCGCTCGGCGATGACCGTCCCCGCCTCGATGTCGTCCCCGTCCTCGACCAGCAGGTCGACGTCCCCGACCAACGGGTACTCCATCGATCCGACGACCACCGAAACGACCTTCTCCCCGTTCGTCAGCAGGCGATCCTCGATCGTCACGCGACCGGCCTCCTCCGCGAGGACGCGGGGCGCGTCTTCGACGTAGTACGCCGGCTCGACCTCGAACGTGAATTCCCTCGACAGGACGTCCACCTCGGACGTGTGAAGCGTCTCCCGCGGCCGGATCTCCTTGCAGTCCGAGGACGTGACGATATGCAGCGCCTGCTCGATCGGCTCCGTCTCGTAGTAGGCGATGCGCTGCAGCTCCCGCTTCTTCATCCCGAGGAGCCGGCTGAGCAGGCTCGACACCCCTTTGAGGAACCAGAAGTGAACGACCGGACTGGCGAGTTGGATGTGCCCCATGTTGACCCGGCGAACGGACGAGTCGGTCACCAGGACGTGACACTTCTCGCAGGTGATCCCCTCGTATTTCTTCCCCTTGTATTTCCCGCAAGCGCATTCGTAGTCGTTGGCAGGACCGAAGATCTCCTCCGCGTACAAGCCCCCTCGTTCGGCGCGGTGCGTCCGGTAGTTGATCGTCTCGGATTCGGTGATTTCACCGTGAGACCAATTCAGGATGACAGAAGGGGGAGCAAGCTGCAGCTTTACACGTTTGATGTCATCGCCCGAGATCACTCATCTCACCTCATTCGATGCAACGGGTCTGATTCGCCACCCGAGCGAGGGAATCAGGTTCGGCCCTCGATCCGATGGCCCCGCGGATGTCGACGGAAGGCGACTAGGCCTCGTCAGAGGGCTCGGCATCCGACGCCGCTACCGTCGTTTCGCTCGTGGTACTCTTTGACTTCCTCCCGCGCTCCTTACTCCGATGGTCCGTCGAGTAGTAGCCACTCCCTTTGTAGATCACTCCGATTCGAGGAGGAAGTCGGTCGGCTTCCCTCCCACCGCAGTTCGGACAGCGGGTTTCTAGGGGCTTCCCGCTCCGGTGAAGAACCCTGAAGATCCCCCCGCATCCCCGGCATTCGTAGCGATAAAAAGGCACAAACTCCCCCTCTCCCTTCCCGGGGTTTCGCTCGGTGTTTCGTCCTCTTGACCCGCGGGTCGCTCTCCCGCGCGCCACAACCTGCTGGCGGAGGAGTATAGCGGCCGTGCATGCGATGTCAACCGAGGAGCACCTCTTGCTCGGCGATCGGGATCATCTCGACGCATCCGAGCTGCGCGATCTCGGCCGGGCTATCGAACGGAATTGCGTTCAGCAGGAGCGTTTCATCCTCATTCTCGTGCCGGTAGTAGATCGGGACCGTCTCCGTACGCTTCGCGTACGCGAACGTCGCCGTGATCCTTGCCGCCAGCCCGACGATCGTCTGCTGTTCCTCTAGCCCCTTCTCGTTCCAGCTCGTCCGGACAAGAGTCATCGGCCCGTGAGGTGTCGCCGGATAGACGCGCAAGTCCTGCGGCAGAAAGAGATTCTGCAGCTCTCGCTTCTCTCGCTCATCGCGGGCGAGGACGATCTTGACGTCCGGACGGACCTTGTAGTAGAGCGGGAAGTCCAACAGGCGGAGGGCGTTGAGCGTAAACCCGGGCTCCCCGAACAGACTCGCCACGCGCTCGCCGAACCCGGGCGTCATCAATTTGCACCGATGGCAAGAGGCCAGAGGGTCCGCGAGCTCCAAGCCGACGTCGCCCGCGAGCTTCCTCACGATCGCACGACCGCCGCCACGTGGCCTTCTCCCATCCTGGTTGCAATCCAGCCACTTCTCCAATCCGTGGACCTTCGACCGCGACGAGTCGGCGCAGAGGGGCCGAAGGATGCGATCGGCAACGCCGAGGTCCTCGGCGATCCCTCGAAGCTGTTTCGCGGTCAATCGACAAGCTCCGGGAACCTCCCCCGACACGATGTACTCCGCTCCGATCCGCTCCATGTACCGCACGGCCTTGCCGAACAGCAACGAACGGCAGCTGTAGCAACTGAGGGAGAGCGAGAACTCTCCCTCGTCGGTGACCTCGACGAGCCTTCGGTAGTCCTTCTTGATCGATTGCGTCCGGAAAATGGCGTGCGGCCACTCGCTTCTGACCAACTGACGAAGGCCGTCGGACTCCCTGGAGAACGGCGATCGGAAGTAAAGCAAATACACGCAATCCACGTCCGGGTGCCGCTCGACGACACGGGTGGCGACCCGGCTGGCCAGGCTTCCGGAAAACAGCGATAAGACTTTCGCCACGCCCTTACCCCGCCCCTGCTACTGTCTACCTCCGAGGTTCGATCAGTCCGAAGTTGCCGTCGCGGCGATGGTAGATGATCGCGACTTGATCGGTCTCAGCGTTGACGAAGACGAGGAACTCCTTCTCGATCGCGTCGAGCTGCAGCGCCGCCTCTTCGAGAGACATCGGTTTTTGGAAGTATGCCTCAGTGCGGATGATCTCCCTTCCGTCCGCACCCCCCTCAGCGCTCGTCGCGGCCTCCGCGGCCGTCTCACCCCGATCCCTCGCCCCGTGGAGATGGTCCTTGAACTTCACCAGCTGGCGTCTGAGGCGGTCGACCGCCTTGTCGATCGACGCGTACATATCGCCCGACTCCTCCCGTGCGCTGATGACCTTTCGGCTCGTCAAGTGCGCGTGAAAATCGGCAATCTGGCGTTCCTTCTCAACCGAAAGCACGACGTCGACGCTGACGATCCGATCGAAGAACCGATCGAGTGCTTCCGTCTTCTCGACGACGTAGTTGCGAAGCGCTTCGCTCGCGCCCGTATGCCGCCCCGCGATCTTGATCTTCACCGCTTCCTCCTTCCAACGAGATTATAGCAGAAACGGAGAAAACGGTCAATGCGCGTAAGAGATGAAAACGCTGAACTTGTCTAATATACGCACTATCCGAGGGCGGCAAGTCGCTGTCGGAGCAACTGCGTCACCCGGTGGAGCCCGCCGCTTCCGATGTCGGGCTGATAGACTCCGAATTCCGCGTTGACGAACGCCCGCAGCGTGCCCCGGTAGTGCACGCCGTCGGTTCTCCTCTCTCGACAGATCAACCGCGCCTCCAGGAGCTCGCGCGGGGGTTCTTCCTCGATCATCTCCGGTGCACAGCTCGTCCAGGCCGAGATCTGATCCACGGAGTACGTCCCCGGCGCGTGCCCGATCAAGAATCCCAGGAGCCGGCGGTGCGCGAGTTCCTTCCTGTCGATCCGTGCGACCAGACGGTCGATGTGGCGGAGGACCGCCGGTGGAAGCTCTTCCGCCGTCCGCTCGTCCTCGATGTCGATGACCGTCTCCACGGCGGTCGACCGCTCGCGCACAGGACTCGCGGCCGCCTCTGGTTCCCCGCGAGCCACCGCCGGCAGATACGACCCATACGGAAGCTCGAGCTTGATGTATCCGAGCGTCCTTGCGACTTCCTCGAGCTCCGCGATCCGCCCGTCCCTCGCGGCGATCGTCTCCTCGAGGCGCGCGATCCGGTCGCGGAGCTCGTCCTCGGCGCTCTTCCGCCGCCTCCCGTTGCGCGCCTTCTCGATCGCCTCGATGATCGACTCGCTCACCTTCTTCAGTTCCGGCGATTTGACCGACTCCAGCGACGGTGTGAATCCCGCGTGGAAGGTCTCCCGCTCACGGACGTAGATCGGGAGAATCCGATCCCCGTTCACGTAGATGCAATCGCCTGTATCGAGCGAGTTCACGATCTCCTTCACCTCGTTCTTCCGCCACGGGAGGAGCTCGCCGTAGACGCGCATGTCGACCTCGTGGACGACCCGATGCAGGAAGAGCATCCCCGCCTGGCTGAGCACGTCCTTGTCGACCTTGGCGCTCCGCTGGGAGACGATGATGCCGCCCAGCCCGCGCTTCCGCCCCCGGAGGGCGATCCGCGCGATCAACTCCTTCAGCTCGTTCTTGACGCCCTGAGGGATGAACTCGTGCGCCTCCTCGATCCCGATGATGTACGGGCGCCGGAGCGTCCCCGCCAGATTCCACAGGCTCGACAGGTAGGCCTTGAGGATCTCGGTCCGCTCGTCGGAGAGGAACCCGCTCAGATCGAGGACTACCGGGACATTCTCCTCCATGCTGACCTGCGCGATCTCGCCGGCGCAGTCCGCGTCGATCTCGATCTCGACCCCCTCCCCAGTTCCGACGACGAGGACCTCGTACTTCTCCTTCAGACCGAAGTACTCGCCCTCGATGTCGACGATCGACATCGGGTAGCGGTGGCGAAGAAGCTCCTCGAAGATGACGCCGGCGGTGTTCGATTTCCCGGAACCGCGGATTCCGAGGATCGCGACGCATTGTCCGATGATCTCCTCGAGATCCAGGTCGAGATCGCGGCTGACGTCCAACGTCGTTCCCATCGGGATTCCTCTCCGGATGACGTGATGGGACGACGGTAGCCGGCCGGCGAGGCCCCCGCCAGGGCGAGTGTCCCGTTATGGGCTCTCGTACGTCTCTACGGCGTCCTCGGCGATCAGCTTCCGCGCTTCGGCGATCGCCTCTTCGCGCGTCGCGATCTGTCCGGCCAGGATCCGGTCGTGCAGGACGCCCAGGATCGACCCAAGCCGCGGTCCGGGCTCGACCCCGAGCGCCATCAGCGCGTGGCCGTCGACGATCTCGCGGGCTCGCCGCAGCCCGCAGACCCTGTCGATGTGCTCGATGACGTCGAGCGTCTCCCTCAGGATCGGCGCCCACCCGGAGGACCGGTGCACGCTCGCCTCGCAGTCCGCGACGAGCACCTGCAGGAGCTGGAAGAAGAGGGGGAATCGCGCTTTCGTGCCCTTCTTCGCGTCGTCCTCCCCCTCGCTGACGAATCGGACTTGCTTGCCGCGCCCCATCTGGGGGAAATCCGCGATCCGCATGTGATGGCGGACTAGGTAGTGGAGCCGGAAGACGTCCTGCCGGCTCAGCCGCAGTCTCCTCCCGACGTCCCTCGCCTTTCGAGAGCCGATGGCGCAATGCCCGCCCATGTTCTCTCCGCCGCTTCGCAGCAAGGCGTCAGGCTTCCCGACGTCGTGGAGGACGACGGCCAACTTGACAATCGGATCGCGGACAAACGCGTCGGCGACGCGGACGGCGGCCAGCGTGTGCACGAAGACGTCCCCCTCGGGGTGATACGCCTCCGGCTGCGGGATCCCCTTGCACGTCGCGAGCTCCGGAAGGACGGGAATGAGGAGGCCCAGCTCGTCCATCAGGGTCAGGCCCTTGGCCGCCCGGCGGGTGCCGAGGATCCGGACGAACTCCTCCCCGATTCGCTCCTTCGAGATTGCACGGATGTTCTCCGCGCAGGCCGCAATCGCCTCCGCCGTCTCGTCGTCGATCCGCCCATCGATCTGGCAAGCGAAGCGGATCGCGCGGAGCATGCGGAGGTAGTCCTCCGCGAACCGGGTCATCGGATCACCGATCGCCCGGATTCGCGACGCTGCCAGGTCCGCCACGCCGCCGACCAGATCGATCACCTCTCCGTCCGCCGTCGCCGCAAGCCCGTTGATCGTCAGATCGCGCCGTCGAATGTCCCCCGCCAATTCGCGCACCAACTCGACTTTCCCCGGCCACCGACCATCGTACTCCTCCTCGACCCGGAAGGTCGCCACTTCATACGAGCGGCCGTGCGGTCCGATGATCAACAGGACCCCGAATTCCTCCCCGATCCCGACGACCTGCCGATCGGGGAAGATCCCTCGGATTTCGCCCGGGAGCGCCGAGGTCGCGATATCGACATCGTCCGGGGGGAAGGCGACGGGTCGCCCCATCTGGAGCTGCAACGCGTCCCGGACCACCCCGCCGATCAGCACCGCGTCGTGGCCGGCTTCCCGGAGTCGCGAGAGGATCACTTCCACAAAAGGATGCGCGGAAATGACGGCTCCAACGTCGATTCGATCCAAACCGGCCATGACACGACCGACTATACCGGCTGCCTTGTACCCGCCGCAACTGGTGGCATGTGTCCTTCGTTGACCTCGCCCTGCCTGATACGATACGGTGACACAGAGAACGCAGGACCAGAAGGGGGAAGTATGAAGAGACGCATCGTGTGCGGGGCGAGCGCCGGCCTGGGCCTGCTCCTCGTCGCTACGGGTTGCTTCTTATTCGGGAACCTCAGTCCCAACGCGAGCTTTACCGCGACGCCGAGCAGTGGAACGAGTCCGCTGTCCGTCGACTTCGACGCCTCCGCGTCCTCGGATCGGGACGGGACGATCGTGGAGTATCTCTGGAATTTCGGGGATGGACAGACCGCGTCGGAGACCCTGCCGACGGTTACCCACATCTACACCAACGTGCAGAGCGACTCCAAGGTTTTCACCGCGATCCTGCAGGTGACCGATAATCTCGGAGCGGAGGACACCGCGGCGAAGAACATCACCGTCGATCCGTAGCGCGGCGGACCCGGAGGCCGGTACCCGGCAGCGCTAGGCATCGCCTGCTCCGTCGACGTACAGGGACGTGACGAGGACGTTCATCCAGATCAGAAGCAGAGCCGTGCCGACGATCGCGCCGACGTGGACGATGAGGCTCGGCGCGTATGCGACGAGGAGCGAGTCGAATCCGACGGCACAGCCATAGAGGACGGCGAGCCCGAAGAAGAGCCCGATCGTCGATCGCCAATCGAGCGTCATCCGAAGGCTCTCTCGAAGCGCGTGAATCGCCGATCGCCGCCCGAAGACGATCGACTGCTTGTAGTAGATGAGCCGCATCCCGACATAGATTCCCGGAATGAGGAGAAGCAACCCTCCGGCGATCACCACGGCCCCTACGAGCACTTCACCGAGGAAGAGTCGCGGAAACTGGTCTTGAGCATCGCGGAGCGCAGCGCGCCAGTCCGCGCGCGTTCCTCGAAGCGCCGCCGCAATCGCCGGGAGCAACAGGGCATGGTAGATCGGCGAGAGCAGGAGGAGTCCCCCGACGCTCAACACCCAGAAGGGATTTCGTACGTCGAGAAAATCCGCTTGCAGGCCAGCCGCGTAGAGAAGCCCGGAGTAGCCGACGGAGAGGACAAGCATCGCCGGGAACCGAAGCGGGAGGAGAAGCCCCGGCCTAAGCCGTTCCCAACTCGTCATCGTCTTCGCGGAGAAGCTCGGCCAGTCGGATCGATCGCTCAACCGCCTCGTCGACGACGAACTGAAGCTCCGGCGTGTGGCGCAACGAAAGACGATCGGCCAGCTCGCTCCGATAGAATCCTCGATCCCGCACGAGCGCCTCATGGAACGCCTCGCGCTTCGTGTCGGCCCCGGCCGCGACGTAGACCCTGGCGTGCCGGGCATCGGGCGAGAGACGCACCTCCATCACCGTGGGGAACGCGTCGCGCACCACGGGATCGCGGCTCTCGAATTCAATGATCGCGGCCAACTCCCGTTGGATCTCCTCCCGAAGCCGCTCCAACCGGCGCTTGCCGCTCATAGGATCTCGATCCGCGATTCGGCCATTTCGTACCCCTCCCCTCGCCCGAGCTCGGCCTGGAGCCGAGAGAGGACCGACTCGGTGAATCGCACGTCGTTTGACAGGTGAGCCACACGGATCGTCAGTCGATGGAGATCGTCCTGATCGTTCGCCTCGCAGGCGGCGAACGCAGGGCCGCGGCGCTGCACGTCGGCGAGGAGCCGCTTGACGATCGACCGTTTCTCCTTGATCGAGCCGACGGAATACAGCCGAAACCGTAGGGTTGCCACGCCAACGTTCATCGCTCGCTAGCGAACGACCTCTTCCGTTTCGAAGATCTCGAGCCGATCGCCGACTTCGACGGCATCGAAGCCCTTGATGCGCAATCCGCACTCCCGGCCGGCCTGGACCTCTCGCACGTCGTCCTCGAAGCGCCGAAGGGAAGCGACCTCGCCGACGTGGACCACCTCGCCGTCACGTGTCACACGCACGTGCGCCCGCCGAGTGACCCGCCCGTCGGCGACGTAGCATCCAGCGACCATACCGCTCGGAACCTTGAATAGGTTCCGCACCTCCGCGACGCCGATCTGAGTCTCGGTGAATTCCGGCGCGAGCCTCCGCTTCAGCGCGCTCTCGACCTCTTCGACCAAGTCGTAGATCACGTCGTAGGTGAGGATGGTGACGTTCTCCCGGGCGGCGACCTTCACCGCCTTTGGATCCGCCTTCACGCCGAAGCCGACGATCAGACACTCTTCGGCGACGGGAGACGCGAGGAGGATGTCGCTCTCGGAGATCATGCCGACACCGGCGTGAAGGATTTCCAGCTCGACGTCGCCGATGTCGAGCCCTTCGACCTCACGCCGTGCCGCTTCCAGCGCTCCGGTCGAACTCGCCTTCAGGATGAGGCGGAGCTTCGTCGTCTCCTCCGCCTGAGCGAAGAACTCCTCGAAGCTCTTCGGGCGCTCGACGACCTGCCGCCCCTTTTCGTCCCGCAGGCGCGCCTGAACGATCTTCCGGGCCTCCGCCTGATCCTTCACCACTCGGATGACGCTCCCGACCTCGGGGACGTCGCCGAAGCCGAGGATCTCAGTGGCCATCCCCGGAGCGACTTCATCGACACGGTTCCCGCCCTCATCGAGAAGCGCCTTGATCCGTCCGTACGTCGAACCGGCGACGACCCAGTCCTTCTCCCGAAGGGTGCCGTCCCGAACCACCGCGGACGCCGCGACCCCCCGGCCGCTGGAGAGATGGCTCTCGATGATCACCGCCTCGACCGGACCGGCGGGATCGGCACGGAGGTCCTCCATCTCGGCGACGAGAAGGATCATCTCCAGCAGCTCCTCGATGTTCTGCTTCTGGAGCGCGGAGATCTCGACCGTGATCGTGTCCCCTCCCCACGCCTCGGGGGTCATCCCCCGCTGCGCGAGGTCGTTCATGACTTTGCCCACGTCGGCGTTGGCCCGGTCGATCTTGTTGATCGCCACGATCATCGGGATCCCCGCGGCGCGGATGTGATCGATCGCCTCGACCGTCTGGGCCATGACGCCGTCGTCGGCCGCCACGACGAGGACCGCGATATCCGTAACCTGCGCCCCCCGCGCTCGCATCCCGGTGAACGCCTTGTGTCCCGGCGTGTCGATGAACGTGATCCGCTGGCCGTGGAGTTCCGCTTGATAGGCGGCGATCCCCTGGGTGATCCCGCCCGCCTCCTTGCCGGCAAGGTGGGACTTGCGGATCGCATCGAGCAGGGTCGTCTTGCCGTGATCGATGTGGCCGAGGACCGAAACGATCGGCGGACGCGGTTCGCCGTGGGACGGTCGTTCGCGCTTCGCGGGAGCGCTCACCGCGGCACCCGCCTCGCCCTCCGCCGGCGCCAGCGTTTTCTCGGCCTCCTCCCTGTAGAGATGGAGGATCAAGCCGTACTCCTCTTCGTCGACGGAGTTTGCCGCCTTGAGTCCTGGCATCCCCATCTCGTCGAGCTCGGCGATCAGGTCTTTGCTCGGTATCCCGAGCTCTTTGGCGATCTCGTAGATTCTCTTCTTGGCCAACCGTCGTCCTCGCTTCCAGGTTTCGATCCTCGCAAACGCGGCCCAGACTATACGGGATCGCCATGATGCCGTCAAACGCCTGACTGGATCGGCGATTCCTCGTTAGCGGCCGAACAGCCAAACCAGCACGACGACCGCACCGAGCCCGCCGACGATCCACAGAAGAACCCTCATGCTGAGAAAGCGGACGCGTCGCTTCTCGCCCGGCGAGAGTTCCGGGTTCCTCGGGTAGCGGAGCGCCATCCGCTGCGACTTCTTGTAGATCCTGACGTACAGAGAGATCTTGTTCTGCCGCTTATAGACGACGGCGAGATTGTGCATGGCGTTGACGTGCTTCGGATCGACCTCCAACGCTCTATTGTAAGCGTACTCTGCGCGACCCAGATCCGCTCCGTCGAAGTAGACGTTGCCGAGCCGGTAGTAGAGGGCCGCCTTGTCGATCCCGTACTGGAGGGCGTCGACGAGGAGCGAGATCGCCTCCTGGAATCGCTTCTCCCTTCGGAGTTCGTCCGCATGCCTCATGGCTTCTTGAACGAAGGCGACCTGCTCTTCACGCGTCCCGAGCGTTGGCGTACTCATCGAGCCACTTCCTCACCTTCTGAATGTCCTCCCACGTCTGGTACTTGGGACTCCCCTTCGCTCTCGACGGATAGCGGAGGAGATAGCTCGGATGAAACATGGGGTACAAGAGGATCCTGCCGCGCCAAGTATAGAACGTTCCGTGCGACCTCGTGATCCCGGGGGCTTCGGGGAGAAGCCACTGCGTCGACGTGTTCCCGAGCGTCACGATCAACGCGGGCTGAATCAGCGCGACCTGCGCTTCGAGGTAGGGGAAGCAGACTTCCATTTCCGACTTCGCCGGGACCCGATTCCCGGGCGGCCGGCACTTGACCACGTTCGTAATATAGACGCTCTCACGCGCGATCTCGACCGACGCCAGGACCTCATCGAGCTTCTGCCCCGCCGGCCCGACGAACGGCCGACCCATCTGATCCTCCACCTCACCGGGCCCTTCTCCGACGAACATGATCGTCGCTTGCGGATCCCCTTCGCCGAAGACGGCGTTCGATCGGGTCTCATGCAGCGGGCATTGCGTGCAAGTGAGCACGCGAGGACGAAGAGACTCGAGCGTCAGTGGCGACTCGGGAGTTGCGCTCATCGGGATCCCCCGTTCGGACACACGAGAAGACGCACGGCGTGCGGCACGGGAGCGGGCAACGGGGCTCGAACCCGCGACCCTCAGCTTGGGAAGCTGATGCTCTACCACTGAGCTATGCCCGC
>CAZGXU010000012.1:0-1202 GCA_964530075.1 uncultured Thermotogae bacterium
TTGGTCGACACCGTCGTTGTACTCATCTCGATCTCCGGTCAACCATAGCATGAATTGTCTACCAAGTCTACCCATGAGACGCGACAGGGTCAAGGGGAAGAGACAGCTCGTGGTGTGTGGTTCGTGGTTCGCGGTTCACGGGTGGAAGCCGAGTTCCTTGGGTTCCTTGAGTTCGTGGGGTGAGGACCGGTTCGCGGTTCGGGGTCGAGATTGGGAAACAAAGTTCGTAGGGTTCATAGGGTTGGTGGGGTGAGAACCGGTTCGTGGAGCTGAGAGGTCCATAGTGCATGGTC
The DNA here is from genome assembly GCA_964530075.1 of uncultured Thermotogae bacterium. Lineage (GTDB taxonomy): Bacteria > Bipolaricaulota > Bipolaricaulia > UBA7950 > UBA9294 > JANQEA01. The sequence continues at coordinate 294 of CAZGXU010000012.1, forward strand.
CGTGGCGCGGGGCAAGAGATGAGAACCAACATGGGGCACGATCGGGCTGGCTTAGAGAATCGCGAGCCTTCGGACTACACTGTAGTTATCCGGAAAGGAGTGAAGATATGACGAAGGGTGTTGCGGTCGTGTCTCTTGTCCTCCTCGTTGCGTCGTCTGTCATCGTTGGTGCAGCTGAGGTTGGAGTCCGCGTTGGGGTCGGGTACAACCCGAATGCAACCACAACCTTCAGGAGCGTGCAGCTGCCATTGACCGTCCACGTCGCCGCTTACGGCGAATTCCAGAGCGATCGGTGGACCGGATCGATCACGGTTGGGGGTTCTCTCCTGCAGTGGGCTCTGAGCCTGATGCTGGACGCATCGTACGCTGTCACGACTCAGGTGGATGCGAGCGCCCACCTCGCACTCAGTAGGTCGGGTGGATTCACCTTCCTTGGCGTCGGCTTCGGCGGAATGGTCACCTTGAGCGACCAACCCGCTCGGCTCTCCATCGGAAGCATACCGTTGTCTATCGGCGTCCTTCACTTCCAAGACAGATGGTCGACTTCCGTTTCGGCCTTGCCGACACTCTTCATCGAGGTGGACTGGAGGAACGTTGAGGAAACGCACTTCCGCGAACGAATCGATCTTGCGTTGACCCCGTTGACAAGCGCGATGGTGCAGGAGAACCTGCCTCCTGAACGGATGTGGGAACACGTCGGCCTCACAATCTCTGCCACCACAAGCGTAGGGGTTCCGATTCCGCAGTAGGGACGGGATGCGATGAAGTCTGCGGTCCGCAATTCATAGCCCATGGTGTGCGCTCCACAGTCAAAGATGCGAATCAGCATGCGGCCCGTGGAGGGGGAATGCGGTTCGTAGTTCATGGTTCGTTGGACAGCACGTGGTCTGTGGCAAGTGGGGCGACCTC
>CAZGXU010000012.1:1302-7814 GCA_964530075.1 uncultured Thermotogae bacterium
CCGTGGTAGTCCCAGAAGCTTCGGTCGGGATGCTGGTTCACGAACGTCTGCTCGACGGGCACCCACGCGGCCATGTGGTCGATCGCTCCGTCGCTGTCGGTATCGACGATGACCAACAACGCGCCGTGTCCGAGCGTTCGGACGAGGCTGGCGTAGAGGATCGCCGTGTCCTCGCAATCCCCGATTCCGTCGACCAGCGTCTCGACGGGGTAGCGAGGATACTCGAACCACAGCGGGTCGTAGACGTATCGGATGCAGTGCTGCACGAAGAAGAGGGCGTTCTCGAGCGCCGCGTGATAGTCGTCGGCGGTGGTCTCGACGATCTCCTGCGCGACCGTTTCGAGGTATGCGTCGTCGAGGGGATCCAGAACGTACTCGTCGTAGTCCCGGCCTGTCCACACGATCCGCGGCTGGGACCGGTAGTAGGCGTACAGGTCGGCCGGGATCTCCAGATCGCAGCTCTGGGCTTGCCCATCGTAGACCCATTCATAGTGGCGAGACACGGTTTCGGAGCCGCTCACGGTGGTGACGATGCTCAGGTCGGCCGTCGCGGTCCGGACGGCGCCGTCGTTATCGCGAACGGTCAGGACCACGTGGTACGTCCCTTGCGCGTCGTATCGGTACGACGCGAGCGCGCCGGTATCGGTCGTCCCGTCGCCGAAGCTCCACTCGTATGACACGATCTCGCCGTCGGGGTCGTAGGACGCGCCGGCGTCGAAGCGGATCGTCTGCCGCGGGTACGCCGGGGACGGGGAGATAGAGAAGGCGGCGATCGGGAGGGCGTTGGTCGCTCGGACGACGATCGTAGCAGACGCCGTCGCGCGGGCCCGCCGCTTGTCGATCACGGTCAGGGTGGGCTCGTAGGTCCCGGCGGTCGAGTAGGTATGCTCGGCCTGCGGTCCCGTCCCGTCGTGCCCGTCTCCGAAGTCCCACCGGTACTTGCGGATGACGCCGTCCGGATCGTTCGACAGGCTCCCGTCGAACGATACGGTCAGCGGCGCAACGCCGCCGGTCCGATCGACCTCGATCCATGCGACCGGAGGAGCGTTGGGGAAGAGAAAGCACCCACCGGCCGACAGGACGGCGAAGAGCACCGCGAGAAGACAAGCCGTACCGAGAAGAGGCCGGTACGCCCGGCGTGCCCCTGCACCGCTGAACCGTTTGCACCTCACGGCGAACGATCCCCTAGACAAGCAACAGAATCCCGAAGGCGGCCTCGAAGCCAAGGCTGACCCAGTTCGTGGGAGTGGCGGCCTTGTCCCAGTAGATCGACACGGCGCGAACGATGGCGATGATCAAGTAGCCGATGCCCACCGTCCCGAACGCTGACGCCGTCCGGTAGATGAGCGCCGCCACGCCGAGGCCGACGAACAACCCCCCGAGCACGGCCCGGATCTCCGAGGTCCCGCGCGGTCCGGCCGCAGTGAGACCGGTGAACCGCTCCGCCGCAGACGGGGAGGCGATCGAGATCGCGCCGAACCCGATGGTGGCGACCGCGACGATCACCCTGATCCAGAACAACGCCATGCGCCCCTCCTCTTCCCTTCACCCGGCCCCAGTCTAGCGCATTCCGGCGGGCGGGGACAGGAGCCGACCTCTCGCGAAGGGGCAAGGGACACCAAGGGGAGCAGGAAGCTCGGCCGGAGAAGCTCGGAGTTCTACCTCTCTGGCCATTCACGGCGTTTTCATCGGTCGTTCACGCGGCGTTCACCGATCCTCATGGATTCGCCATGAGACAAGACGCGTCGAGGAGCTCGGAATCCGGAATAGAAGGCGCATCCGACTGGAGCCCGCCAGTCGATGCCCCGCGCCGCGACTCCATACGAACGACACCGGCAGTCCATCGGATTCACGAAGCGCCTTCGTAATCTTTCGAGGACATCCTAGAACTTCATCGCAGAACTCGCCCAACGCAGGTTGCAGCCTCCTTCGAGTCGAGGTCCGGGAACGCCAGCCCGGACCTCGACGTCTTCGGAGGAGCGTAACAGCGGTCCATGTTCGTGGTTCGCAGTGCGCGGTTCGCAGTCGATGGTCGAAAGGTGCAAACCCGAAGTTCCTTGAGTTCGTAGAGTTCGTTGGGTGAGAAGTGGTTCGTAGGGGTCGAGCCGGGCGGGGTCGGAGGGCGGTGCGCGTGGGGTACGGTTTGACGAACGGCGCTCTTCTGCCCCATCCTCGGCCGGGGGGAGAGACCATGCGCGTCTTGATCACCGGGGGATCGGGCTACATCGGCTCCCATCTGGCGGCCCGATTGCAGGCCGACGGACTGAGCGTCCGAGTCCTCGACCCGCGGCCCGTTCCTCCCGAGATTGCCGAGGTTCCGGAGCAACGCGTGATCCTCGGCTCGGCGGTGACGCCTTCGATTGCGGCCCGCGCGGTCGGCGGGATGGACGCCGTCGTCCACCTGGCATGGGCGTTCGACGGCGGGGCCCGTGGCGGGTCCATCTGCGCGAACCTGCTCGCCACGTTGAACCTGCTGGAAGCCGGCTTGAGGGAAGGCGTCCGACGCTTCGTGTTCGCCAGCACCGCGGTCGTGTACGGACCGACCGGGGATCGGAGGGCGACGGAGCAAGACCCGCTCCAGCCGACGAGGACGACCATCGGCGGCCCGTTCTACGCGGCGACGAAGTCGGTCTGCGAGGGCTACTGCGCCCGGTACCGGTCGCGCGGGCTTCCGGTGACGGCTCTCCGCCTTCATGGCGTGTTCAGCGCGGACCGCCTCGGTCCGTTCGAGGGGATGATCCGCGCCGCTCGCCGGGGCATTGCGCTCGAGCCGATCGCGCGGGCCGGCGGGGAGTACATGCACCTGGCGGACACGCTCGACGTCCTGGCCCTCTGCCTCGTCGATCCGCGGGCGGAAGGAGAGACGTTCAACGTGGCAGGAACGCATGCGTACTCCGACGTAGGGCTCGCCCAGTTCATCACGGAACGGGTCGGAGGCTGCGATGTCCGTCCGATCGACGACCCGACGCAGGCGATGGTGTCGGTCAGCATCGACAAGCTTCGCCGGACGCTGGACTACACGCCGAGTCGTGGCGACTTCCTGCCTCCGATGATCGAAGCCGGGCTGCGCATGCCGGCGTGATGCGACGCTGCTGGTGCAGCCAAACCTCGAAGGGTGACGGATCTCCCATTCTCGAACGGGTGCGGTATCATCCGCCGCATCGCGAGGAGGGCTGACCGTGGATCTTGTAACGATTCTGCTTGCCGTCGGCGCGACGCTCGCCTGGGCGGTGACGTGGCTCCTGATGAAGGTCGGGGTCGACCGGATGAGCTGGATCGGCTTCGGGTTCCTCCGTCCCTGGATGGGGCTTCCGTTCATCCTCCTCTACGCCTGGGCGACCGGCGGGTTCGTCTTCGGGTCGTCCCTCTCGACGATGGTGGGACTCGGCGGAGGGGTCCTCAACGCCTTCTTCGGCACCGCGCTCTTCTACTACGCCTTGTCGCACGGATCGATGCACGAGTCGAACATCCTCGCCAACACGAGCCCGTTCTGGGGCGTCGTCAGTGCGATCGTCGTGCTCGGTGAGCCGGCGAGGTTCGTCACCCTCGGCGCCGGAGCCCTCGTCCTCGGGGGCACCTACTTCCTCGTCCGCAACCGGAACGAGGAGGACCGCGGACGGAGCCTCCGCGCGCTGATGTCGGCGTTGGCGGCCGGCGTGCTGTGGGGGTTCTCGACAGCCGTGCCGACCAAGTTCTGCTTGGACCGCGGGATGAGTCCGATTGCCTATCAGCTTCTGTTCACCGCCAGCGCGGCCTTCTGGTGGACGCTGGCCGTCCTGCCCGGCTTCCGCCGCCGTCGATTGACGTTCGGCCGACGGGGCGTCTGGATCGCGTTCCTCTCCGCGTTCTTCGGGCTGTTCGCTAGCTGGGTCCTGTGGCTGACGGCCCTCCAGCGGGCGAGCGCGAGCGCCCTGTCGCCGCTCGTCGGTCTGACGCTGTTCTTCGCCGTCCTGTTCGGCGTGCTCTTCCTCCGCGAGCCGATCAATCGCCGCATCCTCGTCGGAGGGGCGCTCACCGTGGCCGGCGTGACGCTCGTCTCGGTCTTCGCGAGGTAGGGGGAAGGAGTTCGCGGTTCACAGTTCGTGGTTCGGAGTTCGCGGGGTCGAGATCGGGGAACGGAGTTCGTAGGGTTCGTTGGGTCAACGCCCGTCCGCAGTCCGAGGACGAGAGATCGGTGTCCGCACCTGCGGCGGTCCGTTCCGACTCAGATTCCGAGTCCGCTCGGCGTCGCGTGCGTCTCCCAGAAGTGTCCGTCGGGGCCTGTTCCGTGCGAGAAGATGACCTCGAACTCCCCCCAGATCGGGTACCCGCCTTCGCGCCAGTACGCGCTGTCTTCGAACTCCGAACCGACCCAGATGATCTTGTAGTGCCAGGTCTCGCCGCTGCCGCCGGGTACCTGCCCGTTCCAGTGGTTCGTGCACCACGCGTCGGGCCCCCACGCTGCGCCGCCGAACCGGGCGGCGTCCCAGCCTTTGCTCCACTTCATCACCAGGCGATCGCTCGCGTACAGCGGGTCGCCCCAATACGCCCCGTCGAGGTTTCGATCGACACCGTCCGCCGGACCAGTGAACAGGCGGGCTCCGTAGTTGTAACCGAACGGATCGAATCCGCCCTTCGCCAGAGCCGGCAGGACCGCCAGCAGCACCACCACCGATGTCAAGAGCGCGAGCTTCATTCTCCACCTCCTGGGCAAGACTCGTTCCTCGCTCCGGTGAGCGCCTCCGCCTTCGGATACAAAAAACTACATCTACCATAGCATGTATTCTCCTCCCGCTCCGTGACGTGCGTTACGTTGTACAGACGCTCGATGGGCGATTCCTCGGTCCTTCAGAGAGAAGGAGGCGTTTCGTCCGGACGGCTGGCGGCGGTATCCCCGTGTCTACCCTGTCAGGATCTTCGATTCTTTCAGGCGCGTCGCGAGGAGAAGTGCCACAGCGATCAGGCCGGTCAGGATGAGGAGGGACAGGGTCATCGACCCGGTGGCCGCCGACTTGAGGGCGTCCATCCCGAGGATGAACGCGATCCCGGAGATCTGCCCGGCGAGCAGGAGCAGCCCGTTCGTCGTCCCTTCGGGCGTCGGGTAGGTGATCTCGGCCCCGTACTGGAAGCCGAGCGGACCGGACGAAAGGAGGAACGCGCCGAGGACGAACGCCGAGGCGAGCAGGAGCGCGTAGCTCGTCGCGAACGTGACCCCCAGCAGCCCCGGGATCGCGCCGGCGAGCGCGAGGAGGATGAACGGGACGCGGCGCCGGATTCGGTCGGACAGCGGTGGGATGACGACCGCGCCGACGATCCCGCCGATCACCATCAGCCCCCCGACGAGGCCGGCCTCGTCGATCGTGAACCCGCGCGGGCGAACGATGTCCTCGATCCACGTGGTCACTGCGTTGAACACGCCGAGGCCGATGAAGAACAGGACGAGGAGAAGGACGAACCCGCGGTTCCGGAAGACGCTCTTCAGGCCGTCGAGGACGAGCGAGCGCTCCTCGGGGCCGACCGGGATCGCCGGACGCTCCCTGGCCAGCGCGAGGAAGAGGAGGGCGATCGCTGCCGAGACCGCGCCGTAGACGAGCAGGGCGGTCGGGAGGCTCGATCTCAGGACGATCATCGGCGTGGCGGCGAGCCCGGCGAAGATCCCGACGTAGATCGCGAGCGAGGCGAGGCCGGTGGCGGTCGCCCGCTCGTTCAGCGGGAACCAGCGACCGGCGATCTTGGCGATCGCGTTCAGCACGAACGGCTGGCCGACGGCGATCCCGATCTGCGATGCGAGGACCCAGGCGTAGTCGGCCGCGAGCAGCCCCCGCAGCAGGCCGAACGCCCCGGTCAGCACGGCGCCGATCCCGACGCCGACCCGGATCCCGTACGTGTCGATCACCCACGACGCCGGGATCGAGACGACGATGAAAACGACCATGAAGACTAGCGACAGCAGGCCGATCGCGAGATCGTCGACGCCGTAGTAGGCCGCGGCGTCCCCGGTGATCGGGGCGAAGCTGATCCACAAGAGCTGGTTGACGGCGATCGCCAGCATGAACGCGACGAGCATGATCCAGCGATAGCCGGACGCGCGGACGACGGACGGTTCGTTCATCGATTCCACCCCCGAGGGCGCCATCGTAGGCGGATCGTCGACGCGCGGGCAAGTCCGTAGTCGAGAGGCGGAAAACGAAATTCGTGGGAAGGAAGCGCGTAGTTCACGGTTCGCGGTTCGCGGTCGAAGCGCCGAGGTTCGTGGAGTTCGTTGGGTAGGAACCAGTTCGCAGGGCATGGTTCGCGGTTCGTGGAGTTCGTAGGGTCAGAACCGGTCCGGGGTCCAAGGGCCGAAATCGAGGCGTGGGGTTCGTGGTGCGGGCAACGATCGTGATTCGTCGATAGTATGGGATTCGTGTACGACAACGATCGTGGGTCCTCACGACCCGCGGGACGAACGGGCGCGCAGAAAAACGCCGCACACCCTCGTAGAGCAGGACCGCACAGGACAAGCGACGTGTGACGCGGCATGCCCGGGCGTA
>CAZGXU010000012.1:7914-48325 GCA_964530075.1 uncultured Thermotogae bacterium
GCCGACGGCAAGGGGGTCGGTTCATCGATGAGCGACGTGATCGTCCCGAAGATGTCCGTTTCGAACGTGATTCCCATCCCCTTCGGACCGAGCCGTCCGAGCGGGTGCTCCGAAGGGAGCGGCGCCGGGGCGACCCGGAGGTCGTAGCCGCCGTCCGGCCGCCTCTCGGCGCTCGCCAACAGGCGAACGCGATGGTCCCGGCTCTCCGATCGGAGCCAGGCGAGATCGACCCCGCGGATTCCGGTCCTCCGGACGGCGTGGATGTCGACGTCCCGATCGAGGACGGTCTGCGCGAGAATGGCGAGCTTCGCCGCGGCGTCCCACCCGTCGAGGTCCCAGGCCCCGTCGCCTTCGAGGGCGCCGCCCGCGCGGGCCTCCTCGATCGCGTCGTCCCACGCGGAGCCGGCCGCCAGTCGGTCGAGGACGAACCCGGTGGTCAGGTTCGGAACGGCCTCGATCCGGTCGATCGTCGCTCCGCGCAGGTCGCGCGCGCCGAGCGCGATCGCCGGAAGGCCGCCGGCGACCGTTCCGTCGAACCGGAGTCGGACGCCCCGCGCCTTCGCGAGGGCGACGAGTTCGCGGTACGCGACGACGATCGGCCCCTTGTTCGGCGTGCTGACGTGAAGCCCCCGCTCGAGGGCACGGCGGACGTGGGACAGACCCGGTTCGGCGCCCGCGTCGAGGCGGACGGGCGACGCCTCGCACAACGCGTCTGCCTCGACCGCCTCGATCAGCTCGAGACCGGTCATCCCGGGACGGCCGGCGCCCGGCAGGTCGGCGACACTGCCCCCGCCGCGCTTGATCCCGTCGATCGCCAACCCGTCGAGCCCCTCCGGCGAAACCGCCGCGCCGCGGGTGTCGGCCGCCCCGACGATCCGGAAGTCGAGCCCGTACAGACCCCGCAACCCGTCGCGCTTCTCGGCGACCAGCCGCGCGAACCGTCGACCGAGGTTGCCGACGCCGACCAGCAGGAGATCGACCGTCCTTCCCTGTATCATCCTCTGTCCTCGCTTTCGGCCTGCACCGTATCCCGAGGATCCGTCGGCCTTCTACGACCGCGCATCCCATTCCCAACAAGTGGGGCGGCCACCGGAAGGAAGTGCTCGCGGAGCTGCGGTGGCCGCCATCCAAGGAGGACACATCGGTATCCCCTCGGACCGAGACTACCGTCCCGCCTGCGGGATGACGTGGACGCGTGGGACGGAACCCCCAGACACGCGTCCGGGATGCCACGGGGACGGCGCGGCGTCGTGCCGACCGGTGCGAGCGGACCGCGGCCGGAGCCGGTGCCCTCGGAACGATCGTCGACCCGCGTCCTCCGTCGCTTCGCTCACAGCCGGAACCGGAGGAGGTACTCGGCGAGGGAAGGGAGCTTGTACCGCTTCGCGAGGCGCTCGGCGGCGCGGCGGAGATCCCGTCCGACGCGCTGGCGCTCGCCGAGAAAGAAGAGGTGCCGCGAGACCCACACGTACAGGTCGGCCTCCTTCCGATCGGGGAACCGGTCGAGCAGACCGTGTTCTCGGAAGATCTCCACAATCGGATGGTAGAGGTTGTCGTACCACGACGTCACCGCCTCCTCGTAGGTCACTTCGCGTCCCTCGTCGATTCCCCGGAAGTAGCGATGCACATCGATGTGCTCGAGCAACACGCGGTAGCCGACGGGTCGGGTGCACTCGATCCTCTGCTCCGGGCGGAGCTGATCGAGGCGCGTCTTCTTGAGGAAGGCGCGATACTCCGCCTTGAGGATGAGGTCGCGGGCGTCCTTCGGTGTGCCGACCGGCGTGTCGGGCCTGAACGTGATGACGTGGGCTCGGATCTTCTCGTGTCCGAGCCGCTTGGCGACCGAGACCCGGTGGTTCCCGTCGACGACGTAGTAGGCCCCAGCGACTTCGTAGACGTCGATCGGTGGGAACTCGTCGGTCTCGTACAGCGAGTCGCGAACGCGCTCCCAGCGCTCGGCCGTCTGCCAACGGATGGGGAGGAACTCGCGGTCGAAGTCGCGGTAGCGGCTGACGCTGCCGACGATTTCGTCGAGGTCGATTGCCTTCGTCTGCTCCGAGCCGACCCGCTGCGCGCCGAGCCGCTCGCGCACCAGATCGAACGGAAGGAGGAGCGTCGGTCGGCCGGTGACGAACGACAGGACCCGCTTCCACGTCGCCTTCCGCCTGGCCCCTTCGAAGTCAACGTCGGGCACGGTCCACCTCCAGCACGGTCGAGCCGTAGACGTTGAGAACCCGCGTGGACCCGAGCCGGTCCGGTTTGACGTCGACGCCGTACGACGGGTGGATGTGGCCGTGCAGCGCGAGGCGCGGCCGGAACCACCGGATCAGCCAGCGATGGGTGCGAAACCCTCGATGACAGGGATCGTCCCCTTCGTGGATCCCGGCCGGGGGGGCGTGGGTGATCAGCACGTCGAGGGCCCGCCCGTAGCGGACCCAGTTCCACAGGAGGCGTGGGACCATCCGGAGCGCACGGGCGAGCATCCGCGATTCCGTGACGTGAGGGTCCTCCACGCCGCACCAGAGCGTCCCCGCGAGGCCGCCGACCAGGACGACATCGCCGGACCGGACGCGGACGGCCCGGACCTTCCCGTGAAGGTTCGTCCCCCCTTCGGGCTCCGCAGTGACGGCCCCCGACTCGCGGAGCATCGGTCCGTCGTGGTTGCCGAGGACGAACAGGAACGGCACATCGAGGAGCGTGGTGAGGTACTCGAGGTAGTCGTAGGGCAGGTCGCCGCACGACAGGACCAGCTCGACGTCTCGCATGCGGTTCAGCCCCTCGTCGGTCATCAGGTACTCGTCGACCGAGTCGCTCAGCGCAAGGATCTTCGTGGCCCGCCCCTCCTGTTCGCCCTCCCATCACAGTACACGCGGACGGCGGCCGATGCGAGCCGGAGCCCACCGCTCAAGCATCCTTCATCGGTTGTTGTCCGCCCGCGTCGGCGGAGATCCACGCGTTCTCCGGGCGGGGAGGCGAGACCCGTCGATGTCGGACGGATCTTCCGACGGGCACACGGCTTTTGACAGGCGCAGTGCCCGATTCTATCCTGCGTTCGTGGGGTAGGTGTCTACAGGAGATGGGGAGGTGGAGATGAATCGCCGGATCGCGATGGGCATCGGAACGCTGCTGGCGATCACGCTGTTGGTCGGATGGACCGCCGTCGCGACGGACGCGAGGATGTACTTCGCGTCCGACAAGAACGGGCAGAACGTGGTGACGAACGTCCAAGAGGGCGATTCGATTTGGGTTGTGGTCTTCGACCCGGACGAGAACCTCGACTGCGACGTCCGCGACAAGTTCTGGACCGACGTGAAGCTGATGGACCCCAAGACGGGCGCGCGAACGTCGACTGGGAAAGCTGGGGAGACTGCGCCGATGTCGACCCGTACGACTACGTCGGTCGGCCGGTGGCCAACGGGGTCTACATCTACGTCCTCACGGCGACCGACGGGACGAGCCGCTTCAACGACAAGGGGAAGCTGTTCCTGAAGCGATAGGCGGTGGATCGGCCGCAGGCCGAGCGGCTTGGGGGGTTGACGTCGTTCGGTCGTGTCGAAACCCGTGCGTGAGGAGAGCTTCTACCGAACGAGGGAGGGCCCCCGGAATAGGGAAGGAGATGCGTATGCTGAACGTTGGGGATACGGCACCGGACTTCGAGCTGACGTCGGACACGGGCGGGAAAGTGAGGCTCGCCGACTTCGCCGGCAAACGGGTGGTCCTCTACTTCTACCCGAAGGCGGGCACGCCGGGCTGTACGAAACAGGCGTGCGCCCTCCGGGACATCCACCCGGACATCGAGGAGAAGGACATCGTCGTCATCGGGATCAGCCCGGACAGACCGGAGGCGCTGGCGAGGTTCCGCGCCAAGTACGACCTCCCGTTCGTCCTCCTCTCCGACCCGGACCACGCCGTCGCCGCGGCGTACGGGGCGTGGGGCGGGAGGAAGCTCTACAGGCGAAGCCTCATGGGGATCCTCCGCACCCACGTCGCGATCGACGCGGACGGCAAGGTGATGCAGTACAGGCTGAAGGTCAAGCCGCGCTCGACCGCGGAGCTCGCCAAGTCGCTGGCGGAAGGGTGAAGCGGGCGGACGGCTGGACCCGGAGGCGCGGTCGCGATCTCGCTCTCAGGCCTCCTCGCCGCCGCGCGTTCGAACCGTCGATGAGCGGCACGAGCGCTCTGACTTGATCACTCGTGCCGCTCGTAGGGAGAGGGCCCGGCGTCGGATCGATGTTCGTCCTCCTCGGCGACGCGATCGCCGGGTACGCTCATCCGCCGATCCGGACGATCCCGCGGAGTTCGCCGCGCCGACTACCACGTGATGAGGAACCCGAAGTCGAGCGAGGTCACGCCGACCCCGAGAACGTAGTCCGTCCCCATGCTGAACTCCATGCTCGGTGTGAATGCGATCGACATGTCGAACGTGAACTTCGCGGCGTCGAACAGGTGCACGCTCTCTTCGTCGAAGAAGACCGCTGCCTCGAAGTCGAACGGCCCGCAGCAGGCATCTTCGTCGGCCTCGATCATGTACATTTCCCAGTAGTCGCCCAGAATTCCGGGCTTCGAGACGAACTCACCGTCGCCCCAAAACGAGATCGCTGTGAACTGGACGTCACCGACATCACACTCGAGCTTGAAGCCGTCGAAGTGGAGGGCGTCGAAGGTCAGAGTGCCGCTCGTCTCGACGCCGACGTAGAGCTCCACGCAAACGGCCGAGAAGTCGAAGCTCGGAGTGATGGTGAGGGACTTCGTCTGCACCGTGAATTCAATCTTCGCGTCGAGCGTCACCCATGGGAACTCCGGGATGGCGATCTCCGCCGCTTCGAAGACGATCTTGTCGAATCCGGAGCAGTCGAAGTAGATCGTCGACTTGACCTCCGTGCAGCAGAATGGGAAATCGATCCCGATCCGCAGGCTGGAGAAGTCGAGGTCGCATTCGCCGATCGGGTCGTCGTCATCGCCGAACTTGGCGATTGCTACAATGTCGATGCCTTCGGACGACCCCCTCACCTGAAGGGTGAGAAACGAGTCTTCGTCGTACAGTTCGAATGTCCCGCTGAACGTCACCCCGCTCAACTGGACCGTCGTCGTCATCGTCCATTTCTCGAACTCCGGCACGTCCGGATCGAAGTTGAGCGCCGAGGAGACGGTGAACCCCCCGACCACGCCGATCGTCGAGAAAGCCTGATTCTTCCACCCGGACTCATCGAGAATGCTCAGCGAACTGAACGTCCAGTCCCCGACCGTGTACTTCACCAGCAGCTCAGCTGAGTAGCTGAACGCTTCCACGAACGACGAGGTCTGGGGGTTGATCCCAAGATCGATCCGCCAGTGTCCAGTCAATGCCTCGGCCGAGCCGGCCAGCGCGAAGCCCATCACGATTACAGCACCGAGTATGAATGCACGTCGCATCGCCCTACCTCCCTAATGGTCCGAGACATGTCACTGGACGTGAACCCGGGACAGGAGTAGATGCGGTCCCAAAGAAGCGACGACGGATGCGAGCGGACACCGATAGCGGCGAACCGGCCTTGCTTGCCCCCGTCCGGCCGATCATCGGCTGCCCAATCCGTCTGCCCTCGTCGCTTGCTAGCATCGTCGGTCCCTCGTTCCGGAAACCAGCGGCTAGCAGACACCCGGTTGGCAACAGGCTAGCGCGGGCCGAAGCGCGTTGCCGTTCTGCACGCTCCGTTCGGGGCGGACATTCGTCCCCGCGACGTGGCACCCGCCGCACCTGCACCCATCGCCGGAGCGATACGGGTTTCCGGAAGGACGATCACTTGATAAATGAGAGGGGGAAACCATAATAGAGAATCGGTGATGTCAATGGATACGTCTCGGCTCGGCGAGCCCTTCCACCGCTGGGATCCGAAGAAGAGACACCGCATTCAGGATTTGCCGGACGTGGATCGACCTCGAGAGAAGCTCGTACGGAGAGGCGCCGCTTCCCTGTCGGACGTCGAGTTGCTCGCGTTACTGCTCGGAAGCGGGACGAAGCGGACCAGCGTCCTCGACCTCGCATCGAGGATCCTGCGGACCCTCGGCGGCCGCCTCGATCCGGACAACCTCGATCAGCTGCAGTCGATCGTGGGCGTCGGAAGAGCGAAGGCATGTCAGATCGAGGCCGCGCTCGAATTGGCTCGACGGCACATCGCCAAGGCTCGGCACGTCATCCGCGAGGCGGCGGACGCCCTCCCCTACTTGCAGTCGATCCGAGGGAAGAGGCAGGAGCATTTCGTCTGCTTGTCCTTGAACGGGGCCAACGAGGTGATCGAATCGCGCGTCGTGACGGTCGGGCTCCTCGATACGAATCAAGTCCACCCCCGCGAGGTGTTCTCCGACCCGATCAGCGATCGCGCCGCCGCCGTGCTCGTCGCGCACAACCATCCTTCGGGGACGCTCGAGCCGAGCCCGGAGGACCTCGCCCTCACCCGCCGAATCGTCAAAGCAGGCGACCTTCTGGGGATCCGCGTCCTCGACCACTTGATCGTCACCGAGGACGGGTTCCTGTCACTGAAGGAGGCGGGGCGGCTTTGAGCGGGGCCGGAACGGCCGCCTATTCACCGGGAAACTCGAACGTCGCGACGACCGGCCAGTGATCGGAGACGGTCCCCGCCGCGTACGCATGATCGATCTGCACGTCGACGAGATACGGGACCAACCCCTGGCTCACGTAGATGTGATCGATCTGGGAGTGCTCGTCGTCCCCGTCGTCGATGCCGTTGCCGTTCCGGTCGTACCAGTAGGTGTAGCGCTCGCACTGATCCAGCCGGTCGCAGACATTGACGAGCTCGTCGCCTTCCCGATCGGGATCGACGTCCTTGAGCAGATGATCGACGCACGAGCGCGGCTCGTCCCCCGCCGCGTCGCAGACCTCGGCGTCGAAGTCGTTGACGTCGCCGAGGACGATCACCTCGTGCCCCGCGTCGAGGAACCTCCTCGTCAGATCGCGGATGATGCTCGCCTGCGCCTCGCGCCGGACGACCCGATCCAGCTCGTCGGGGTAGGCAAGAAGGTGAAGGCCGATCAGGGTGATCGTCGTTCCGCCGATCTCGGTCGTCGCCCAGTAGTTCTTGTCCGCTGCCTCGGTCCCATGGGGCCCCCGAAGGCTCGACTCGGGGATCGGATACCGGACCTCCGCGTCGCTCCGTCCGAGCTCGGCGACGGGGAAGCGCGACAGCCCGGCAACGTCCTGACCGGTGTAGTCGTCGGTCCCCTGGACGAAGATCGGCTGGTACTCGCCCCCGAGCTTCTCGTTCAGCCGATCGAGCATCGCGTCGTCCTCGATCTCGGCGATGCTGACGAAATCGGGGTCGACCGAGGCGAGGTAGGAGGCGACATCGGCGAGATGAGCCTCGGCGTCCTCCGGGCACTGAGGCGCCGTCGAGAAGCCCTCTTCGCCCACGCCGTCGAACAGCCAGCACGCGTTCAGCGCGACGACCTTGAACGAGACCGGTCCGGTCCCCGCATCGGCGGTCCGCTCGGACGTTTCGCTGTCGCACCCGATGAGACCCGCCGCGATCAGGCAGAGCATGAGCGCGACGATGCTTCTCGGCGTTCTCATGACCGCCGGATTATAGCTGAGGCTGCAGAGTTGCGGTAGGACCCGGAGAACTCCGCCCTCCAACGCACGCGCCGCGGCAGCCGTAAGGCAGCGCGTGCGTCCCTCCGCGACCCTCTCTAGAGCAGATCCAACGCGGCGGTCACCGAAATGTCGGTCGACCACCCGGGCTCACCGGTGTCCCTCGTGAAAGACGCCTGGACCAGGATATCGATCCCCGCGACGTCGAAGCCGATCGCGAGGCCGGCGGAGTGGCTCGACGTCGCTGCGAGCCCGGCCGGTTTCACCCGTTGAACGACATAGTCGGCGAGCAGCGTGCTGTCCCCGGTCAGGGCGTACTCGTAGCTGAGCGACGCGTTCAGCGTGTTCTCGTCCATGAGGTCGAACGGCCCGGAGTAGCTCGCGTGGAACAGGAGCTGGTCGTCCGGTCCGAACGCAAACGCCGCGTCGGCCGACCCACCGACGACCACGTTCTGGGCCCCGCCGTACGGATCGATCAGCTCGTACCCGATCCCGCCCTGGATCGCCCAGCCGCACCGGCGCTCGTCGCCGGTCATCGAGACGACTTCCTCGATGGTCAACAGCGCGCGGGCGTCCAGAGCAGTCCCGGTCACGCCCTCGATCAGCGATTCGATGTCGGAGACGAGCTCCTTCAGGGATTCGTACTCGATCCGGCGTCCGATCGACCCGGCGATCGCCAGCAGCACGTCGTCCGACAGCGGGTCGACGAGCGCCCCCAGACCGAGAAGCTCCTCCTCAATCGTGATCGCCTTGGCCAACGGCGTCACATCGCTGAAACGGCCGATCCCGACCCCGACCCGTACGTCGAGCCCGGGCTGGGGCCGCCCCGTCGCCATCGACGTTTCCAGACCGCCGAATGCGAACAGCAGGGCCTCCTGGATCGGGTAGTACCGGAACGTCGCCGCGCCCTGGCCGAGCCACGCGGTCGGGGCGAATTCGTCGAGCGTCAGTTCGGCCGCTCCGGCCAGAGAGAGGCCGTAGTTCGGAGAATCGAACAACTGGTCGTAGTCGAACGTTAGTCGTCCCGAGTTCACGTCGACTCCGGCCGTGTTCGCGTCGTCGTAGTACCGATAGCCGAACGACAGTCTCGCGTCGGTCAGCGCCGTCTTCGGGGAGTGGTACTCGCAGATCGAGAGCGCCCATCCCTGGACACCGAGCGCGAAGAGCAGGACAACCGCCCCGAGAACCCCCACCTTTTTCATTTTGCACACCCCCTCACTCAATTGTGCAGCGGTCGACAGTGTAGCCGGGAAGACCGGGACTGTGAAGCTGCCATCGGGCAGCAGGCGGGTCCGGACGTCGGGAGTGACGCTCGTCGATCCTCCGATGCACCCCCGACCGGCATCGCGGCGCGATCGACGAGCCGGCCGCCGCACTTCGGACACCGTCCGCGCCGCGCCCTCGACCCGCCGAGCGGACCGGACCGCTTCACTGCGAGCGCTTTTGACGCGCCGGCCCTCGGCGTCCAAGATGCTTGACGGAGACAGAAGGGGAGACGTGATGCTGCCGACACCGCTCGCCTGGACGAAGAAGATCCTCAAGATCCTCAAGTCGAACCTGTCGCCGAATCAGATCGCGTTCGGCTTCGCCATGGGCATCTTCGCCGGCCTTCCCCCGATGGGCCTCCACGTGATCGCCCCGTGCACCCTCGCGCTCCTCGTTCGCTGCTCCTTCCGGTCGTTCTTGATCTCGATGGGGCTCTTCAAGCTGCTCTCCCTCGCCGTCGCCCCCGCGGCGTTCGCCGTCGGTCGCTGGTGCCTCGATTCGAGCCGGGGCCTCGACGCGCTCTGGCGATGGATCTTCCACCTGCCAGTCCTCGCCCCGATGGGCTACGGGCGGTATCTCCTGTTCGGGAGCCTCGTCGTCGGACTGGCGATCGCCGTCCCCGTCTTCCTGCTCGTCCGCCTTCTCGTCGTGCGCTACCGCGGGCCGTTCGCCGGTTGGGTCGCCGGATGGCGCGTCTCCGGTTACTTGCGCGGGAAGCGCGGTGTCGGGCTGACGCGTCGTTTTCTCGCCGGAGGCGAGGCGAAGTACGCCACCGTGCCCCCGCCTCGCGGGCCGTTCCGCTACATCCGGAAGGGGATGCTGATCGGTCTGCCGGCCGTCTACGCCGTCTGCTACCTCCTCACCGCGGTGATCGTTCCGTTCCTCGCCGGCGCGATCGCCACTTCGACCGCGTCGTGGGTCATCGGAAGCGAGGTGGCGGTGCAGAACAGCTCGTTCAGCCTCTTCACCGGGAGCCTGGTGCTCGACGACCTCACCGTCCAGGATCCGAACGCGCCCGACGAGAACCTCCTCGAGGTCCCCCGGCTGACGCTCGATGCGGGGATGATCCCGCTCTTGTCGAAGCGGGTCGCGTTCGATCGCGTGGTCATTGCCGACGCCTCGCTCCACGTAAAGCGAGAGGCCGACGGGACGCTGAACATCGACAACGCGACCTCGGGCTGGAACGCCGACGGGTATCTCGAATGGGCGGCGAAGTACGCGAAGCGGGTCGATTGGCTCGGCCTGCTGCGGCGATTCCTGGAGTACCTCGAGGACGTCCGCCCGCTCGCGCCGCGGGGCGACCCGTACGCCCCCTATCGCGGGGGGCGATCGTTCCCCGCCTTCCGTCCGCCGTTCTCGATCGGGCGGATCGAGATCGGCCGCGTCCTGGTCACGTTGGAGGACGAACTGGAACCCGAGAAGGCGGGTCCGCTCCCTCCGATCACGCTCCTCGAGGTCGAGCTGTCGAACCTCGCCTTCCCCGCGAACCTGAGAACGGGGCCGATCCTCGTCCGGCTCCACGGCCAATGGGGCGACGATCCGGAGTCGAGCTTCGAGCTGTCCGCCCGCTTCGACTCGGCCGGCCGGACCTACGAGTTCTCCGTCGCACGGCTCGACCTTCCCCCCTTGGCCCGTTTCTACGCCGCCACGCTCCCCGTGACGATCGATTCGGGGAGGGTGTCCCTCACCGGACGGCTGCACGTGGAGAGCGAGACCGCGTCGGGCGATGTTTCGTTCTTGCTCGAGGAGTTCCACATCCGGGCCGAGCCGGAACGTCCGCTGTTCGGCCTCCCGGTCGAGACCTCCGACCGCGTCGTCGCCGGGATCAACCGATACGCGGAGGATCTCCCCATCGTCTTCGGTTCGGTGATCGGCGGTCCCGCCGACTCGCCGGTCCTCGGTTGGGAGGCCCCGCTGCTCGAAGTCGCAAGGGAGGGGCTTCTGATGTCCGGAAGGCGTGAATTCGCATCGACGATCGAACAGCTCGGCCTTCGGATCGACGGTCTCGGCGGTCTGGAAGGGATCCCGATCGCGCCGGGCTACGACGCCCTCCAGGTCGAGACGGCCGACGCCGCGCGGCGGATCATCGAGGGGGCCGCAGGCGATCTGCTCCAGGATCTCCTCGTTCCCCTTCCGGGCGTCGAATCGGCGCCGTCCGACGGATCGGGCACCGAGCCATCCGATCTCCTCCACGACCTTCTGGAACGGCTCTTCCGTACCCAGCGGGAGGCGGCGGATGGAGACGACGGAGAGACGGAACCGAAGTAGCCTGACGATCGAGACGCCGGTCGAAACGGGCGGGCCGCCGAAGGACCTTGCGCCCGGCGCCGTCGCGGGTACAATGTGCTCTGCGCAGTGATCCCGACCGGGCGGTCGGGGTTTGTCTTTCGGGCGTTTCAACGGATCTAAGGAGGTGCGAGCGATGCTGAGTCCGTTCAAGCGAGTCGATGCTCGGGCCCTCCGGGGACGAGGCAAGTAGCCGGCCGTGCCGTCCGTCAATCCATCTGTCTAGGGCCAGAACGGGCGCGTGGCGAGTGCCGCGCGGTTGGGCTGTCCGCAACTCCCGTCAACGAGCCGCTCTCCGAGCGGAAGTCCACGTCGTCGAACCGGATCGGTTCATTCCCGGCGCACGGGTCGGGGCCGGTGCGGGGTCGCCGGTGGGTTCGCCGCCGCGTCGGCCCCTTCCGTCTCCTGCTCGACCGCCCGTTCGAACCGAACGGCCCCCGAACACGCACTAACAAGGAGGAAGCGATGAGCGATGAGATCGCTGGGGTGGTGGCGCCCTCCGCGTGCGGCGCCGAGGTCAGTGAGAGAGGAAGCCCCGATTCGATAGCAGGGTTCGACGAAAGCGAGGTTGGACGCGATGATCACGATATACCAGGCGGAGGTCATGGTTCGACAGGTGTTCGA
The DNA here is from genome assembly GCA_964530075.1 of uncultured Thermotogae bacterium. GTDB lineage: Bacteria > Bipolaricaulota > Bipolaricaulia > UBA7950 > UBA9294 > JANQEA01. The sequence goes on from CAZGXU010000012.1 coordinate 19,673, forward strand.
GGAACGCCTGAGGAACGCCGAGCTGTGGCGGATGTGTAGCTCGGCGCTTCGCCGCACCCGCGTGCGCAGCTCGCTGCGCCGCGCCATCGAAGAAGGCCTTCGATGCGGGATCGATCCCACCGAGGTGAAGCGCGAGTTCAACACGACCCTTCATCAAGTGACAAACCGGTAATCTTCCACGATCACCGGTTACTCCCAGGCAGGAGGGGGAGCGTGCACCGCTCCCCCTCGTCCTTTTCCGACGGCCTCGCGATCGCGGCCGCGCTCGGTTGGCGCATCGGCCGGCGTCCTTGTAGGATTCCCTCCCATAGGCGGAAGTCGGGCCGCCCACAGGAGGGGGCGTCGGCACACGCCGGCGGATATTCACACGGACCTTTAGGAGATGGCAGATGAAGGTACTTGTCACCGGGCTGTTCGAACCGGCCGCGCTCACAGCGATACGTCGACTCGGGCAATTGGGCCATGAGGTCTACGCGGCGGAGGGGCACTACCTCGCCTTTTCGGCGTTCTCCAAGTACGTGAAGCGCCGGATCCGCCTGCCCAACATGCGACACAAGCCGCACGCCTACGCGGAACGCCTGCTGCAGGAGCTGGAGAGTGGGAGGTACGACGCCTACTTCCCCTCCTACGAGGAGATCCTCCTGATGAGCCATCATCGGGACCGCGTCTCCGCAGCGGTGAAGACGATCATCCCCGACACGGCCACACTGATGCGCCTGCACGACAAGGTTCAGCTGGCCGGCCTCGCCAGAGAGATCGGGATCGACACACCGGAGATCGTCGTCCCCGGCTCGACCTCAGAGGCGAAGGAGCACATCGCGGCGATCGAGCTTCCGGTCGTCGTCAAGATGAAGAAGGCCTCGGGTGCAGCCGGCATGCGGATCGTCCACGCCCGCGGCGAACTGGCCAGGAAGTACTTCGAGGTCGTCAAGACCAACGATCTCGACGAGGACAACCTGCCGATGCTCCAGCGGCTGATCGATGGGCCGACGACCTGCACGCTGGAGCTGTGCAACCGGGGCGAAGTCGTCGGCGAGGTCATGTATCAGGGGCTACGGACGATGCCTCGCAGCGGGGGGACGACCGTCCTCCGGGAGAGCCTCTCCGACCCGGCCTGCAGAGAGGCGGCAGCGAAGATCATCAAGCACCTCGGCTACAACGGGTTCTGCGGGTTCGACTTCGTCATCGACCGCGCCACCGGGAGGCCGTTCCTCGTCGACGGGAACTGCCGAATCACCCCGGCGATCACCATGGCCTACCACGGCGGCTGCGACATGATCGAGGGGTGGGTCCGGCTCGCCAACGGCGAGGACGTGTCGAAGCTCCCCGCGACGCGCGTCGGCGTCCGGACCAAGCTGCAGTTCGCCGACTTCGTCTGGCTGCTCGAAAGCTACATCGGCAGTTTCAAGGACTGGTCCGGGGAGCGGAGGCTGCGCAAGGCGTGGTGGCGCGAGAAGGGATTCTTCTACGACATTCACAGCTTCAGCGATCCGATGCCGAACATCATGGTCTGGGTCTACATCCTGACCAACTGCTACAAGCTGATCTTCACCGACTTCGACTCCGCCCAACTGTTCATCTTCCACAACCAGTACGTCGAGGAGCCGCATCGATCGGACTAGAATGCGATCGGTCCGCTACGGAGCGCCGTCGACGGTGACCCCGCGTCGCTCGAGTTCCCCGATCGCCTGCCGAGCGTCCGAGCCCTCGGTTGGATCGATGGGCGTATCGGTCAGGTCGACCTCGTCTCCCTCACCCAGGCCGAGATTCTCCACGAGAGGCGTCAGGTCGGACACGCGCGTGCCGGACAACCCCAAGATCCGCAGGTCGGTCAGTCGAGAGAGGGCCTCGACCTCCTCCAGCGGATTGCGATCGAGCCAAAGCTCCTCTAGCTTCTTCAGCCCCGCCAGGGGCACGATCTCCGCGATCCGGTTCCCCCACAGGCTCAGCCGGCGAAGCTCGACGAGGCCCGCCAAGGGCGAGAGGTCGACGATCTCGTTCGAGTCGAGGCCGACACCCTCGAGCTTCGTCAGCGACGCGAGGGGCGAGAGGTCGACGATCCGATTCCCTCCCAGGCTCAGCTTGACGAGGTCCGTCAGACCGGCGAGCGGCGTGAGGTCCTCGATCCCTGTGTTCGGAAGGCCGAGCCAGACGAGTTTCGTCAGAGCGGCGACGGGGGAGAAATCCACGATCGGATTTCCGCTCAGGCCGAGGTCGCGCAGCTCGGTCAGCCCCGCGAGCGGCGCGATGTCCGCGATCCCGCTGTTCCACAGGCCGAGCCAACGGAGCTCGGTCAGCCCTGCGAGCGGCGCAGCGTCGGTGATGAAGTTGAAGTCGAGATCGAGCTTCTGCAGGTTCGTTAGCCCGGCCAGCGGGGAAACGTCGGTCACCCGATTGCTCCGGAGGACGAGCGACTCCAACCGCTGGAGGCCCGAGAGGGGCGTCAGGTCCGAAACGTAGTTCTCCCCCAGATCCAGGTGAACCAGGTTCTCGCATTGCTCCAGGCCTTGCAGGCTGGCGATCTCCCGCCCGACGGCATCGAGTTCGGTCAGTCGAAGGAGATCACGACGGCGAAGAATCGCCGCGTCGATCCCGAGGGCCTCGCGGATCACCGCCTCCAATTTGGAGTCGGGAAACTCGACCGACGGAGGGCGGTCGCAAGAACCCTCCAGCATGGCCACGATCGCAATCGCGGCAACGATGAACGCCCTCATCTTCTCACCTCGGGGGAGTGTAGCACGAACGGCGTGGCGCAGCGGTCGCTCCAACGGAGAAGGAGGGAGGGGAACGGCTCTCGTTTCGTCACCCTCCCTCCAGAGTCAAGGAGGCGTCGTAGTCACTCGACAGCGCATCACCACCGTACAGGAATGTGCCGAGCGACCCGAGGGCGGCCGTCGTGCGATGACGGGACGTTTGGTCCGCGGCCGCGCCCGGAACGCCGACCGCCGAGACACGACATGTGGGATCGAACTGGAGCGGACGAATGACTTGGACGTCGCTCGAGGCGCTTTGCCTCCGCGAACTTCGTGGGTTCGTCAGGGCGATGACGTTCCCTGCGGGATCGACCTTCGATCCGTTATCCGAGCTGCCGTAGCCACTCGTGGAGAAACGCGTCCATCCGGTCCCCGTGCCGGACGGAGCCGGAGCGGCCAGCAACCCCGTGAACGGATGAAGCCCCGTGGTCTCTCTCGATCCGATCCACTGTCTCCCTTCCTTTCCCAGGGCCCGCGCTCATTCGCGCCGAGCGAGCCGTGCCACGCACGCCTCCAAGGCGCGCGCCGAGCGGCGATCCTCTTCCGCCATAGCGCGGAAGAACGAACAGGCCTCGCCCTCGAGTCGGGCGATCCGTTCATAGAGCGAGGCCGTGATCTCCTTGCGGCGAATCGCCGCAAAGATCGTCTTCTCGAGTGTCGACCTCGGAGCCGTCCGGACGTCGACGAGAAGGTCCGCGAGGTCGGGGACCTCGCCGGCCCGCGGGGCCAGCTCGTCGGGGTTCATCCGTGAGAGCATCTCCGTCCGTCCCCGTTCCGCCGCCGCCAGTTCGGCGAACAACGCCTGGATCTCCGGATCCTCGACCCGCGGAGCCCATTTCTTGAACAACGCTTCGGCCTCCCGCGATCTGGCCACGGAGAAGTCGAGGGCCGCCTGCAGTCGCCCGATCATCGAACCTCCATCGCGGCGGCCGCCTCGAGAGGAAGGCGGATTCCGCATGCGATCCGGAGTATAGAGCGGGCGATCCGGAGATGCGAGGGTCGAAGCGCCGAACGCGACGCCGCCGTCGTCGTCGGGCTACACCCCGTTCGACGGAAGATCGACGAAGAACCGCGTTCGTTTGTCCGGCACGCTTTCGACGGTCATCCGCCCGCCGTGATCGCGGACGAGGCCGTAGCTGATCGACAGGCCGAGCCCGGTCCCCTGGTCGCGCGACTTGGTGGTGAAGAACGGATCGAAGACGCGGCCGATGACCTCCGGTGGGATGCCCCGACCGGAGTCCTCGACCGTCAGGCGAATCCAGTCCTTCCCGTCTTCCCGGAGGACGCGCGCGCGAATGGCGATTCGCTTGTCCTCGTCCCCGGCGGGGAAGCGAAGGTTGAGCGAATCACGAGCGTTGGTGAGCAGGTTGATGATCACCTGCTGGATCTCCTGGCTCCGGCATTCGATCTGCGGGAGGTCCTCCGGCACGTCGATTCGGAGGTCAATCCCGTCGCGGCGGAGGAGCGCGGTGTACAGGGAGAGCGAGGCGTTCACGATGTCGATCATCCGCGCCGGGCTGTGATGCTCCGTCTTCTGCCGGGAGAACGAGAGGAGGTTGCGAACGATCTTCGCGACCCGGTCCCCCTCCTCCTTGATCCCGTCCGCGTATTTCCGCAGCTTCGGGTCCTCGATCCGATCGCCGATCAGCTTCGCGTAGTTGATGATCCCGGTGAGGGGGTTGTTGATCTCGTGGGCCACTCCACTAGCGAGCGTGCCGATCGATTCCAGCCGCTGGCTTTGGCGAAGCTGCGCCTCGAGACGCTTTCGCTTCGAGATGTCGAACGCGACGGCGAACTCGAGCTCCCTGCCGTGAAACTCCAGGTACTGCGCGGTGATCTCGACGGGGAACGTCTCGCCGCTCTTCGTTCGGAACGTGCTCTCGGAGACCTCACTCCGCGCACGCTTCAGCTCCTCCCAGGCTGAGCTCCGGCGCCCCTGCGGGTACTCCTCATCGATGTCCCAGACGGCCATCCCCAGCAGCTCGTCGTGGGTGTACCCCAGCATCCGGCAGGCGGCTTCGTTGACGAAGGTGAGATGACCGTCCGGCAGAACCCAGAGGACGACCGCGTCGGTTGAATCGATCGAGTGCTGCGTCAGCTCCAGCTGCGCCCGCAGCGACTCGGCCTCCCGCTCGGCGTTCTTCCGCTCGGTGATGTCCTCGATCGTGCCCTCGTAGTAGAGGACGTTGCCCGCCTCATCGCGAACGACTCGAGCGTTCTCCCGGATATAGAGCGTCGTCCCGTCCCTCCGCTTCCATGCCGATTCGCGACCGGCCAGGCTCCCGAGCCGCTCAAGTCTCTCCTTGAACTCCTCGCGCGGGGTCTCCGCCTCGTACCCCTCTTCCTCCAGGTTCCTCTTCGCCAGCTCCGCGAACGAGCCATAGCCGAGCATCCGTACGAGGGCGGGGTTCGCGGCGAGTATCCTTCCGTCCGGGGTCGTCTGGTAGATGCCGAGGATGGCGTTCTCGAACAGCGAGCGATAGCGCTCCTCGCTCTCCCGCAGCTCGGCCTCCGCCCGCCTCCGCTCGGTGATGTCCTCGAACGCGATGACGACCCGGTCTCCGGAGATCCGGAACGCCCGCATGTCGAGGGCGCGCGACGCGTCCGGAGACGAGCCGACGACCGCTTCCTGGCCGTAGGCGCCGCCTTCGCGGGCGATCGCGAGGAGCGGAGCCTTCAGCCGCTCGACCATCGGCGTCGGCCAGTGACTCTCCAGTCCCTTGCCTTTGTTCGCCTCCACATCGACGACCGACGCCGCGGCCGCGTTCCCGGAGACGAGAAGGATCTCGCCCGGTTCCCGATACTGGTAGATCAGGATCCCGGTGGGGATCGCGGAGACGACCTCGTCCGCCGTCCGCAGGGCCTCGCGGGCGCGCTGCTGGTCGGAGATATCGATGATGAGCCCACGCAGCCCCGCGGGTTCACCATTCTGGAATGCGACGGACGAATGGACGATCACGGGGAACGTCGAGCCGTCGCGAGCGAGCGCGGTGTACTCCGTCCCGTCGACCCGCTCCCCATTCAGGATCCTGCGGATGTTCTCCGCGACCCGATCGCGGTCTCGGGGAGCGATCATCTGCAGGACATTCACGCCCCGCTCCAGATCGTCCTCCGTGTACCCGAACCGTCCGAACGCGATCCGATTGGCGAACGTGACCCGCCCGGTCAAGTCACACTCGTAGATCACTTCAGGGAGGAGCTCGCTCAGCTCTCGAAAGCGCCGTTCGCTCTCTCGAAGGGCCGCCTCGGAGGTCTTCCGATCGGTGATCTCCTCGGAAAGAATCTGCACCCCGACGGCTTCGCCGTTCGGGCTTCCGACGCGGGAATACGTCGATCGAAACCACCTGGATCCCGTCGGGAGTTCGAGGCAGTCCTCGTAGGTCGCCGTCTTCGAGGTCCGCACCGCGTCGATGATGCGCTGGCGGTACTCCGCCCCCTTCTCGTCGCCGAAGAGCTCGCGGATCGACTTCCCGGCGAAGTCCTCGGGAACCCCGCCCATGTGGGCCGCCGCCACGCGGTTGTACCCGATCAGCACGCCATCCGGCGTGTAGTATCCGATGCCGATGCCGGCGTGCTCGAACAGCAGGCGATACCTCTCCTCGCTCTCGGCGAGCGCCTGCCGTGCCCACTTCCATTCCGTCGTGTCTCTCGCGACCCCCTCAATCGCGACGGGCTTACCGGCGTCGTCGTAGATCGGGATGTGATGATCCTCGATCCATCGGACCTCCCCGTCCTTGCGGATCCATCGGACGTCGAGCGTCCGCTGGGCGGGGAGCCGTCCGTGCACGAACCCTTCGAGGAGGTGGCGATCGTCCGGGTGGGCCACCTTCACGCCGAGGAGCGGATCGGCATAGTACTCCTTCGGGGTGTAGCCGGAGATCCGCGTCACGGCGGGGCTGATGTAGTCGAACCTGGGTTTCGGAATGATCCGATACCGATAGATGACGTCGGGCGCATTCTCGGCAAGGCGCCGGAACCGGGCTTCGCTCTTGGCAAGCTGTTCCTGCGCGCGCTTCTGCTCCGTGATGTCGAGGCCGACTTCCAGGGTCAGCGGGGTGCCGCTCGGCCCGGGGAAGGCCTGGTCGTAGATCGCGTAGGTTCTCCCTGCAGGGCTCGTCCACTCCGAGATCTCCGGCTCGCCCGTCTCCTGCACGCGCATCGAGGGGCACTCGCCGCACGGCCTCCGATTTCCGTGGAACACCTCGTCGCACGGGCGCCCCTCGACGTCGCCGAACAGCTCACGAAACGTTCGATTGGCAAACGGGATCGTGTGGTCCGGCGACTGGAGGTAGACGAACATCGGAAGGGCGTCCAGGACGGCGAACAGACGATCCCGTTCTTCGTCGAGGCGGCGCTCCGTCCGCTCGCGTTCGATCGCGTATCGGATCGTCCGGGAGAGAAGCTCGACCGACAGCGCGCCCTTCGGCAGGGAGTCCCGCGCTCCCGCACGGACGGCGTCCCGAGCCGGCGCGTCGCCTTCGATGTCGGTCAGGACGACGATCGGGGTCGCCGGTAGCAGTTCCCGCACCGCACGAAACGTGGCGATCCCCCGGCTGTCAGGGAGGTCGAGATCGAGGAGAACGACATCCCAGGCGGAATCGGGGATGCTCCTCCGCGCGTCGTCCAGTGTCGGAACGGCTGCGACCTTGGCCCTGAGGGTCCCCGCGTCGGTCAAGTGCGCCCGGATCTGGCGCGCAACGCCGCTGTCACCCTCGACCAACAGAATCCTCAGGCGCGGTTCACCCATCAGTTTCCTGTTCCGGGAACGCCTTGTCCAGCCGCCCCGGATCGATGTACGTGCCGTTTCGCTTCTTCGCGTACATCGCCCTGTCCGCCGAGTCCATCAACTCTTCGAGGGTCGGCGATGTCTTCGGGTCGAACGGTGCAATGCCGATCGACACCGAGAGGCCGCGCGTGGCCCCGCTCGATTGGCTCTCCTCAGCCAGACAGCCGCGAAACCGACCGATGAGCGATGGGATGCCGTGCGGATGGGCCTCAGCAGCGAGCGCGATGAACTCGTCGCCGGCGAAACGGGCGACGATGTCCGATTCGCGCATCGCGGCCATGAGCGAACGCGCGACCGCACGCAGCGCTTGATCCCCCGCGAGATGACCGTGCGTATCGTTGATCGTCTTCAACCGGTCGACGTCGGCGAGGAGAAGGACCGACTCGTGGCCGTTCCGCTTCGCCAAGCGGAGGCTCTGCTCCGCGAGGAGCCAGAATCCTCGCCGGTTGTACAGGCCGGTCAGCGGGTCGCGCAGGGAAAGCTTCTCCAGTTCTTGATGGAGCGCGTGGCGTTCCGCTGCATACTGCACGGCGTGGAGAAGGAGGTTTCCGTCGAGCCGTCCTTTGATCAAGTAGTCCTGGGCTCCGTTCCGAACCGCCTCGCGCGCGACCCTCGGATCGGCTTCGCCCGTCAGGATCACGACCGGCACATCGGGTGCCTGCGCGCGCAGTCGGCGGAAGCTTGCCAGGCCCGTGCTGTCGGGCAGACCGAGGTCGAGCAGAATGAGATCGGCCTTCCTCTCGTCGAGCAGCGGGAGACTCTCGGAGACACGATCGATGGCGGTGATGGAATGGAGCGGCCTGTCTTCGGCGAGGATCGTTTCCACCATGCGGACGTCGTCCGGGTTGTCTTCGATCAGGAGGATCCGTAGGGGTCCCTGGGCTTCGTTGCGCATCGCCGGCCTCCTTCCGCACGTCAAGAGGGTATCCCGGAAGGTTCGATCATCCCAATTGACCCCTTCCACTCCGATCGCCGGACGCGCGCTCACCCGGCCGTCCCCTTGAATTGGTCCGATCCTGGCGACTAAGCTCACCTCATGAAGGCCGTGGCACGAAGGACGTTCGCCACCATCCTGGTGACCCTGCTCGCCGGATGCACCGTCTACGCCGTCACGTTCGTCCACGGGCCGTATTCCGGAGCGCCGTCCGACGATGCAGTCACGATCAGCTGGCAATGCGACGATCCCGTTCCCGCGCGGATCGAGTACGGCCCTCGAGGCGGGTTCGACGTGAACGGAGCGCTGCCGGAATCCATCCTCGTGCCGGCGCCTGGGGAGGACGCCGATCCGACGACCCACGTCACGCTCGAAGGGCTCGAACCGGGAACCGACTACGCGTATCGCGTCACCCTGGATGAAAGCGGGGGGGACGTCACCAGCGCCCCGGGTTTCTTCCGGACCGCGCCAGCCCTCGGAACGCCTGTGTCGTTCGCCGTCCTCGCCGACACGCAGCTGCAATCGGAGGGAACGAACCGCCTCGAGCTGGTGGGGAATGCCATCGCGGCCGATCCGACCCCGCTCGACTTCATCCTCCACGGCGGCGACGTCGTGGAGAGCCCGTCGAGCCCCTACTGGGATCATTGGTTCTCCTCCTTCGACGCGATGTTGCTGAGGGCGCCGTTCATCCCGGTGCTCGGGAATCACGAGAAGAACCACAGCTCGTACTACGAGGCGTTCTGCTTCCCTCCCGGCGAAGGGAAGAACGACGAGGAGTGGTGGGCGCTTCACTGGGGGGACGTCGTCGTCGTCGGCCTCGACACGAACGTCAGGAAGGCGTCCGATTACATCGCGCAGCAGGACTGGGCGCGCGCCCAGCTCTCCGGCCCCGAACCGTACAAGTTCGTGATCTTCCATCATCCGGTCTTCACGTCCGACGCCTACTACGACGCGGGGACCTTCCTCGACGAGATCTTCCATCCGATCTTCGTCGAGACGGGGGTCGACATCGTGTTCAACGGGCATTCCCACCACTACGAGCACATCGTCCGCGACGGCGTGACCTACCTCGTCGTCGGGGGCGGCGGCGCCACGCCGAGGGAGACGAGGCCGGAGCATATCCAGGGCTCGGACGTCTCGGTCGAGGGGCACTTCTTCTACGTGCGCGTCCGCACCTCTTCCGACGGAATCCAGGTCGAGACCGTCTCCGTCGCCAGGCTCCTCCCGGACGACTCGGTCGTGGAGACCGGCCAACTCCTCGATGCGTTCGCGCTGCCCGCGAAGGGCACGGAGGGCGTACCGTCCGCCTCGTGGATCGTGCTCGCTGTCGCGTTCGGCACCGCGGCAGCCGTCTGGCTTCTCCTCCGCGCGCTGAGCGATTGACCTTCATCCGGTCCTACGCGATTCTGGTCGAAACTCATGGCGTAGAACCATTACAAGTGTAGGCGTTTATTCTGATCCCATGGCCGTTTCATCGATCACCGGGCTCCCGAGTCCCGGTTTTGCTTCGATCAGAGCCCGTAGGTATACTGGGTGCCCGCTTCTCGGCTAGATGGGACCCAAAGGGGGCGCGTTGGAGGCAGTCCGCACTGGTCGGCAGTACGTCGTACAGCAACGGGCATATCGCCTCATGCTCTACATCTTGCTGCTGGCCGGCTGTGCGATCATGCTCTTCCCGTTCTTCTGGATGATCACCACCTCGTTCAAGACCGAGTTGGAAGCGATGCGCTTCCCGCCGCAATGGATCCCGACCTCGTGGCACTGGGAGAACTACCCGTTGGCATGGAGTACCGCCCCGTTCGGCCGCTATTTCTTCAACAGCTTCTTCATCGCCATCGTCTCGACGATCGGCGAGGTGTTCACCACGATCCTCGCGGCGTATGCGTTCGCCAAGATGCGCTTCTTCGGGAAGAACGTCCTGTTCGCGCTCCTGCTCGGGACATTGATGATCCCGGGGGAGATGCTGCTGATCCCAAACTACGTCACGATCTACCGGCTGCACTGGTTCGATCGCTATGAGGCGCTGATCATCCCGTGGCTCGTCTCCGTGTTCGGGATCTTTCTTCTCCGGCAATTCTTCCGATCGCTCCCCGACGAGCTGTGGGACTCGGCGCGGATCGATGGGTGCCGCCGCTTCCGCTACCTGTGGCAGGTGGTCGTTCCGCTCTCCAAGCCGGCGATCCTCACCGTGGCGCTGTTCAAGTTCCTCGGGAGCTGGAACGCCTTCCAATGGGTCTTGATGATGACGAACAGCGAGCGCATGCGAACGGTCCCCGTCGGTCTGACGAACTTCAGCACCGAGATCGGAACGGCGTACGGTCAGCTGATGGCGGCGTCGGTCCTCGCCATCACGCCGGTCCTCATCCTGTTCTTCTTCACCCAGAAGCAGTTCATCCAGGGCGTGGCGAGGACGGGGATCAAATGACGAGTCGATCGAGACAAGGAGGTGATGTGGCACCCGGTGGTTCGCAAGCTGTCGGTGAAACGGATGGTCAATCGATCTCAAGGAGGTTGTGAACGATGAAGCGACGAAAGACATGGATCGCTCTCGGGCTCCTCGCCGTGTTGGCTATTGGGTTCGCGGCGATGGCTCAGGAGCCGGTGACGATCGAATTCTGGCACGCGATGAGCTCGCGGCATCAGGAGAACCTACAGGTGCTTCTCGATAAGTTCGCCGAGGAGTACCCGAACATCACGGTGAACGCCGTCTATCAAGGCGCATACGGCGATCTTCAGGGCAAGATCCAGGCGGCCGTCGTCGCGGGGAACCTGCCGACGATCGCTCAGGTGTACGAGAACTGGATTACGTCGATCACCACGTTGCTCTTCCCGATCGGCGACTACATGAGCAGCATGGAGCAGGCAGATATCATCGACGGGCTGGTCCCGAGCAACACGTTCAACGGTGTGCTGACCACGGCGCCGTTCAACAAGTCGATCATGGTCCTGTACTACAACAAGACGCTGATCCCGGACCCGCCGGCCACGTGGGATGAGTTCCTCCAGATCGCCAAGGACACGACGGCGGACCTTGACGGGGACGGCGTGATCGATCGCTACGGCGCGGGATTCCGCCCCGCGGCGAACCCCGAGCTGTTCCTCAACCTGCTCGAACAGGCGGGGGGATCGATCCTCAACGACGACTGGACCGAGGTCACGATCGACAATGCGGCCGGCCAGGCGGCGATGGAATACGTCGAGGAGCTGACCCCCTACTCGTACGTTACCGGCGAATACATGAGCGACCACTTCCCGCAGAACGTCGCCATGTTCGTCGACACGTCGGCCGGGTATTACTACAACAACCAGGCCGCGATCAACGGCGGCGCCGAGATGGGCGTCGCCCGGGTGCCGAAGGGCCCCGTGAACCAGAAGTCGATGATTCAGGGGACGAACCTCGCCATCTTCAACAGCGGGAACCAGACGCTGGCCCAACAGGAGGCGGCCGTTCTTCTGGCCAAGTTCCTGATCCGCGCGGACAACACCGTGTTCTGGGCGATCCGCAGCGGGTACCAGCCGGTAACGAAGTCGGCGTACCAGGCCCAGGAGTGGCTCGACTACGTCGCCGCCAACCCGTACCAGGTGGCGATGTCCGAGCAGATGCTCGACGGCTTCTCACAGATCCTCCAACCGAACTACGGTGACATGCGAAACGTCATCGCCACCGGGTTCGAGGAAGTGATGCTCGGAGCCGCCACGGCCTCGGAAGCGTTGACCGAGATCGCCGACGAGCTCGAGATGCTTCTGGAGTAGATCGGCTTCTCGTTGGAAACCCGTGAGGGGGCTGATGCCCCCTCGCGGCTCCTCGTGAAGGAGCGGAATGCGAAACCGGTCGGAAAGGGAGCCGAAGAGAGACCTGCAAGCGGGAGGCTCTGCCTCGCCCGTCGCCGGCCGATGGTCGAACTTGGTGGCGCTCTATCAGCGACTCCCCGAGTACTGGCGGGAAACGGCACTCGCCTATTGCTATCTCCTCCCGGCATTCGTGATCCTCGGCGTCTTCACTTTCTACCCGTTCTTCTCCGCGTTCCGCCTGAGCCTGTACAAATGGGACATACTCAATCCTCCAGGCACGTTCGCAGGGCTCGCCAACTACACGTACATCTTCCACGACAAGTACTTCTGGAACGCCCTGTGGAACACCTTCACCTACGTCGGGGTCACCGTTCCGGTCACCATCTTCCTCGCGCTTCTCGTCGCCACGCTGCTCAACAAGGGCCTCCGGCTGCTCTCGTTCGCCCGCACGGCGTACTTCCTCGCCTACATCAGCCCGCTCGTCGCCGTGACGATGGTGTGGCGGTGGATGTACAACGCCGACTACGGTCTGCTGAACTACTTCCTGTCCCTGTTCAACAAGATTCCGTTCGTCCACATCAACCTGATCGAGTGGCTTCGCGATCCGCACTACGCGCTGCCGGCCGTCATCATCATGAGCGTCTGGCGCTACGTCGGCTACAACGCGATCATCCTCCTCGCCGGGATGCAGAACATCGAGAAGCAGTTCTACGATGCAGCCAGGGTGGACGGCGCGTCCGGCTTCCAGACGTGGCGAAAGGTGACCGTGCCACTGCTGACGCCGCAGATCTTCTTCGTCTTCGTCATGTCGCTGATCGGGTCGTTCAAGGTGTTCACCGAGGTCTACGTCCTGTTCGCCGGCACGCCGGGTCCGTTGAAGAGCGCCGAGACGCTCGTCTTCTACATCCTCCGAATGAGCGGACGCATCGGAAACGGGAGCATGCGCCTCGGATTGGCGGCCGCGGCGTCGGTGATCCTGTTCGCCATCATTTTCGCGTTCACCATCTTCCAGATGACGGTGACGCAGAGGCGCGTCCACTACCAGTAGCAGGCTCGTCGTCCGCCCTCCCTTCCGCTGCTGGGCTCAGGGTCTCGGGCCCATCCCTGGGCGAATCGACGCTGTGCTCGATACGACTTGCACGCCATCGTTATTCTGGTATTATGGATCCATAATTCGTTTAACGGAGGCCCGTCACCGTGGCCGACTTGATCCGGATGTCGCAGGCGACCGCGCTCGGCCTGCACACCATGGCCGTCATCGCCCGGCGCGACGAAGCGACGCCGACCGCTCAGATCGCCGCGGAGCTGTCCGCCCCGGAAGCCCACCTGTCGAAGGTGCTCCAGCAGCTCGTCCGAGTCGGGCTGCTCAGTTCGAAGCGCGGCCCGGCCGGTGGCTACACCCTGGCGAGGCCGCCCGAGGAGATCAGCCTGCTCGACGTCTACGAGGCGCTCGAGGGACCGCTCCGGCGGGACGGATGTCTGTTCGCCCGGCCGATCTGTCGGCAGGTGGATTGCATCCTGGGAGACCTCGTCGAGCGGCTTCGAAACGAGGTGCACGAGCATCTTGCGTCGACATCCCTGAGCGACGTCGCCGACGGGAAAGGGAGGTAACCGGTGTACTGCTACCAATGCGAACAGACGAAGGACGGGACCGGCTGCACGACGTTCGGAATCTGCGGGAAGGACCCTGTCTCGGCGGCGCTCCAGGACCTCCTGGTCCACGTCACGAAGGGGATCGGGATGTACGCCCATCGGGCGAGGCGGCTCGGCGCGAGCGACCCCGCGATCGATCGTTTCACGATCGAGGCGCTCTTCACCACGGTCACGAACGTTAACTTCGATCCCGAGCGGCTCGACGGCCTCCTGGGGCGCGCGATCGACATCCGCGGGGCGGCTCGGGAGCTGTACGAGGACGCGGCGCGGGGCGCGGGGCAGGAGCCCGAGGTCCTGTCCGGGCCGGCGACCTGGCGGCCCGCTTCAAGTCGCGACGGGCGAATCGCCCAGCAGGCGGAGCTCTCGATCGACGCCCGGCGAGCAAGGCTCGGCGGCGACGTCGTCGGACTCCAAGAGCTCCTGACCTACGGGCTGAAGGGGGCCGCCGCCTACGCCGACCATGCGCTGATCCTCGGCCGCCAGGACGAGACGGTCTGGGCGTACTTCCACGAGGCGCTCGACGCCCTCGCGTCCGAGCCGACCGACCTCGATGAGCTGACGCGGATGTGCGTCCGCTGCGGCGAGGTCAATTTCCGGGTGATGGAACTCCTCGACGCGGCCAACACCGGCGCCTACGGGATGCCGGAGCCGACTCCCGTCCGGATCGAGCCGCTCGCCGGCAAGGCGATCCTGGTCTCCGGCCACGACCTGAAGGATCTCGAGGAAGTCCTGGAGCAGACCGGAGGAAAGGGGATCCACGTCTACACGCACGGCGAGATGCTCCCGGCGCACGGGTATCCCGGCCTGAAGAAGTACGCGCACTTGGCCGGCAACTACGGCGGCGCGTGGCAGGACCAGCAGAAGGAGTTCGACGCGTTTCCCGGGGCGATCCTGATGACGACGAACTGCATCCAGAAGCCGCGAGAGGGCTACAAGGATCGGATCTTCACCTCAGGACTTGTCGCCTGGCCGGGTGTGACGCACATCACCAACTACGACTTCTCCCCCGTGATCGATGCGGCCCTTTCCGCCGACGGATTCGCCGAGGACGGGCCGGATCGGACGATCACCGTCGGCTTCGCCCGCCACGCCGTCCTCGGCATGGCCGAGGAGGTGGTCCGGTCGGTGAAGGACGGATCGATCCGGCACTTCTTCCTGATCGGCGGATGCGACGGAGCCAAGCCGGGGCGCAACTATTACACGCGGTTCGCTCAGCTCGTCCCCGAGGACTCCGTCATCCTGACCCTCGCTTGCGGCAAGTACCGGTTCAACAAGCTCGACTTCGGCAGCATCGACGGGATTCCGCGTCTGCTCGACGTCGGGCAGTGCAACGACGCCTACTCCGCGATCCGGATCGCCCTCGCCCTCGCGGAGGCGCTCGGCACCGACGTCGACTCGCTTCCGCTGTCGCTCGTCCTGTCGTGGTACGAGCAGAAAGCGGTCGTCATCCTGTTGACGCTGCTGCACCTCGGGATCCGGAACATCCGGCTCGGGCCGTCCCTCCCGGCGTTCGTGACGCCCGCGGTCCTGAACGTCCTCGTCGAGACGTTCGGCCTCGCCCCGATCACGACGCCCGAGGAGGACCTCGCCGCGATTCTCCAATAACGCATGCCGGGTACGGCCGCCGGATGACGCCATACCGCGAGCACTGAGGCGGGTCGCTCCGCGCTGATCGTCCGGAGTCAGCTCGGGGCGGAACGCGGGTTGAGGTCGGTTCCGGTCGACTCGGTCAGCGCGTCGCGGTGCCCGCGCTGCATCCGGTCGTGGTCGGCGATCGTTTTCGGGCGACAGTCCCGACCGCCCCTCACTCGCCCGCTTCTTCGCTCCAGAGCGCTGGCTGGCCGGTGCTCTCGAGGACCGCGTGCCACAGGTCCCCCTCCAGGTCGACTTCCTTCCGCTGCACGATGACCTCGCGCAGCGGCACCTCCGTGTACTCCCCGTTCCAGTACCCGATCAGCAGGCCGGTCCGACCGGCCATCCCCGCGTGAACGGCGTTTCGCGCGAGGTCGGACGAATAGACCGAGTCGCTCGGGTTCGCCGGAGCGCTCCGGATCAGGTAGCTCGGATCGATGTACTTGACGGTGTGCTGGATCCCGCGCTCGCTCAGCTCGCCGTCGATCCGTCCCCTCAGGTACGCCCCGATGTCGAGGAGACGGATGTTCCCGGACTCGTCCCGCTCGGCCGGGGCGTCGCCGCTCCGCAGCACGTCCTGGCCGGTCCCCTCCGCGACGACAACGACGACGTGGCCGTTCGATCGGAGGCGCGCGACCAGCGCCTCGAGGAAGCCGCCCGGACCGTCGAGCAGGAGCGGGACCTCCGGGATGAGCACGAAGTCGGCGTCGGCCGCCGCGACGGCGGCGCTGGCGGCGATGAACCCCGAGTGCCGTCCCATCAGCCGGACGAGCCCCACCCCGTTGCGGTAGGCGATCGCCTCGGTGTGGGCCGCGCGAATCGCCCCAACGGCGATCGAGAAGGCCGTCTCGTAGCCGAACGTTTTGTCGACCAGCGGCACGTCGTTGTCGATGCTCTTCGGAACGCCGACGACCGAGATCCGAGCTCCACGTCGGGAGATCTCTTCGTAAACCGCGTGGGCACCGCGCATGCTTCCGTCCCCGCCGATCACCAGCAGGAGCCGGATGCCGAGGCGCTGGAGCTGATCGACGACGACGCTCGGATCCTGTGGCCCTCGGGACGATCCGAGGATCGACCCGCCGTCGTAGTGGATCCCCTCGACGGACTCAACGGTGAGGGGAAGCGGAGCGTAGCCCTCGCTCGGGTTCAGCCCAGCGAACCCGTAGCGGAACCCGAGGACCTCGCACACGCGGTAGTGATTCAACAACTCCAGTGCGGCCGCCCGGATCGCGTTGTTGATGCCCGGGCAGAGGCCGCCGCACGTCACGACGCCGGCTTTGAGATCCCGCGGTTCGAAGAACAGAAGCTCGCGCGGCCCCGCCCGATCGAAGGCGGCCGACGGCTCCGCCCACATGTCGGCACAGCCGTGCGTCGACAGCGCGTCCATCAGGACGCATTCGTCGTCCCCGACGAAGTTGTAGACTCGATCTCCTTTGATCGTCGATAGCTTCAACGGTGACCGGACCGCCGCTGTGCCCAGTGTCGGGACCGTCAGATCCATGCCAGCGCTCCGTTCGACGTCCGCATCCCACGAGTTTACCACGCATCCGCCATGACAGGGGGTACGGCATCCGGACAGGCGGTCGCCCGAGCGGCGGCCGGCCGGGGTTGCCTTGCCGACCGAAGACAGCTAGGCTTCCCGCCATAGAAGGAGGGGCGGATGGTACGACTGATACGACGGAGCGCAAAGACGATCGGCCTGGCGCCGGGGACCGCCGTCTACCTCGGCGAGCCTTCGGACGAGCCGCTCCGGATCACCCTCCTCGACTATGACGAGGACCGCGTGACGGAGAAGCTGCTCGACGATCCGGAGGAGAGCTTCTCGTTCCGGGATTCCCCGTCCGTCTCGTGGGTCAATGTGGACGGTCTCCACGACGTCGAGTCGATCGAAAGGATCGCCGGCCACTTCGGACTCCATCCCCTCGCGATCGAGGACATCGTCCATACCAATCAGCGCCCCAAGGCGGAGGACTACGAAGACACCCTATTCATCGTCCTTCGCATGCTTTCCTACAACGACGCTACGGAGAACGTGGACGACGAGCAGGTCAGCCTCATCCTCGGTCCGGGATGGGTTCTGTCGTTTCAGCAGCGGGCCGGCGACGTGTTCGAAGGGGTCCGCGAGAGGATCCGCAACAAAAGGGGAAGGATCCGCAGCGCCAAGTCGGACTACCTGGCGTACTCGCTGATCGATGCCGTGGTCGACCAGTACTTCATCGTGCTCGAGAGGCTCGGAGAGCGGGTCGAAGCGCTTGGCGAGGAGGTCTCCGAGCGGGCGGACCGCGAGAAGCTTGAGGAGATCCGCCGACTCAAGCGCGAGCTCCTCTTCCTCCGCAAGTCGATCTGGCCGCTCCGCGAGGTCCTGAGCGGGATCCAACGTGGGGAGTCGTCGCTGTTCGAAGAGCACACGCTGATCTACCTCCGCGACGTCTACGATCACACGATCCAGGTGATCGACACCGTGGAGACCTATCGAGACATGATGGCGGCCGTTCTCGACGTCTACCTGACGAGCGTCAGCAATCGGATGAACGAAGTGATGAAGGTGCTGACAGTCATCGCGACGATCTTCATCCCGCTGTCGTTTGTCGCCGGAGTGTACGGGATGAACTTCGCCCACATGCCCGAGCTGTCCTGGAAGTACGGCTACTTCGGAGCGCTCGGCGTCATGGGGGCGATCGCCGTCGGGATGCTCGCCTACTTCAAACGGAAGGGCTGGTTCTGAAGTTCGATCGTCTCCTGAGAGGAGGGGGACCATGGCGGGATTCGATCTGGTGTCCGTCGGGAGGCTTCTCCTTGCGGTCGTACTCGGAGGGCTGGTCGGTCTCGAACGCCAGATCCACGGGCGCCCCGCCGGGCTGCGGACGCACATCCTCGTCTGCCTCGGCTCCGCGCTCGTCATGACGCTCACGGCGTCATTCGGCCCGAACATCGATCCCGGTCGCGCCGTCGCCGGAATCGTCACCGGAATAGGCTTCCTCGGTGCCGGGGTCATCGTGAAGTCGGAGGAGATCGTCCGCGGGCTGACGACGGCCGCGTGCATCTGGTTCGTGGCCGCGCTCGGCGTCGTCATCGGACAAGGGCTGTACGTCATCGCACTCGCCAGCACGGCGATCTCGATCGTCATCCTAACGCTCCTGGCGTGGTTTGCGCACCGGGTTCCGAGCGTCAGCTACCACTGTGCGAAAGTGAGGGGAGCCGTCGGGAACGTCGAATCGCTCGAGACGAAGTGCCGCCAGGAGCTCGCGGGGCTCGGGTACAGAATCGTCGGCCTCTCCACCCACCTCGACAAGGGGAACGACGCGGCGCTGCTGACGCTTCGACTGCGAACGCGGAAGGCGGTGAAGGGCCTCGAACCATCCCGGCGTCTTCTGGCCATCGAGGAGGTGCGGGACGTCGAGTGGGACTGAGCCACGTCGCGCCGACGCGGAGCCTCCGCCGGTCGACCATCGCCTGCGGGGAAATCCCTTCCCTCCGGGATCAGGCGTTCGGCAGCGAGATGCCGAGGTCTCGGAGGAACGCCGCGATCCGCTGCACAATTTCCTTCTCGTTGACGGAGTAGTACCGATTTTGAGCGTCCTGCTCGAACGTCACCAGATTCTGCATCCGAAGAAGCTGAAGGTGCCTCGAAACCGTCGGCACGGTGATGCTCAGCTTGTTCGCCAGGTCCTCCACCGTCAGGTCGTCGTGCTCTCTGAGCAGCTTGAGAATCTGGACCCGCGAACGGGCCGAGAGCATCTTGAAAAACGTGGCATGTGTCCTTGGCATCAGGGTTTCCTCCTTTGCGTACGCCCCCTTGACAAACCGATCCGCACGACTATACTGCCAGCTGTCTAGATAGTCAACTGCGCAACTGATGAGTTGCGCGAGGAGCAGGTATGAACCGTACGAACCTGAAGGCGAGAAAGAAACTGACCTGCCCGTCGTGCAACGCCTCTATTGACTTCCATCCGCAGAGGGACGACATCGGCACGTGCCCTCGCTGCGGCGAATGGCTCATGCAGCATGGCAGGTGGAATCGGCGTCTAGAGCGGCTCGACTACGAGTCATCGACGGACTTCGATGAGTCGGACGACTGGGAACAACCCCTGATCGAAGAGATCGAGTGAAGACCCGAAACATCCTATCCCGACAGGGGGAGGAGGTGGCGCAGATGGGAACGACAAAGAGGAGTTCGGCGAAGCCGACCAAGAAGTCACCGAAGAAGAAGTAGCGTGAAACGCGGAGCGGCTACCTCGGGGCCCTGCAGCCCGCCGGCCGCTCCGCGTTACCTCTGAAGAGGCCGAGAGGAGGAAGGAATGGACAAGCGAGGGCCGAGTCGGAAATCTCTCTACCTGATCGCTGCTGTGGCGATCGGCGCGGTGGCGGTCTTCCTCGTCGCCACAACCTACGCCCCGACGACGGAGGGGTTGGCGCTCTACGCCGTGGGGCATCAGGGAACCGCCGGCGTCGGGAATCGGAACGAGGCTTCGCTCCTCGTCAGCGCGTACAACGCGGCGGGGCCGATCCATGGGATCGCCGGGGGGAGCTTCTCCGTCGTGGTGGTGGCATCCCCGGTCGATGCGGATCCGATCGTGAAGGTCGCGGTCTCCGAAGTCGCTAGCGGTATCTACCGGATCGCGCTTGCACCGGAGCGGTCTCAGCATCGGTGGTCGGCGGGGAGCTATGTGATGGGCATCACGCTCACGTCCCCGAACGGATCCGGGGTCGTCGTCGCCGACCTGGAGATCGCGCAGTGAGCCGGTCGGCACAAGCGAGCGGGAGAGCATCGTGAGCAGGGCCCCGGATGTGAACGACGTCGGCCGGATCCTGGTCCCCACGGACGGATCGGAGTGCAGTGAGAGAGCGGTCTCGTATGCCGGCAGTCTTGCCCGGAAGCTGTCCGCGAAGGTCGACGTCCTGTTCGTCGCGGAGACCAATTACACCGGTCCCTGGTTCTACTACATCCTGGACGAGCCCGTCCGGGAGAAACTGAAGAAGCGAGGGGTGGAGATCGTGGAGACGACGGCCGGATCGCTCCGAGAGAGCGGAGTCCGGCAGGTGGAGGCGCACGTCGAGGAGGGGCATCCGGGAGAGGTCATCTCCAACATGGCGTCCCAGTTGGACGTCGACTTGATCGTGATGGGCACCCACGGGCGGCGCGGCCTGGAGCGAGCCCTGATGGGGAGCGTTGCGCGAGAGGTCGCCAATACGGCGCGCGTTCCGCTTCTCCTGGTGAAGTAGTTCGGCCGCGCCGCGGCGATCCCGTACCATCCCATCGCGCCGACGATGCGCGGTCTCACATCCCATGGGGCCCATGAGACGTCTCTTCGCCTGGATCGAGCCGTGGTACGTGGCGTTCTTCCTCGCCAACCTTGTCATGGGGGCGTCTTCGATTCTGGTCCCCCTGAAGCTCGACCGGGTCCTTCATCAGGGACCGAGCCGCCTTGGCCTCCTCTCCTCGGTGGCCAGCACGGCTGCGGTGATCGGAAGCCTTGTTTGGGGCCGCCTCTCCGACGCGGTTCATCGACGGAAGGCGTTCGTCGTCACAAGCTACATCGTCGTCGGGATCAGTCATTGCGGCCTCGCCCTCTCGACGACGTACGGAGGGCTCGTCCTGTACAACGCCGTGCTCAGTCTCTTCTGGGTCGCCAACGCCTCCGTCGCCGTGCTCCTCGTCATCGAGGAGGCGGATCAGCGAATCTGGGAGACCCACATCAGCGCGTTGAACCTCGCGGGGGCCCTCGGCTGGCTGTCCGGACTGGCGGTGGGAGGCGGGATCGTATCTACCGCGTTGAGCCTGCTCTCGGATCGATTGGGGATTCAAGTTCTCCTTCTCGGGCTCGGTGCGGCGGCGATTGTCGCGGGCGGACTTGCGGCGTGGCTCCTCCCGCCGACGAAGCCGCTGTTCACCGAGAGAAGGTTTCGCGGAATCATGATCGCCGCCGGCAACCTCCTCCTCGAGGCCTGGAGGTTCAACCCACTGCACCTGTACCATCGGTTCTCGCTTCGGAGGCTTCCCGGACTGCGCACCGAGACCAGGGTCTTTCTGCTCGCTTCCTTCCTCGCGTTCGCCGGAATCGGGTTCTTCGCGATTCCCCTGGTCCTCCTCCTCTCGCAGAGGTTGGGATTCACGCCGTCGACGGTCTTCTTCAGCTACGTCCTCCTCCACAGTGGGATCGTCCTTGCGTACCCGTTCGCCCTCCATCGAATCCGGAAACGGGGGAATCGAAGGGTCCAGATCGGTGCGCTCTCCATTCGCGCCGGGCTGTTCGTCCTCGCCGGAGGCCTGCTCTGGTCGGGGGCCCGGGTCCCGTGGGCGGCGGTGGCGCCGTTCCTCTTCCTCGTCGGAGTGACGTGGTCGTTCTTCCAGCTGAGCGGCGTCGCCCTCGCCTCCCGGCTGGCCGCCCCCGAGAACCGCGGGCTGGCGCTCGGGACCTATAACGCCATCGCCGGAGGGAGCACGATCATCGCCGGGGTCGCCAGCGGGTATCTCGCGCAGCGCGTCGGCTACCATGCAACGCATCTGGTCGCGGCCGCGCTGCTCTGTGCGGCCGTCACGATCCTCAGCCGCTTGCCCGATCCGATCCCTTCGTCGCCCGACGAATGACCCCTCTCCGTACGACCGACAGATCCCGGCGGCGGCGAGCCCTCTTGGAATTGTAGGGGATGGACGCGATGCAAGGCCCGGCCGACTCCTGATTCGCACAGGGCCGACACCTGGGACTTGACTGGCTCCCCGTAGAGGACTACTTTCAAACCTCGCACGGCCTCGTCATCCCAGCCGATCTGGTCGCCACATAGAGTCGCCTTCACCGCGCTAGAGGCCTTCTGCTACCCTGTCTTCCAGGGAGGGAGCACGGATGGCTCCGCACAGGTGGACTCAGGAAGACCTCGACGAAGCACGTAGGCTGCTGGGGATAGAGACCGAAGAGGAGCTGGATGAGGCGATGGCGAACCTCCGGGCTTACATCTCGATTCTCCGTGAATGCGACAGGAGTTGCCGCGAGCAGGAAGAGCGGGAGTCCTAGAGCTGCACGACCTCGCCAAGCGTGCGGACGTGCTACTTCCACATCCCTGGGACGGGCTACGTCTCGTGGCCCATCGCGCTCGCTATCGCAACTCCGGACAGCAGGAATGTGGTCTAGCCACGTAGTCCAGCGAAGCAGCCCAACAGCTTCCCCGCAAGAAAAGGACGTATACTGTAGACATCCTGGAAGCGAGGCCTGTCAATGGGTAGCCTTCTTGAGAGAGCCAAAGACTGCGAGTCACGGAACGAGTGGTCACAAGCAGCCGAGCTGTACCGCCAGGCTCTTGGGGAGGCTCCCCAGGATCGGGCGATTCTCGAGAGCTTGGCTTGGTGTCTCTCAAGGGACCGACAGCACGAGCAGGCTCTCGAGTGTCTCGGCAAGCTCCACGAGCGTTTCCCGAATGAGGCCCGTTGGCCATACATGATTGGCTATCAGTACTACGATCAAGAACAGTGGAAGGACGCGATCCAGTGGTTCGAGAAGGCGCTACTGATCCACAAGGGGTTCGTGGTGGTTCTCTACAGAAAGGGCTACGCGCATGAGAAGCTTGAGGAGGTTGGCCCTGCTCTCGACTCCTACTCCCGCTGCCGAGCGTCGTGGCACGCCCTTGCTGATGGGCCTACGAAGGAGAAGGATCGAAAGAACTGCGCGAAGGCTGCGTACCACCAAGGCTCACTGATTCTCTCGAGATCGAGAAAGATGGTCGGCGCATCCGCAGACGCAGCGGTGGAGGCTCTCCAAGAGGCAGTGCAGCTGGAACCGAAGGATGGCAACTACCACTACAGACTCGGAGCAGCGCTCCTGGCTGCGAGCCGAGCAGGAGGGCAATAGAGACCTTAGAACAGGCAGACAGGCTGACTCGCGGAAAAGACTACGTACTCGACAAACTGGCCCAGGCGTACATTGCCGACGGAAGAGCAGATGAGGCGGAGAAATCGTACGAGAGGGTCGCATTTCGACAGCGCAAGGCCTATATCAACCGCAACCTCGGAAAGCTACTCGTCGATGTGGGGAAACCCAAGGACGCAGAGGAGACACTACGCAGAGCGATCAAACAGGAGCATCAGAATCACTATGGGCACTACTACCTTGCACTCTCACTGAATGAGCAGGGAAAGCACCGCGAAGCCGCACAGGAGCTCCGACTCGCGATCAAGCTGAAGTCGGACAACTACAACTCGGCGTTCTCAGAAGCAGCGGCACTCCTCGATGAGATCGAAGCGGAGCATCCAGAGTCCACGAAGCCTGGCAACCCAAGCACCGGAACCATCCAATCGTTCAACAAGAATCGCGGGTTCGGCTTCATCCTGGCGGATGATGAGAAGCGCCGATTCCTGCACATCACCGAGTGGCATGTCGATGAGCCCCCTGCGCCAGGTATCCGCATTCAATTCGAGCCGATAGAGACTGAGAAGGGCCTGGCGGTCAAGAGTGCGCGACCCGTAGAACCAGAAGGAAGCTAGACTGCGATTGAGAACAAGCCTTTCCCTGCACCGAATCCCCGTGCTGACTTGTCTCCAGTCAACAGGATGGCATCGTGTTCTCGGCAGGCGTCCAGGATTCGCTCATCTCTCTCCGTGGAAGAGAGCCCATCCATCCCTGTGACCTCACCCGGACACTCCAAGCGGATTCTCCCTTTGTCCCGCAGCATTCTCAGCTCGTCTAGCTCCTTCCTGCTGCTCTTGGCTCCGTCGGCCTCGAAACGTACGACCGGACATAGAACCACAGTCCAATCAGCGAAGAAACGCCCGCGAGACGCTGTGAGATCCCTGCTTAGGATTCTGCGTCCGATGACGTTGCTGTCGGGAATCACGTAGCCACAGTAGTACCGCAAGGTCACCCCAGCATCGGAAATCCTCTCCTCGCAACTTGTGCACTTAAGGACACTCTGATCATCGAACGTCGCGAAGCCCGTACTCCGCAGTAGAGAGCCGCAATGGGGGCAGACAATGGCAAGGGAATCAATCTTCAAGCGCCCGCGGTTGTATTCGTCCAGGAACTCCTTCGAGAGGAGCGTCTCGTCAATCGGTGGAGTAGCCTTCTTCGGCCGGCCTGTCTTGCCTTCGATCTCACGTATCGTCTTCCACGAGCGCTTCACGAACCAAGGCCATTGCCTTCCAGAGGCATGCCATGCGCGAGCCCAGGACAGGGTTTGCTCATCGCCTGCGTTTCCTGAACCAACTGTCATGCCGTCGATCTCGAAGTCACGATTCTTCCGAATCGCCTCGCCTACCGTCACCTGCATCCACTTCGCGACCACCGAAGCCAGCCTAGCCTCCAAGTACTGATCGTCTGCCTTGGACGTCACACAGACTTCGGCATCTTGCTTGTCGAGGAAGCGCAGGAACCGCGTAAGAGTGTCTCCGATACCGTAATCATCCAGGACGATGCGGGATCTTCCGATCTCTGCTGTCCTGAAGAAGCGAGCGAGGATGCGCTGATAGGCTACGTCCATGATCTTGTTCAGGTTGAACCGATCGATGTGCCAGGGCGGAATCTTCTCGATGGCAATCTGAAGGCCATGACGCCTGAGAGCGTCTATCTGCCTGTAGAGGTTGTCCCAGTAGGAGAAGGCGTGTTTCTTCTTGGTGTCAGCTGCACCGATGAGGCGGTCGACGTCCTTTTCCAGTTCCTTCGGGATGACCACTCCCGCAAGAACTGCATGACCGAACATCTCGCCCTTGCCAGCCTCGTCAAGGCCAATCAGGAAGCCTTGTGTAGAGGGGACGAACCGAGGTCCTGAGAGATCATCAACCCAGTCCCAAGCCGCCCGCACAGCTGGGTCCATGGACGGCGATGGCGTGCTGGACAGAGTCCCGGATGTGTAGTAGGTCAGAGTGGCATCGGAGAACCGGACCCTCCACGATTCGTACTCGGACGAGGTCGGCTTCTCTTCGCCACCGTTGTCAAGCAGGTGGCCACGTACACGACGCGCCGCCTCTGCGTCGATTCCCTTCCAAGTCCTATTCGCCATCCCGCCTCCAATCCTCGTGGGGCTCGTCGGTCGCCTCGCTTGCGCGACTTCCCAATGATCTTCATGACAGATCTTGAACTATGGCAAGTCTAGCCGTCATGAGAGAGTGGTGGCAAGGGCCTGCGGTTGCTCACGGTGTTGGCAGAGTCTGCAAAGCGAGAATCCAACCGGAACCAAGAGCTTCATCGCTCGGTCGTCGCTTCAAGGCTTCCCCCACCGGAGCGGCGACAGAGTTCTGCGCGGCGTTCGCCTGCTCAAGCCTCCGTCTGCGCCCGTCGGGGCACTCCTTGAGATCCCCTCCCTCGCTGAACGACTCGCAGTCGCCCAGTTGTACGCGCCCGAAAGGGCCGAGACGACTAACCGAGGTGACAGCCATGATGACGGAGAGTCGACAGGTAGAGGTGTGCATCGACAGAGCGTCGAGAAGGACTCAAACCAGGAACAAGCCAAGGGAACTTCGTTTCCGCTGCTGGCTCGCCGTAGAGGACCACTTCCAAACTCGGCATGGGCTCGTCATTCCTGCCGATCTGATTGCCACATAGGAAGAGAGCGCTTCTAAGATCGCCATGTACGAACTGCTTTCTCAAGTGTCATAGCGAGGGTATGGCACCTTTGGCCAGTCTAACAACGCGGGCTGATCGGCTCCTGAACTCCGATAAGCGCGCGCTAGCTTCTCGAGGAACCGCGGCTTTTCCTTGGCGAGCTTCTCTGCATCGACTCGGGACCGCTGCAATGCAACGTATAGAGCGCAGGACCGAGCTTGGGTATTGACAGACTTCTTTGGATTGAATTCGATGTCTGTGAAGGCTGTGAAGCTCGGGAGTTGATCAGATAGCACGTGGTTCTGAGCCAGAGCCTGTAAGTAGAGCCAGTCGTAGAATGCAGTCTTGGGTTCCAATGGCCAAGTATCGCCACTAAGCTCGAATCCGACGAGCATCCCAGATTCACCTAATCGTGGATCTCTCTTCACGTCCAGAGGGCTTGCTGAGTAGAGATCGGTGAAGGGGCCTCCTCCCTCGAACACCTTGCTTCCTTGGAACGCACATTCTATTGGCAATCCCCCAAGATCAGGAAGGTGGATCTGAAGCCTTAAGGCACTCAGGGATTGGCCCACTTCTGACTCGGATTTGGTTGAGACCTCCAGGGCTGGGCCAATTCCACTGTCAGCTGCTGCTTTGTGGAGTGACCGAATCGACTTCCGCTTCTGGGTCGCAGCCATTCCAGGATGCCATTCGAAGTCGACGATTCTCTCAAGTACTCGACCATCCTGTGTCGCAACAAAGATCGGGCGCTGAGCCATGACTAGAAAGGAACCTCCTCGTCGGCAGCAGTTTCCCAATACTGACTGGCGATGCGAAGAGTCGGCTGTGGCCGGTCGCGTCTGGAACAATCTGTTTGCCCAGCTCTCTTGACGGAGAAGCGCTTCGCTGGCCACTCAAACATCCCTGGCACAATGTGAACCGGTACGGTAGCTTCAAGTTCGGAGACCTTGCGATGCATGGCGACATCTTCCACAAGCACCGCCATGATTTCGGAATGAGGGATTTCGTTGCCGACAAGGACCTCTGCCTGAGGATCAGTTGTCTCATAGGGCATGCAGTCCATCTCCTCTCGGGAGCCAACGTACTGATTCTCATCGAACATGCCCTCAAGTGATTCAGGCAGTGACTGCTGATACAGATCGTGCTTGCGCGGGAGAGAGCTCGCGGCGTTACCCGCGAAGAAGTAGCACTTCTGGGTCCAGAGAATGCTTGGCTGAAGGAGGAAGATCACGAAGTCTCGAGTTCCGTACCTATGGTACTTATAGAGCATCTTGTAGTTCGGGGACGAGATCGAGACGCATGTGCACCACAGCATGCCGTCAAGTCGCTTCTCATCGTTACTTCGGAACCTCAAACCTCTCTCTTCAAGAACTGAGCGGGGCAGGATGCCCATGCTCACTATACTTTCCACGTTCTCAAAGCGTGTGAAGTGAGCAAGATGCTCGACGTCACGCTGTTGGATGATTCCTCGGATGCGCCTCCTTCGTGGGCTCAGAACTTGGGGCTCGATAAGGTGTTGAGTGATGGTGGGCCCTGTCTGAGTCTCGCACACCACTTCGTGCTCCAGAACACCGGATCCGGGTACACTTTGGCTGGGTGTATCTATCGCAATTGCCTCGAACGGTTCATCCACTGTTGCTTCGGGGAGCTCAATCTCGGAAGGTTCTTCCCCTCCCTGATCCCCGTCTCTCAGTGAGAGCAGGGCGATAGACTCGGCGTCTGAAGAACCAGCGTCAAGCGATTCAATCCTCTTGCGGATCTTCGTCAATGCAGACTCTGGAGCACAGGTTCCGGCAGCAAGACAACCTGCTACCTCCTCTTCATCCAGAGGACGAAGCAGGTCACAGGCGAGCTGGATCCTAGCCGGATCCGCTTCAGCAAGTAGAGGCATTACCTTCCTCCGGATGATTGACTCCATAACCGGAAGCCGACGGAAGTCCCACCATGCCTGAAAGCCGTCGTCTTCGTCAGGAAGTAGCACCTCTCTGAGGTTCGCAGCGAGATCAGCTGCTTGATCGTATTGCCTCTGACCTAGGCAACTCTCAATGTTCGCAAGTCGTTTCTTGATGCGTTCACTTCTTGCATTCAGGTAGTCGTGTTTGCTGATCTCTGGGCCGCTTAGCAGGAATGCGTCGTGCGCCCTGCGTAACTGATTGACTCGGAGTAAGTAGCTGATTCGATCCCAGTCAGACACATCCGGCCCCCACGATCTTCAGTTCGTCCGGATTCCCGTGATCACTTCTCCAGGAATCGGGCGCTCTGCAAAACCGGTTCTCGCTGCGTTCGCTTCAACGTGCTTCTCCATCAGGATCTAACTCCTCCTGTTTCCTCGTCGGAAGAGCCTTCTTCCCGCATATCGAGGGTCTCATCTTCGCCTATATTCAGTGACCAGCCCTCGTGACCTTTCGACTTCGATAGCTAGTCTACACGACCACTGGCTTGTACCCCGTCTTGGGTCCAGTCGCTGAACTGCCCGAAAGAGGAAAGCCCCCCCTAGAAGGGCCTTTCAGGCGCTGGCTCCTCGGGTAGGACTCGAACCTACAACCATTCGGTTAACAGCCGAGCGCTCTGCCAATT
>CAZGXU010000013.1:0-47949 GCA_964530075.1 uncultured Thermotogae bacterium
GTCTCGGAGAAGAACGTCCTCATCGACCTCGCCACGGCATCCAAGACCGAAGAGCTTCTGGATCACATCAGCGAGGTCGTTGAGCCCTCTGCCTTGGACTACGTCGTGATAAACCACATGGAACCGGATCACACCGGCGTCCTCAAGACCCTCCGGCGTGTTGCGCCCGATGCCGTCGTCGTTGGGAGTGCCAAGACAGTTCCCATGCTTGGAGATTTCTACGAGATCGGGGAACGGGTCCGCGTTGTGGAAGATGGGGAGACCCTCCCTTTGGGACGACATACGTTGCGGTTCGTGTCCACGCCCTTTGTGCACTGGCCCGAGACGATGATGACCTACGAGGAGACCGACCGCATCCTGTTCTCCGGCGACGGCTTCGGCGGCTACGGAGCGCTGCAGGGAGCGATCTTCGACGACCAATCGAGTGACCTGCCGTTCTACGAAGAGGAGGCACTGCGCTACTTCGTGAACGTCATCGCCGCCTACGCAGGGCCGACGAGAAACGCCATCGAAAAGCTGAAGGGGGTTGATATTGCGACGATCGCTCCCTCTCACGGCCTGGTCTGGAGGCGTGATCCGCGGCGCATCTTGGCGCTCTATGACAAGTGGACGAGATGGGGAAAGGCCGAGAGCGAAGTCGGCGTGACCTTGCTGTACGCTTCGATGTACGGGAACACCGAGAAGATGATGAACGCCGTCGCGCAAGGCGTGTCGGATGCTGGCGTGCCTCTGAAGGTCTTCGATGTCGCTCGGATCCCCATGAGCTACATCCTGCCATCGCTGTGGACCTGGCGGGGGGTGTTGGTGGGCGCACCCACGTACGAAGCCCGGCTCTTTCCACCCATGGCGGCTGCGCTCGACACGGCGGCCCGGAAGCGGATCACGGGCAGGAAGACGGCGTATTTCGGGAGCTACGGATTGAGCGGCGGCGGGGAGAAGGAGTACGGTCAGTTGGCCGACACGCTCAAGTGGGAAGTGATCGACACCTACCGCTTTCGGGGCGGCCCGACGGGGGACGACCTGAAGGCGGGTGAGGAATTCGGCGCCCGGTTCGCCGCGCGCGTCAAGGAGGCGTAGCCGGCCCCCGGGCGGCGACGGGGTATCCCGTGCGAGTGGATCCCGAATCGTGCCTGTCCTGAGAAGTCGCGCGTCGAGCTCTGCGGTCCTCGCCCGGTCGCTGCGGCCGGGCGCGGTCCCAGTGGAAGCCGGCCGTCGAAGGGACTTGCCGAACGGGCCTTGGAGCTACGATTCGAACGCGAACTCGCCCCGACCAATGACTTGCAGGCAAGCGTCCACCACGGCCTGGTCGTAGCGGCTTCCCGTGTATGTTGAGACCTCCTCCAAGGCCTTGTCGATTCCCAAGGCCGGACGATACGGTCGGTGTGATGACATCGCTTCCACGACATCCGCCACAGCCAGGATACGCGCTTCCAAACAGATCTCGTCACCCTTGAGGCCCCTTGGATACCCCGATCCATCCAAGCGTTCGTGATGCTGTAGAACCATGTCTGCGATCGGCCAAGGGAATTCGATTTCCTTGAGGATCTCGTACGCAACCTGGGGGTGAGCCTTTATGAGGCTGAACTCCGCCTCCGTCAGTCGCGCCGGCTTGCTCAGGATCTCGGCCGGCACCGCCATCTTGCCGATGTCGTGCATGAGGCCGGCGGCACGGATCCCCTCGATCTTCTCGTCGGGAAGCCCCATCCCCTGTCCGATGGCACAGGCAAGCTTTGTGACGCGCAGCTGGTGCCCGGCGGTGTAGGGATCCCTCGTTTCGGCGGTGAGCCCGAGGGCCCGGATGGTCCCGTCCAGCGCTACCTCCAACCGATGGGCCACTTCTGCGCGTTCTCTCTCCGTCTCCAGTGCGTGCAACCCGAACCCGAGGTCTCCCACGACCTCGTCGAACATGAGCTGGTAGTCTGCGAGGGCGATGACTTCCCTGGGAGCGGAGATCAGGATCACGCCGTACGCCTTCTGCTCGTGCTCCAAACCTGCGATGAGGACTCCCGCTCCCCCGTGCTCCTCGGAGACCGGGCACTCGGCGCAGGAAGATCCGGGGTCTTCGATCACTACGGTGCCGGAGCTCTCGAGCGCTCGCCGGATACAGGGCGGGATTCTGCCCGATTCGAGCTCCCTGGAGACGGCCGAGAGGCTGCTCCCCGGACCCGCTTCGGCAGTCACCGCAACCCGCCCGTCCCGGTCCGACAGGGCGATCAAGGAGCTCCGGAACACGCCGTTGTCGATCAAACAGTCGCAGACTTCCTTCGTCAGTCGCGCGGGGTCCGGTTCTCTGACGATGAGCTGGTTCACCCCACGCACAGAGGCGATCACGCGGTTGAGCTGTTGGATCCTCTCCGTCCTCGCTTCCACCCTCTGTTCGAGCTCCTCGTTCAGCGCCTTGAGCTCGTCTTGGGTCGCCTTCAGTTTCCCGTTGGCTTGTACGAGCTGGTTGTACTTCTCGATCGCGCTTTCGTAGGACGAGAGAAGGAAGTCCAGGATCTGGAAACGATCCGATGCGATCCGGTATGTCTTGCCCGAGATCGAGATTTCGAGGGTCACGTCCGTGACGCGGCCCTTTCGCATCTCTCCGCCCGTGAAAATGTGATGGACGCGGTCGATGAGAGACTGTTCGCTATACGGTTTGGTCAGGAAATTGTCCGCGCCACTCGCGAGTGCTTCGATCACGTCGCGAGGCTCGGAGAGGGCCGTGAGGAGGACGACTGGGATTCCCGCCAGTGTCTTGTCCGCCTTGATCTTCCTGCAGAGTTCAAACCCGTCCATCACCGGCATGACGACATCGGAGATCACGAGAGACGGCTTGCGCTCCCCCAGAAGGACGAGCGCTTCCCTCCCGTTCTGCGCAACGAAGGCGTCGTATCCGTGGTTTTCGAGTACGTGCTTCAGGTGCTGAGCTTGAGTGGGACTGTCTTCCACAATGAGAATCTCGGCGGACACATCCCGGCGCTTTTCACCCTTCATGAGGAGATCCCCTCCCGTCGCTGAGGACGGACCATAGCAAGGAGTCGCCCCAGTAGGTCTTTGTACTGCTCGTCCGCCCTGGAAGACAACAGCTGCCGACAGACCTCAACGCCCTCGCGGAGTCGGGCGATGACCTCCGTGGTTGGCCGGAGGCTTCCTTCCGCCACCGCTTTGAAGACCTTCTCCAACACTTCGGCCGTCTCGCCGAGCCGGTCGAATCCGACAAGCTGCGAGGAACCCTTGATAGTATGCGCACCGCGACAAAGCCGATGCAGGCTGGCTGAATCGATCTCCGTTTCCGAGGCGAGAAGCAGGTTGGCCATCTCTTCCGTCAGATCACGCACCTCCTCGTAAAAGGTGTTCATCAGCTCCTGCTGCCGGGCTGCGTTCGACCGTACCATCATCCTCCTTGCTCCTTCCAGAGGCCCAGTCTTTCGAGCATCACGCGGAGGCCTCCCGGCTCCAGGATGAACAGGACATGCATCCCACAGCGCGGCCCTTCCATGCTGAGGGCCCCCTCCACCAAAACGACGTACTCCGCTTCGAGGGACTGTCTTGCCAGAAGCCCATCGAGAATAGCTCCTCCCATGTCCGAAGTGAAGCTGGGCACGGAATGATTCAGCGTCATTCCCAGTTCTCGGCTGAAGACGCGAAGATATGATCCCACCAGGATGTTCGCCAGCTCCTTCACAGCGGACAGCTCCATCTCCCCCAGGACCCCCGGCTCTTGCGCCTTCTCTCCGGTCAGGATCCTGGCGAGCCTTGCCGTTTCAGAGGCGGGAAGGACCACCAGCATGCTTCCTGAGATCTCTCCGATGACGGAGATGTAGACCGCCGAAACGACGCCCTCTCGATCTCCCAAGGCCTCCGAAGCCCCTTCGATGGATTCGAGGGCGATCCTCGGTAGACCGACGGCCACCTTCTTTTCAATCAAGTGTGATAGACTGACGCTGGCATTCCCGGCGGCGATCGAGCTGATCTCCCTCAGGGCATCCAGCTGTGCGTGATCAAGTTCGATTTCCTCCATCGTACCGCCTCTTTCACATCAGGGAGGGGACATCCAAGACGAGCGCCACCTTCCCCGACGCCAGGATGGTCGAGCCCGTGACCCCCTCGATCGCATTCAGGATCCCGGTCAATGGTTTCACGATCGTCTGTTGTTGCCCGAGGAGGTCCTCCACCACGAGGCCTGCCCTCTTGGGACCCACCTCGACCACGACGACGGGAGCCCTCGTAGCAGCAGCCGGTGA
The DNA here is from genome assembly GCA_964530075.1 of uncultured Thermotogae bacterium. Lineage (GTDB taxonomy): Bacteria > Bipolaricaulota > Bipolaricaulia > UBA7950 > UBA9294 > JANQEA01. The sequence continues at coordinate 4,230 of CAZGXU010000013.1, forward strand.
AGGCGAGAAGCCAAGCTTCTCCCTCAAGCCGACGAGGGGAAGAACCGTCCCGCGGTAGGAGATGAGCTCGTGATCCTCCACGTTTCGCGTCTCCGCTGGAGAGATCCTCATCGTCTCGGTCACGTAGGCCAGCGGAATACAGTACGTCTCCTGGGCGACGCCGACGAGCAGCGTCTGGATGATCGCTCGGGTCAGTGGCAGTCTGATGGACACGGTCGTCCCTTCGTTGGGACGGCCATCGATATCCAGCGCACCTCCGAACGCTTCCACCTTGTTCCTCACCGCGTTCAACCCCACGCCTCTGCCCGCCGAGCCGGTGATCTTGGTGGCGCTGCTGAGTCCGGGGACGGTCAGGAGCATCATCGTCTCTTTGCGGGTGAGTCCGGAGAGTTCTTCTTCCGTGGCGAAGCCCTTTTCTACCGCGATTTCCTTGATGCGGTCGACGTCTATGCCGCGCCCGTCATCCGCCAGCTCGATAATCACGTCGTCTCTCTCTCTTCTGGCGGCGAGCCTGATCGTCCCCCGGCTGGATTTGCCGGCACTCTGCCTCGCTCGAGGCTCCTCAATGCCGTGCACGACCGCGTTTTTCAGAAGGTGAAGAAGGGGTTCGTTGATCTCGTCCTGTATGCTGCGATCAAGACCGATGTCGCTTCCCTCGATCTGCAAGTCCACTTCCTTGTGCTGGCTCACCGCGAGATCCCGCACCATCCGAGGATAGGGGACGAAGATGTGCTCCAGGGGTACGAGCCTGATTCGCATGATCTGATCTTGAATCTGTGAAGTCTGCCTGGATATCTGCTCCACAGTGTCCATGAGACGTCCATCGTCCATCGATTGACAGATCCTTCTCAGTCTGAGCCCGCTGATGGACAACTCGCCGACCAAGTCCATGAGACCGTCCAGCGTGGCCAGAGGGACACGCACCGTTTGGACACCGCCGGAGGACGAAGGGAATGTGGGTTTCTCGTCGCTCGTCGCTTTTCTTCCCCTCACCTTCCGTCCGGGCGCTGCGGACGTCATCTCGTCGAAACGGTCGACAAGGGGACCGATGTCCACCTCTGCCGGTTTCCCCGTCCTCGCTCCATCGACCAACATCGCCAGGGCGTCGAGCGATCGGAAGAGCAGATCCACGGTGTCCCGATCGGCCTTCGCCTGTCCGGTCCTCAGCAACGCCAGGGCCGCCTCCATGGAGTGAGCGAGTTGGGCGATCTCCGTGTGCTCCATGGTCTGGGCCATGCTTTTCAGGGTGTGAATCCTGCGGAAAACGTCCTGAAGCTGTGCTTCATCGTCGGGCGTCTTCTCTAGCTCGACCAAGGAGCTGTTCACGGCGTCCAGGATCTCCTGGGCCTCGCTCAAGAACAGCTCCCTGTACTCCGATGTATCCATTTCTCCCCGTTTACCCTCTCCCGGCGACGGCCTTCACGATTTCGCCCGCCACCTTCGATAGGGGAACCACTCTGTCCACCACGCCTTCCTTGATGGCCTGTTGAGGCATTCCGTAGACGATGCAGGTCGACTCGTGCTCCGCGATGGTCGTCCCACCGTGGTCCTTGATCGCCCGGAGGCCCTCCGTCCCGTCATTCCCCATGCCGGTCAACACGACCCCGGTCGCGTTCTCCGCGTAGACGGGCGCGAGAGAGCCCATCGCCACGTCGGCCGCGACGAAACGGAAACGCTCCTCTTTCGGGGGCACGACCAATTGAACGACCTCCCCTTTTCCCGGGATTGACTCCACCCTGCAATGGGCTCGCCCCGGCGCAATCAGAACCCTCCCCTGCCGAATCGGCTCGCCGTCCTCCGCGACCTTCACCGTCAGCGCCGATTGCGCATTGAGCCGTGCGGCCAGTGAGGGGACGAACTCCTCGGGAATGTGCTGAATCACCAACACCGCAGCGGCGAGGTCGGCAGGCAGGCTCGGGATGACCTGGCTCAGGGCTCTCGGTCCCCCCGATGAGCTGGCGATGGCGACGATCTTGTCGGTTGTCCTGGGCGCTGGTTTCGGCACGCTCTGCTTGCGCTCCTTCGTTGTCACCGGCGTCAGTCTGCGCGTGTCGACCCGCGCGGCGAGCTTGATCTCTGACAGAAGCTCGGCGGCGATCTTCACCATGTTGCCCCGATGGAGCCCCCCTTTGGGCTTTCGCACGAGCCCCACGGCCCCGTATTCCAGCGCTCGTATCGTCTCTTCTCCCATGAACTCGCTGAAGCCAGTGACCATGACAATGGGTGTCGGGAATTCTTCCATGATGTACGCGACGCAGGTGACGCCGTCGATCTCCGGAAGCTCGACGTCCAACGTAACGACATCGGGCCTGAGGCCTTCGACCGCCTTCAGGGCCTCCACCCCGTCTCTGGCGGACCCGATCACCGTACACTCGGGGTCGGACCCGATCAGGTCCGTGAGCAGCATTCGCATGAACGCTGAATCGTCCACCACCAGCACGCGTATCGGTTTCACCGCATTCGCCTCCCTAGTAGATGCGCTCATCTCCGCGAACGGACTTCACGAACACCGATCCGGTCGCGACGTTCAGATGAACCGTGCGGCCGATGCTTCCGCCTACGTCTTCCGCGACGATGTCGACGCCGAGCCGACTGAGCGCCGCTCGCACGGCGCCGATGTTCCGCCCGCCGATGTCCATCGGACCGGCCGCGCGGATGACGTCCGGGAACATGTTCGCTCCCCCGAACAGCTTGGCGGTGAGTCGCTCGGTCCGCGCGCCTCTTTCCTCCATCGCGGCGGCGAGCAGGGCAACCGCGGTGTCCGCGAACCGCGCGGGGTCCGATCCTTCGTGGGCCTCCTGGATGTGGGGGAGCATGATGTGCGCCAACCCACCGAGTCTCGCGTCTTCGGCGTACAGCGCCACGACGACGCAGGAGCCGAGCCCGGCCGCCGCGAGGACGCCGGACGATTCCGCGATCTTCATTTCGCCCATTCCGACCATCTGGGGCTTGAACTCGATAGCTTGTCCCATTTCAGCGGACACGTCAGGTCTCCGGCTCTAGCACCGTTTCATCACGGCGGCGACCGTGCCGACGATGTCGGCGGGACTGAACGGTTTGACAACGAAGTCCGCAGCCCCTTCACGAAGGCACTCCTCCATCACCTTCTCCTGCCCCACCGAGCTCACCATGACGACTTCGACGTGGGGATCTGCTTGTCTCATCGCCCTGATGGCGGAAACCGCGTCCACCCCTTCGACCTCCGGCATGATGATGTCCAACGTCACAAGATCCGGCTTCAGCTTTTCCCGAAGCTCCAAGGCCTCTTTGGCGTTCTCGGCCTCTCCGACGATTTCGTGGCCTCCCTTGGTGAGGATGTCGGAGAGCACCTTACGCATGAACTTGGAATCATCCACGATCAGGATGCTGGCCATGGCTTCTCACTCCTTCTCTCCCGTCTCCGCCTGACCCAGCTTCTCCATCTCGGAAGGCGCCAGCAGCTTGTCCAGATCCAGAAGGACGATCAGCCGATCCTCGTACTTGCCGACACCCTTGATGTAGTCCTTCCTCTCGGTCTCCTGCGTCCTAATGAGCTCAGGAGTCGGCTCGATGTCCTCCGCGGGGATTTTTAGGACCTCCGGGACCTCGTCGACGAGCATCCCGACCGTGCGATCGTCGACGGCGATCATCACGATCCTTGCGCTCGCGGGGAGCTCGTCCTGGGGCGAGTAGCCGAACTGATCGGCCAGGTCGACCACGGGAATGACCTGGCCCCGTAGGTTGGTCACTCCACGGACGAAGTGGGGAGCCTCAGGTATGCGGGTGATGTCGGTGACCCGGGTGATCTCACGCACTCCTCCGATGTCGACCCCGTACTCCTCCCCCCTCAAGCGGAAGTTGACCAGCTGGACCATCTGGCCGGAAGGCGCTTCTCTCTCTGCAGCCATGGGGGCCTCCCTTCACTTCCTTCCGGTCCTCGGGTCGGACTCCGAGTCCGCGTTCTTCATCTTCCTTCTTGCTTCGGCAAGCCGTTCCGCCATCGACCTGGCCGCCTGTGTTGTCTTCGATGGTGCTGGGGGAGCGGGCGCCTCCGTCTCGGCCCGCTTCGTATCGCCCAGTTTGAACCCGGCCACCATGTCGTTCAGCTCGACCCCCATTTGGGCGAGGGATTGCGCCGACGCGGCCATTTCTTGCATGGTCGCGACCATCTGCTCGGTGGACGCGCTCGCCTCCTCCGTGGAAGCGGAGGCTTCTTCCGCGACAGTGGCTACGTCCTCGACGGACCGGATGACCTGCTGCGCGTTCGCCGACATCTGTTGGGCAGCGGCCGAGATCTGCTGCAGCATCGTCGCCACGTTCTCCGCCGAGCTCAGGATCTCATCCAGTGCGGTCCTTGCGCTCGCCATCATCTCTTTCCCGGAGGAGACCTCCCTGGCGGTGTCGTCCATGTTGCCGACCGCCGCCTCCGTCTCTACGGTCGTCTCTCTGATCAGCTGCGCGATCTGCGCGGCCGACTTGGCCGAGTTCTCGGCGAGCTTTCGCACCTCCTCCGCAACGACCGCGAACCCTCTGCCGGCCTCCCCGGCCCTCGCAGCCTCGATGGCGGCGTTCAGGGCCAGGAGGTTCGTCTGGTCGGCGACGCCGGTGATCGCTTCGACGATCGCCGCCATCTGCTCGGAGCGTCTGCCGAGCTTCGTCACCGCCTCGGAGGTCACGCCGGTCGAGCCGGCGATCCTGTCCATCGTCGAGATCGCCTCGCGGACGACCTTGACCCCCTGTTGGGCGAGCCGGCTTGCCTCGGACGAGGCGGACGCCGCGTTCTGAGCCGAATCGGCCGTCTGGGTGATCGCGACGTTGAGCTGCTCCATGGCGCGGTTGGTCTCCTCGACCCGCTCCGCCTGGGACCGAGCCCCCTTGGCGAGCTGCTGGATCGAGGAGGACACCTGCTGAACGGAGGCGTTCGTCTGCTGCGCCGCTGCGGAGAGCTGTTGAGACGAGGCGGACACCTCGCTGGAAGTCGCCGCGACCCGAGCGGTAATCCTCCGCAGACCGCTGACCATCCGACGGAAGGCGTCGCAAAGCTGACCGACTTCGTCTCCGGTCGTGATCTCGATGTCGGGAGTCAAGTCCCCCTGAGCGACGGTCTCCGACACAGCCGCCAACGTGCGAACCGGTTTGGTAATTCCTCGAGTGATGAACGTCGCGACGGTTCCGCCGAACACGACGGCGAGGGCCCCGAAAACGATGAGCACGGTCCGTGTGGTCCGGGACCTCCGGGCAGCGTCGTCGAACCGCTCATCCGTGAGAACCTCCCTTGCTGTGAGCAGCTGGGAGAGATCGCCGCTGATTTGGTCCAGCAGGTGCTGATTGGACTCCGCGCCCACCAGGGCCGCCAGGCCTCCGGTCTCGACAGCGCCCTGGGAACCGCTTCGGACGAGGGCGATCTCAGGATCGGAGGCCGTCTCCTCCCACTCCTCGACCGAACCCTCGATCGCATCGAGGAGGTTCAGATGGGCGGGATCGGTCATCGCTGCCCTCGTCTCGCCGAGGACCTCCTCGAACCGATCCCGGTCTTCGCTGTAGGTCGCGAGGTACTCCTCCTCCTGGGTGAGCAGGAATCCTCTTTGGTCGATCTCCATCTGCAGAACGAGGCTGGCCAGCTCGTGAATATTGTCCAGAATCGCGGCATCGTGCAGGATGACGCCGCTGAAGTCGGCGTCCATGTGAAGGACATTGATCAAAGTCACGGCGACCACGGCAGCCAGGAGAACCAACGGAATGCCGAATCCGAATGCCATCTTCCTTCCGATCGTGAGCCTCATCTCCACCTCCGTTCTTGGGAATCGCTCCCCGTATCACTCTGCACATTCGGGCAGAGCCGCCCTTCGTTCCCCCTGGGTCTCATTGGCCCCTCTTCCGGTACACCCGCTCCCGTAAGTCCACGACTTCGAAGCGGCGTAGGATGTCCGGCGGCATCGTTTCCACCTTGCCCAGGATCAGGAAACCGCCCGGATTCAGCGCTTCGTGGAGGGACTCCAGGGCTTTCCTCTGCAGATCCTTCTCCAAGTAGATGAGAACGTTCCGACACAGCACCAGATCCATTCCGGGCTCGGGCCCATCTGCCACCACGTTATGTCGCTTGAATGTGATCAGCGTCCTCGCGTGGTCGTTCACGACGTAGCGATCTCCCGCAAGGGTGAAGTACTTAAACAGCCAATCGGCTCGTATCGCGCGAAGCGCGTCCCTGTCGTAGGAGCCCCATTGCGCCTTCTCGAGGGCCGCCTCGTCGATGTCGGTCGCGATGATCCGCACGTCGAAGCCACCTAGCCGCCTTCCCAGTGCCTCGCAAAGGAGGATGACGACACTGTAGACCTCCTGTCCGAACGCCGTGCCGCACGACCAGGCACGAATCGTCTTGGCACCTGCGGCTCGCTTGCTGAAGAGCACCTCCGGGATGACAGTCTCCCCCAGCAGCTTGAACACCTCGGGGTCTCGGAAGAACCGGCTCACCTTGATGGTCAAGGCGTCGAGCAACCTGTCGTATTCGGCCGGGTCCTTGTTGAGCAGCAGGACGTAGTCCCAGTACGTCGTACATCCGGTCATATGGAGCCTGTATTCGATTCTCCGTTTCAATACGGAGGACCGGTACTGGGAGAAGTCGATGCCTCGGTTCCTTCGGACTTTGTCGAGAAGGAATCGGAACCCGTTTTCGTCTCCCAGGTTCGGGTTCATCGCGAGGAAGCCTTCCCGCTCCACCAAACTCTCACTCGCTGGGTCCTCCGAGGCGTCCGACTCCACGGGATCAACCGCGATCGCAATCTGCCCGATTGATGCCTGTGGTTTCACTCACACATGATAGAATCTCCCTTGCCCTGTGCTTTGGAAAGGTGTCGCCCTCCGTCTGGACGTTGGTTCGCTCGGAGGGCGATACAGGACAGTGGCCGGTCGAGAGGGAAGCGCTCGCGCAGCGGCGTTCTACGTCCCGGGATGTGCTGCGCGACTGAAAAGACGAGTATGAATCGCTGGCAGTTCACAACTTCGCGACGGCTTCGACGTCTCAACAGTCACAGGACGCTCTGCCCCGAGGGTACATTCAGCTCGAATCTCATGGAGCTGCCGTCTGCGCGTACAACCCCATCTCAAGCACGGATCGGATTCGCACAACGGAGCTCTCCATCCTAGCGGAAGCGTTCGACGTCGCATGACATCGCACCTTCGTTGGAATAGAATCGCTCCCGATTTGCATCTCGTTTCGCGGAAGGATGAAGACATGGGGCAGCGATGAGCAGGAGCGGGTCGGAAGGCGCCGGCAGGGAAGGGCTCGATTTCATCCGCAGGATCGTCGCCGAGGACGTGGCGGCGGGGAGGAACGGGGGGCGCGTGCACACGCGGTGGCCCCCTGAGCCGAACGGCTACATCCACATCGGACACGCGATGGGATGCCTCCTCGCGCACTCGATCGCCGAGGAGTTCGGGGGGATGTTCAACCTCCGCTTCGATGACACGAACCCCGCGGCCGAAGAGCAGGAGTACGTCGATGCCATCATCGACGATCTCCATTGGCTCGGCGTCGACTGGGAGGATCGTCTCTACTACGCGTCCGACTACTTCGAACAGCTTTACGAATGGGCGGAGCATCTGATTCGAGAGGGGAAGGCCTACGTGTGCGACCTCTCGCCGGGAGAGATCAGCGAGTACCGCGGGACCGCCGGCGGGCCGGGCCCGGACGGGGTGACGCCGCCGGGGAAGGACAGCCCGTATCGGGACCGGCCGGTCGGAGAGAACCTCGACCTGTTCCGGCGGATGCGCGCCGGGGAGTTCCCGGACGGATCTCGGACGCTCCGCGCGAAGATCGACATGACCCATCCGAACCTCAACATGCGCGACCCGGTCATGTATCGGATCCTTCGCGCGCACCACCACCGCCAGGGAGACGCGTGGTGCGTCTACCCGACGTACGATTGGACGCACGGCCAGTCCGATGCGATCGAGGGGATCACCCATTCGACGTGCAGCTTGGAGTTCGAGAACCACCGGCCGCTGTACGACTGGTTTCTCGACAACCTCCCGGTCCCCCATCGGCCTCGCCAGATCGAGTACGGCCGGATGAACATCGCCCATACCGTCATGAGCAAGCGGTGGCTGAGACAGCTCGTGGAGGACGGCCACGTCAGCGGTTGGGACGATCCGCGGATGCCGACGATCCGCGGGATGCGTCGGCGCGGCTATACCCCGGAAGCGATCCGCCGCTTCGTCTCGGGGATCGGCGTGACGAAGTCGGAGGGCTACATCGCGATGTCGCTCCTCGAGCACTGCCTCCGTCAGGATCTGAACCTGCACGCCCCGCGGGTGATGGGGGTTCTCGATCCGCTGAAGGTCGTCCTGACGAACTACCCCGCCGACCTCGTCGAGGAGATCGACGCGATCAACAACCCCGAGGACGCGTCGGCCGGGACGCGGAAGGTCCCGTTCTCCGGGACCCTGTACATCGAGCGCGAGGACTTCATGGAGGACCCGCCGAGGAAGTTCTACCGGCTCGCGCCGGGACGGGAGGTCCGGCTCCGGTACGCCTACTTCATCACCTGCGACGAGGTCGTCAAGGACGGCGATGGGAACGTCGCGGAACTCCGGTGCACGTACGACCCGGAGACGCGCGGCGGGAACGCACCGGACGGGCGGAAGGCGAAGGCGACGCTCCACTGGGTCTCCGCACCGCACGCGGTCGACGCCGAGGTCCGTCTCTACGACAAGCTCTTCGCGGTTGAAACCCCGGGCAAGGTCGAGGAGGGCAGCGATTGGCTCGACCACCTCAACCCGGAGTCGCTCGTGGTGAAGAGGGGCTGCAGGCTGGAGCCGAGCCTCGCGACCGCGAGGCGGCCGGGGGAGCGGTTCCAGTTCGAGCGGAAGGGGTACTTCTGCGTCGATCCCGACACGGCCGACGGTCTGCCGGTCTTCAACCGAACGGTGACGCTCCGCGACACATGGGCCAAGCTGCAGCAGCGGTCGCGGCCGTAGATGCGATCGTTCCTCCTGCCCCGCGCCCGACCGGCTCCGGCCGATGGGTGCACCGCCTCCGCGCCACTATAATGGGACGACGGATCGGAACGGAACGCAAAGGGGGATCGATGAACAGGAATCACGCTCTTGTCTTGCTGCTGGTCTGCGCGTTCTTCGGCTGTGCCGTCCACGCGGCCTCGGGGGAGTTCATCGAGGCGAAGATCGAGGTCTTCCGCCCGTGGGGCTTCCTCGATTGGGGGAGCTGGGAGACGCTGGAGACGCGATTCGTCACGTCGCGGATCGCGCCGATCGCGGCCGACGACGCGGCCGGGCTGGGGGAACTCCGGTCGCTCTGCGCCGGCGGGGCGACGGGAGCCGATGAGGCGGCGTGCGACCTCCTCGCCGGCTTGCAGCACGTCTCGGAGCAATCGCTCGCGCTGACCGCGGAGCTCGGGAAGGACTACCGGGTGGTCCTGCGCAATCTGACCAGCGTGTCGCTCGGCGTCGTCCTGTCGGTCGACGGCTTGAACAGCAACGGCAACGCTCCCGTCGCCGGGGATGCGTCGGACCGCAAGTGGGTGCTCCTCCCGAAGCAGACGGTGCGGATCGCCGGCTGGCAGATCTCGGAGGACGAGGCGCTCCAGTTCCGGTTCGCCACCCCGAGCAAGACGCACTCGCCGCTCACGGAGGAGCGCGGGGAGATCGTCGTCTACGTCTACCTCCCGGACCCGCTCGGGGCCGCCCACGCACGGGGCACGGAGGCCGGAGAGATCATCGGGCAGCCGACGGTCCGCATCCCGTTCGCGTCGGCGACGTCCGGGCCGGTTGAGACGCTCGCGTTCGACTACTCGGCCGACGCGGTCCGGCTCGGAATCCTCTGCACGGAGACGGACGGACCGGGGATCCGGATCGTCGGGGTGATCGAGGGGACGATCGCCGATCTCAAGGGGCTGCGCGTCGGGGACGTGATCACCTACGCCGACGCCCGTCCGATCGACTCCTGTCGGGACCTCGGCGACCTGCTGGCGACGAAGTCGCCCGGCGATCGGATCGTCGTGAAGGTCCACCGCGAGGGGCGCGCCTTCCTTCTCACGCTGGAGCTCGGCGGATAGGCGGGCGCTACTCGATCGGCGCGCAGGGGGGAGCGTCCACCGGGACGACCCGTTCGTCGAGGCGGAGCACTTCGCCTTCGTCGACGAGACGGCACGCGGCCCGATCCTCGTCGAGCAGCTCGACGACCTCGAGGATCGACGCCGTCCCTTCCTCCTCTTCCGATCCTCGATCGACCGCGAACCGATCCCCGACGCGGACCCCGTTGCGATCGCCGAGCGAGAGGATCGCCCGACCGGACGCGTCCTCGAGCCCAATGATCCGACCGGCGGGCTCGACGCGGACCTCGGCGAGCGCTTCCGACAGGGTCCCTTCCCCGTCCGACACCGTGAGCTTCACGTCGTAGGCGCCGGGTTCCTGGAACACGTGGGCGACCCGCTCACCCTCTCCGGACGCGCCGTCTCCGAACGCCCACTCGCGCTCGACGACGCTCGATGAGGCCGATTCGTCGGTGAAGACGACCGTCCCGCCGGCGTACGGGACCGGCGGGCAGTACGAGACCTCGGCCTCCAACGGGCGGTCGCGGAGCGACAGGATGATCCGGGTCTCCCCCTCGCCGAGGAGCTGCGGGTGCTGCGGCTGGCCGCGCTCCGCGGCGACGAAATCGGGGACCCGCGCCGCCACGTACTCGTACAGCTCCCAGACCGTGACGTGATAGTCTCCGTTGAGATCGGCGGCTCCGTCGAGCCCCTCGAGGAGGAAGTGCGTGAAGACGCCCTGCTCCAGCTGGGGCGATTCGAACGCCTCTTCCCCCTCCGACGACGCCGCCAGGAGGAGACGTCCCTCCAGCCGGAGATCGCCGAACCAATCCTCATCGCCCCCCGACCCGCGCCACCCGGGCGGGAGGCTTCGGGAGAGCCCACCGGAGTAGCAGCTGTCGAAGAAGATGAGGACGTGATCCGACGCGATCCGGTCGAGGAATCGCCCGAACTCGTCGTCGCGCAGCGCGGTGTCGTCCTTCGCGTCCGCCCGCGTGTCGAGGAGCACGAAGAACTCGTCGACCCCGTCGGCCTCGTCGGTTCCGTCGTCCGCCCCCTGGTAGCCGTGGCCGGAGAAGTGAATCAGCACCAGGTCGTCCTGGGACGCGACCCGGCGGAGCCAGCCGAGCCCCTCGCGGACGTTGACCAACGTCGCCGGCGCGATCGTCAACCCGGCCTGCCCGCCCAGCTCGGTCCGTCCGTCGGTCAGGAGGCGGATTCGCTCCGGAGGCACGCCGTTCTCGAGGAGCCAGCGCACGACGGCCTCGGCGTCCTGCCGCGCGTAGGGGAGGTCCTCGACCTCCTCGTAGTCCGAGATCCCGATGACCAGGGCCCAGACGTTCGCAACGGGGACGACCCCCGGCGTCCGCTGCACGTCGAGGATCTCGGCGTGCGTATCGGTTGCGCCCATCGAGTCGGTGACGGTCAGGCTGACCTCGTAGCGCCCGACCTCCTCGTAGCGGTGGATCGGCTCCGGCTCGCGGGACGCGTGGCCGTCGCCGAGGGACCACTCCCACGCGACGATCGGACCGTCGACGCCGATCGATCGATCGATGAACCGGACCGGATCGTAGATCGACGGTGCGACCGGCGATACGCCGAACGCCGCCTGCGGAGGCTTCGGCTCCTCCACCAGGAGGACGCGCATCACCGCGTCCGCCCTCCCCGTCTCATCGACGACCCGGAGGGTGACCGGCCACGTCCCGACGGCGAGCGGGTCGATCGAAGCGTACGCCTCGTCGGTCACCAAGTCGAACGACCCGTCCGACTGGAAGTCCCAGGCGAACTCGACGATCGTCCCGTCCGGATCGTACGAGGAACTGGCGTCGAATCGGACCCGATCGCCGGACCGGAGGGGGCGCGACAGGCCGGTCCCGGCTTCGGAGATCGGCCCCCACGTGAACGACGCGACCGGGGTCGTGTCCGCCTCGAAGACGACGACGGGCTCCACGAGCGTCGCCGTGTCGCCATCGTCGTCCGCGACCGTCAGGGCAACCGCGTACTCCCCGGCTTCTTCGTAGCGGTGGGAGATCGGGTTTCCGATGTCGACGATCCCGTCCCCGAAGTCCCACCAGTACTCGGCGACGGCCCCGTCCTCGTCGCTCGTCGCGGACGCGTCGAAGACGACGGCCTCACCGGCCTCCGGCTCGTACGGTCCGTAGCTGAAAGCCGGGACGGGAGGGAGGTTCAGACGCGGGAGGAACCACCTCGCGGTGTCGAGCTCGACGGCGAGGCGGAACCGGATCCCGAGCGTCGCGTTGACGCCGACCTCCGACTCGATCGAAACGTCGGCGAGGTGGAGCGACGCCCGAAGCGCGACGTCCGCGACCGCCAGATCGACGATCTCGGCGACGAGGTCGATCCGGGAACGGCGCACGCAGTCGGTCCACGCGAGCGAGAGCTCACCGGACGTGAGGTCCTCGATGTAGGCCCCGAGCCGGCCGCCGAGGCTCCAATCCTCCGTCTTCCATTCCGCTTCCAGAGAGGCTTTCCGTTCGGGGAGCATCGTTAGGCAGGCCGATGCGGTCAGGACGCCCGGGGGGCGCGGCAGCTCCGCGGCGGCGGTGACGTCGAGCGCGTTCAGCGTGAGTTCCGTCGCGCGGGCCGACAGGGAGAATCCGCCAAGCCCGAGATCGAGGAGCTGATGGGAGACGCCCGTCGGTCGCTCCCACTCGACCTCGGCTCGGACCGAGGTCCTGCCCGACGCGATCTCGCCGCGCGCCCGGACCGACGAGCGGCTCCCGGCCCCGTCGAGGACCCCTTCGGCTCCGAGCGTGGCCCGAAGGAGGGGAGCCGGCTCGGTGCCGGCCCGGAGTTCGAGCTCGAAGAGACGGATCTCCCCGCCGGCGCGGAGCCAGTCGCTCCCCGATCCGAGGAGGGACGACTCGACGGAGAACGTCGCGCCATCCCATTGCCGCCCGGCACGGAGCCGAGCCTCCTCGACGAAGGGAGCCGCGCTCGTCAGCCGGACCGCCCCCTCGCACTCGAGCCCCCAGGGCCCTTCGCCGCGGCGGATCGTCACGCCGACCGCGGCCCCTGAGGTCCGAGTCGGATCGACGTGCGCCCCGATCGTCGCCCCTCGCTCTCCGGCACCGACGCACGGCGAGTCGAGGCGGAGCGAGTAGTCCTCCCCGTCGATGTCGACGAACCCGGGATAGGCGGACAGGTCCGAAGTCCGCCGCGTCGTTCCGACGTAGTCGCCGGACGCGTTCCCCCAGACGGCGTTGTAGCCGAACACCGCGGGGCTCGAAACGGCCGGATCCTGGGCGACCCGGAGGCCCGCGCCCCCGTTCAGCGCGACGATGGAGTCGGTCACCGCGATCGTCGTGCCGGTCGCGAGGACCCCGTCGCCGCCGTTGCGGGCGATCGTCGCGAACCGGACCTCGGCCGACCGGTCGGAAGCGAGCTCGAACCCGTGACCGGCGCACTCGACGACCTCGGCCCGTTCGACGCGACACGCCGCCGAACCGGAGATCCGAACCCCGGTCCCGGTCGTCCGACCGACGGTCCCGCCGTCGATCTCGATTGCGCTCGACCCGCGGGCCTCGATCCCGGTCCCCCCTCCGACAAATCGGCTGTCGCGCACGACGGCGTCCGACGAACCGTCGAGGCGGATCCCGCCGCCCGCGTTGTCCGCAAACCGGCAGTCCGCCACCTCGATCGCGGCCGCGTCCAGGGAATCGACGCCCCAGCCGGAGTGGCCCTCGAACGTCGCGTTCTCGAGGACCGCGCGGGACGTCCCGTCCAGGACGAGGCCGGCGACGCCGTTCGCCTCGAAGCGCGCTCCGTCCACCTCGACCTCGGAATCGTCGGCCAGAATCCCCGCCCCGCCGTTTGCGCGAAGCGAACCCCCGAGGATGTGGAGGACCGCACCGGCCTCGCACAGGATCCCATGGAGGTCGTTGTCGACGATCTCGCAGTCCACGAGGGTCGGCCGGGCGGAGAGGCCGCTGATCCGGATCCCCTCCTCCTGGCCGCCGGTGATGATGCAATCGGAGATCGTCAGGGCGGCCGACTCCAGGACGACGACCGGGGCATCGAGGACCGACCCCATCCTCTCGAGCGTGACCCGTTCGATCCGCCCGGCGACGATGTTCCGTGCGTGGAGGACCTCTTCGAACCCGTAACCGTACCGGATGATCGTGCGGTCGGCCCCCGAGCCGACGACCGTGACGCCGTTCTTGAATTCGATCTGCTCTTCGTAGACGCCCGGATCGACCAGGATCGTGTCGCCGCTCCCGGCCTCGTTCATCGCCGCCTGAACCGAACGGAATGCGCCCAATCCGTCCTTCGAAACGATGAGCTGTCGGCCGATCCCAACGACACCGATCGTGAGGGCGAGAATCAAGCCGCACGCGAACACCCGGACGATCCGCTGCATGAGGGGATTGTAAGGACGTCGTCCGCGAGCGGCAATCCTCGTCTCGGCGGCTCCGCCGCCGAGCCGGACGAGTTGGCACATGGCGCCAACGTCGAGGTTCAACGCGGCTCCGCCGCCGAGGCGAACGAGTCGGCGCACGGCGCCAACGTCGAGGCCCAACGCGGCTTCGCGGGCGAGGCGGTCCGTGCTATCATCGGTCGGGGATCCAATGAGAGCTTTCTTCTGCATTCCATTGCGGCCGGACGTCGCCTCATCGATCGATCGCATCGCCCGTGGAATCCGGGACGCGACGGAGATGCGGGCCGGCTGGGTTCGCGCCGAGAACTACCACGTCACCCTCCGCTTCCTCGGCGAGATCGATCCGCTCCTCACCGTCGAGCTCGAGCGGATCAGCCGTCGCGTCGCCAGGTCGCTCGGGCCGTTCGCACTGACCCTCGATCGATTGGGCGGTTTCCCGTCGGCCGATCGGGCGCGCGTCCTGTGGATCGGCGGAGAGGCCCCTCCGGTCTTCCACGGGCTCGCCTCCTCGCTCCATCACGAGCTGCAGAAGCTCGGCTTTCCGCCGGAGAGGAAGCCGACCGTCGCCCACGTGACGCTCGCGCGGATCAAGGGGAGGCCGGACGCGGAGCTTCCGCGGGCCCTCAGAGAGTCGGATCCGGCACCCGGGTTGGAGGTCCTCGTGGACCGGATCGCCCTGATGGAGAGCGTCCTGACGCCGGCCGGAGCGATCTACTCGCCGCTGTTCACGACGCGCTTCCAAGGGGGTGCGAACGGTGCCGTTTGAATACCTGGAACACACGGCCGACCTCGGCCTGCGCGCCACCGGTGCGACGGTGGAGGAGGCGTTCTGCGAGGCGGCTCGCGCCCTCTTCGCGCTGATGCTCGACCTGCCGTCCGTCCGGCCCCTGGAGGTGTATGCTGTGCACCACGAGGCCGCGTCGGACGCCGACCTGCTCGTCGAATGGCTGGGCGATCTGCTCGCGCAGAAGGAGCTGACCGGGCTGGTCTTCTCGGAGTTCGACGTGCGGATCGACCGGGACGGAACCGTCTGCCGGCTCGACGGCGCCGCGTCCGGGGAGAGGCTCGACCCCGGCAGGCACCGGCCGGGGATCGAGGTCAAGGGGATCAGCTACCTCGGGCTGGACGTCCGCCGTCGCGACGGCGGATGGGTGGCGGAGTGCGTCGTCGACGTGTGAGGAGGCGATCGTGACAAGCGAATGGAGACTCGAACGGGTGGGGTCGTCGGAATGGGCCCTGCCGGCCGAGGGGGCGATGCGGGTCCCGGGCCGGATCTACGCGGACGCGGAGACGATCGCCCAGCTGGAGGAGGACGTTCGGAGCGGCGCCGGGTGGAACGCCCTCGAACAGCTGCGGAACGTCGCCGCCCTTCCCGGGATCGTCGACGCCGCGTTGGCGCTCCCGGACGTGCATCCGGGCTACGGCTTCCCGATCGGCGGCGTCGGCGCGTTCGACCTCGACGAGGGGGTCGTCGCGGTCGGGGGCGTCGGGTTCGACATCAACTGCGGCGTGCGCCTCCTCGCCACGCCGCTCCGCCGAGCCGACGTCGAACCGCTCGTCGAACGCCTCGGCGAGCGGCTCTACCGGGACGTCCCTGCGGGGCTCGGCGCCGAGGGGAAGCTCCGTCTGTCGGTGGCCGAGATCGACCGGTTGCTGGAGGAGGGCGCCGCGTACGTGGTCGAGCGCGGGTTCGGCGTCCCCGACGATCTGGCGTACACCGAGGAGAACGGTCGCGTGCCGAACACCGATCCGAGCGCGGTCAGCCCGCGCGCCAAGCAGCGTCAGTTCCGTCAGGTCGGAACCCTCGGCTCGGGGAACCACTACCTGGAGATCCAGGTTGTCGACGATGTGCTCGATCCCGCGGCGGCGACGGCCTACGGCCTCAGCGAAGGCCAGATCGTCGTCTCGATCCACACCGGCTCGCGCGCCCTCGGCCATCAGATCGGCCAGGACTACCTCAAGGAGATGACGGAGGCGAGCCGCAAGTACGGGATCCCCATCCCGGAGCGGGAGCTCGTCTGCGCGCCGATCCGATCGCCGGAGGGGAGACGCTACCTCGCCGCCGTCGCCTGCGGCGCGAACTGCGCGTTCGCCAATCGCCAGGTGATCGCCCACCTGGTGCGCGAGGCGTTCGCTGGCGTCGCCGGCCTTTCCACGGAGGACGTCCGGACCGTGTACGACATCGGGCACAACAACGTGAAGGTCGAGACGCACTCCGTCGAGGGGGCGCCGCGCCGTCTGCTCGTCCACCGGAAGGGCTCGACCCGAGCGTTCGGGCCCGGTAGGGAGGAGGCCCCCGAGGCGTATCGCCAGGTCGGCCACCCGACCCTCGTCGGGGGGACGATGGGCACGGCCTCCTACGTGATGCGGGGGACCGAGCGGGGGATGAGGGTCGCCTTCGGCAGCGGGATCCACGGGGCCGGACGGGCGTTATCGCGGAAGAAGGCGGCGAAGCGCTTCTGGGGCGAGACCGTCGTCTCCGATCTCGCCGCATCGGGGATCCGCGTGTGGGCGCACAGCGCGCGGGGGGTGGCCGAGGAGGCGCCCGGGGCGTACAAGGACGTCGAGCGGGTCGTCGGTGCGACGATCGACGCGGGGATCAACCGCGCCGTCGCCCGGCTGTGCCCCCTCGCGGTCGTCAAGGGGTAGCGTCGTAGGATCTCCCGCGGTGCGAGAACGCCCGGGTGTATCGGACGATCGTCCGGGCGAGCCTCGTCGGGGCGTGCTTCACCGTCTCCTTCCCTCCCCACTCCGCCGTCCCGAGCAGGTCCTCGCGGACGACGATCAACCCGAACTCGCTGCCGTCCCCGACGTCGTCGAGGACCGGCTCGGCCGCCTCGATGCGGTATCTGGCGAGCATGGCATCGCTCGGCGTGGCGGCGTTCGCAATCAGGAGGTCGAAGCGGCTCACGTCGACGTACTCACCGAGGACCCGAAGGTGATCCCCGAGGGTGAAGCCGTCCGTCTCCCCGGGCTGCGTCATCAGGTTGCCGACGAGGACCTTCTCCGCGCCGGCCTCCTCGATCGCCTTCGCGATCCCGTCGACGAGGAGATTGGGGATCAGGCTGGTGTAGAGGCTTCCCGGTCCGAGGAGGATCAGGTCTGCTTCGGCGATCGCCGTCAGAACCCGTTCGTACGGTCCGACCGGCGGGGACGAGAGGCCGACCCTCCGTATTCTGCGCGGGTCGGAGACGATCCGGCTCTCGCCCTCGACGATCGCGCCGTCCTCCATCGTCGCCACGAGGCGGGTCTTCGTCAGCGTCGCCGGGAGGACGTCGCCGCGGATGCTCAGCATGTGGCTCATCGCCTCGACCGCGCGGTCGAAGCCTCCGGTCGCCTGCTCGAGCCCCGACAGTAGCAGGTTGCCCAGCGAGTGCCCCCCCAGCTCGTGCGAGCCGGCGAAGCGGTACTGCAGGAACGTCGACAGCTCCGTCTCGTCCTCGGCGAGCGCGAGGATGCAGTTCCGCACGTCGCCGGGAGGGAGGACGTCCATCTCCTCCCTCAGCCGCCCGGAGCTCCCCCCGTCGTCGGTCACCGTGACGACGGCGGTGATGTTCGACGTCTCCTCCTTCAACCCGCGGAGGAGGGTCGACAGCCCGGTCCCGCCGCCGACGGCGACGACGCTCGGCCCGCGATCGAGGATCCGCGTCCGGTAGATCATCGTCGACGTCTTCTCTCGCGCCCCCGGGGCGACGCCGCGCGCGATCGATCGGACGAGTCGCCACTGCGCCAACCCGAACCCGGCGACCCCCGCCGCGGCGAGGCCGGCCGTCAGAGCGCCCCGCGCCGGCGCGCTGTCGGGGAGGGCCCGGTAGAGCGCTCGCACCAAGCCGACGCCGAACGCGCAGAGGACCGCCAGGACGATCAACCCCATGGCGAAGACGGCGAGGAGGATCCAGCGCTTCACGCGCATCCCCGGGATCAGCCAGCGGAGGAGGCCGCGGATCGACGCCTTCATCGCCGGTTCCCGTTTCCGAACGAGACATCGAGGACGGCGCTCGTCGTCGAAAGGGACGCGCGGAGCGAATCGCCCGGCGTCACGTGGAACCGTTCCCCGGCGAGGACGACGATCGATCCGACGGAGTCGACGACTTCGAATCGGACCGGCGCCTCGCCCGGGTGCGCTCCGAGCGCCTGCAGGACCTGATCGAGCTGCTGCTGGCAGATCCCCGCGCCGTCCAGCCTGAGCGTCACGGACAGCCCGGCGTGCCTCGACGCCTCGCCGAGAGGGAAGACCTCCTCGACGACGAGATTCAGCTCGCCGTTGCGGCTTCCCGCACTGACCGACACGCCGACGAGGGCGTCCTCGGCGATCAGATCGCCGGCGGCGTCGAGAACCCGCGGGAAGGCGGTCACCTCCACCTCCCCGGTCCCGTCCTCGATCGTGACGAACGCCATCTGCCCCCCCCGCCTCGTATCGATCCGTCGTATCTTCTTGATCCGTCCACCGACGATCGCCGCCTCCCCCGCGCGGAGGTCGCCGAGGCGATGGAACGGGACGCAGTACATCTGAAGCTCCTGTCGATGGTCGTCGAGGGGATGAGCCGTGAGATAGAGCCCGAGGAACTCCCGCTCGAAGGCGAGGAGGTCCCCCTCCTCGAACTCGTCCGACGTCACGACCGGCTCCGGGGCGGCCTCGGGGAGATCGCCGAAGAGGGACGTCTGCCCGGTCACCCGCTCGCGCCTGGCGATCTGCATCAGCTCCAGCCCCTCGGTGATGTGCCGCAACAGGCCGAGCCGGGTCGCGCCGAGTCCGTCGAACGCGCCGACCTTGACCAGGGCCTCCAGCGATTCGCGGTCGAGCCCTTCGTCCTCGACCCGTTGGCACAGATCGAAGAACGAGCGGAACGGCTCGCCGTCGCGCCGCGCGTTCAGGATCGCCTTCACGGCGTTCGAACCGACGTGCTTGACGGCGCCGAGCCCGAAGCGGATGCGACGGTCCCCCACCGGCGCGAACCCGTGATGGCTCTCGTTGACGTCCGGCGGGAGGATTTCGATCCCCATGTCACGACACTCGGCGACGTACTCGGCGACCTTGTCGAGATCGCCCTGCACGCTGGTCAACAGGCTGGCCATGAAGTGAGTCGGGTAGTTCGCCTTCAGGTACGCCGTCCAGTACGAGACGAACGCGTACGAGGTCGTGTGGGCCTTCCCGAACCCGTAGCGGGAGAACTTCTCCATGTCCTCGAACGTGCGGGTCGCCAGCTCGCGGGAGAGGCCGTTCGCGAGGCATCCTTCGACGTACTTCTCGCGAAGGCTGGCCATCAGATGTTTGATCTTCTTCCCCATCGCCTTGCGGAGGATGTCCGCCTCCGCGAGGGTGAACCCGGCGAGCTTCTGGACCATCAGCATCAGCTGATCCTGGTAGATCGGCAGTCCGTACGTCTCTTCCAGGACGTCGCGAAGGCTCGGGTGGGCGTACGTCACCGGCTTCAACCCCCGGCGCCGATCGACGTAGTCGTCGGTCATCCCGCTCTCCAGCGGACCGGGTCGATAGAGGGCGAGCAGCGCGATGAGATCCTCGAACTTATCGGGTTGGACGCGTCGGATGAGGTTCGTCATGCCGGAACTCTCGAGCTGGAAGATCCCCGACGTCCGGCCCTCGCGGATCAGCGTGTACGTCGCCGCGTCGTCGAGCGGGATCGACTCGACGCACAGGTCGATCCCGGCGTGCTCCGCCAGGGACGCCCGCGTCTCGTCGATCAGCGTCAGGTTCCTCAGCCCGAGGAAGTCGATCTTCAGCAGACCGACCGCCTCGACGTCCCCCATGTCGAACTGGGTGACGTACTCCCCCTCGCCGAGCCGGAGGAGAGGGACGTGCTTCGACAGCGCGTCCGGGGCGATGACGACCCCCGCGGCGTGGGTCGAGGCGTTCCGCGTCAGCCCCTCCAGGCGGAGCCCGATGTCGACGACGCGCCGGATCTCCTCGTCCTGCTCGCGGAGGGCCCGGAGCTCGGAGACGTTCTCCGCCGCCGCGCGGAGCCCCCACCCGAACGGGATCATCTTCGCGACCCGGTCGGTCACCCCGTACGGGACGCCGAGGACGCGGCCGACGTCGCGCACCACGCTCCGCGCAGCCATTCGGTCGAACGTAGCGATTTGGGCGATCCGATCCCACCACGTCTCGCCCCCGTACTTCCGGCGGACGTACTGGATCACTTGATCGCGCCCCTTGACGCAGAAATCGATGTCGAAGTCGGGGAGGCTGATCCGATCGGGATTGAGGAATCGCTCGAACAGAAGGTTGTACTTGAGCGGATCGACGTTGGTGATCCCCAGGCAGTAGGAGACGAGGCTCCCCGCCGCCGATCCCCGTCCGGGGCCGACGGAGATCCCCTCCTCCTTGGCGTAGCGGACGAAATCCCAGACGATCAGGAAGTACGTGCTGTACTCCATCTTCGTGATGACGGAGAGTTCGAATTCGAGCCGTTCGCGGATCGTCTCCGTGATGGTACCGTAGCGACGCTCCGCCCCTTCGTAGGCGAGCGCCCGGATGTACTCGTTCGGGTCGCTCACCCCCTCGGGGAGCTCGAACGGCGGGATCATCATCCGGTCGAACTCGAGGACGACGTTGCATCGATCGGCGATCCGCCGCGTGTTGGCGATCGCGTCGGGGACCTCGCCGAACAACGCCTCCATCTCTTCCCCGGTCCGGAAGTAGTACCCTTCCCCCTCGAACGTCCGATGGTCCGCGTCGCTGAGGGTCTTGTTCGCCCGGATGTTGAGAAGGACCTCGTGCGCGAGTCGATCCTCATCGGCGAGGTAGTGCACGTCGTTCGTCGCCACGAGGGGGATATCGAGGGACCGGGCGAGATCGATCAGCTGCTTTCGGAGGCGGCCGTCGCGATCCGTGCCGTGATGCTGGATCTCGATGAAGAAATTTCCTTCCCCGAAGATCTCCAGCATCTCCCGCGCCGACGCCTCCGCCGCGTCCCGGCGACCGGCTTGCAGCATCCGGGGGATGACCCCGCTCTCGCACGCCGACAGGGCGATCAGCCCCTCGCTGTGCTCGCGAAGGAGCTCCTTGTCCGCACGCGGCCGGTAGTAGAACCCCTCGGTGTGCGATCGGCTGACGATCTGCAGCAGGTTCCGATAGCCGGCCTCGTCCTCGGCCAGGAGGACCAGATGGTAGTAGCGCTTGCCGTCGGTCGAGGTCCGATCGCGCCGATCGCCTGGGGCGACGTAGATCTCGCAGCCGAGGATCGGTTTGATCCCGCGCTTGTGCGCCTGTCGATAGAACTTGACGACGCCGCTCACCACCCCGTGATCGGTCAGCGCCAGGGCGTCCATCCCGCACTCCGCCGCGCGCTCGAGGAGCGCGCCGATCTTGCACGAGGAATCGAGGATGCTGTACTCGGAGTGTACGTGAAGGTGGACGAACGGGCTCGACAACTGGCTACTCCCCTTCCTCGCCGATGAAGATGACCTTCTCCTCGCCGCGCATCACCCACCCGAGCCGCGCGCGCGCCTCCTCCTCGATCGCCTCCGGATCGTCCTTCTCAGCGAGGCGCTCCCGCAGGGCCGACTGTTCGAGGAGGGCCTGCTGCTGAGCAGCGCGCAGGTCCTGGAGCTGACGACGGAGGGAGCGGATCTCCAGTGCGTGGAGGATGAACAGGGAAAGGACCAGACAGCCGACCGCCGAGAACACGACGAGATAGACGACGGCCCGGTTGGTTCGCCGGGGCGGTGCCGTGCCGCGATGACGCGGTCCCCACCTTCGCCCCCGGATCATCCCGATCGCCCCCGTGCCGTCTACGCCGAGGCGGACTTGAACCGTGCCGGCCATTCGGCGAGTTCGAGTTCGAATTCCTCCTCGATCCGCAACAACCGATTGTACTTCGCGACGCGCTCGCTCCGCGAAATCGAGCCGCTCTTGAGCTGTCCGCAGCCGGTGCCGGTCGCCAGATCGGCGATCGACGTGTCCTCCGTCTCTCCGGAGCGGTGCGAGACGACGCTCGTGTAGCCCGCGAAGTGCGCGATCTCCATCGTGTCGAGGGTCTCGGTGACCGTCCCGATTTGGTTCAGCTTGATCAGGATCGAGTTGGCGATCCCCTCCTTGATCCCGTCCCGCAATCGAACGGGGTTGGTGACGAAGACGTCGTCCCCGACGATCTGGACCCGCCGGCCGAGCCGCTCCGTCAACAGCCGCCACCCGGCCCGATCCTCCTCTCCGACCCCGTCCTCGATCGACACGATCGGGAAGGACGTGACCCAGTCCTCGTAGGTCCGGACGAGGTCCTCGGAAGACAGGACCTGGGATTCGCCCTTGATCGTGAAGCGGTAGGCCCCATCGCTGAAGAAGCTCGTCGCCGCCGCGTCGAGCGCGATCGCCACGTCCTCCCCGGGCCGGTAGCCGCTCCGATCGATCGCGTCGACCAGCAGCGACAGCGCGGCGCGGTTCTCGTCGAGGTCCGGCGCGAAGCCTCCCTCGTCGCCGACCGCCGTCGCGAGCCCCTTGCTCTTGAGGATCCCCTTCAGGGTCTGGAAGACCTCCGAGCAGGCGCGGACCGCCTCGCGGAACGTCGCCGGGCCCAGCGGGACGAGCATGAACTCCTGGATGTCGACGTTGTTGTCGGCGTGTTCGCCGCCGTTGAGGACGTTCATCATCGGACGAGGAAGTCGAGGCCGTCGGGCGCCGGACAGGTAGCGGAAGAGGGGGATCCCGAGGCTGTCGGCCGCCGCGCGGGCCGTCGCGAGCGACACGGCGAGGATCGCGTTGGCGCCGAGACGGCTCTTGTTCTCCGTTCCGTCCAACTCGATCAGGACGCGATCGATCGCCGGCTGATCGAGCGCGTCCCGACCGAGGAGCGCCGGTTCGATCTCGTCGATGATGTTGGCGATCGCCTTCTCGACGCCGCGGCCGTGGTACCGGCCCGGATCCTCATCGCGCAGCTCGAGCGCCTCGTACTTCCCCTTCGACGCACCGGAGGGAATCGCGGCACGCCCGAACGCGCCTTCCTCGAGGAAGACGTCCGCCTCCACCGTCGGATTCCCTCGCGAATCGATGATGGACCGAGCCTCTATCCCTTCAATAAACATCCGGAAATCCCCCCTTCACGATCGACTTCCAGTATAGTGAGCCGCGCGCGCATCGGCAACGGATTCGACCCTTGTTTGCGCCTTCTCTCCATGGGATCGATAATCCGAGGGACGCGCACTGCGTAGGAGACACGATGAAGGCCGACGAGCTTCGAAGACGATACCTCGGTTTCTTCGGCGGACGGGATCACAGGATCCTGCCCAGCTCGCCGTTGGTGCCGAACGATCCGACCCTCCTGTTCACGTCGGCGGGGATGGTGCAGTTCAAGGACATCTTCTGGGGGCGGGCCGCGCCCTCGACCCCCCGCGCCGCGACGTGCCAGAAGTGCTTTCGGACGACGGACATCGAGAACGTCGGGCGGACGGCGTTCCACAACACGTTCTTCGAGATGCTCGGCAACTTCTCGTTCGGCGACTACTTCAAGGAGGGGGCGATCCGCCTGGCGTGGGAGTTCCTCGTCGACGAGCTCGGGCTGCCCGAGGAGCGGCTCTCCGTCTCGGTCTATCGCGACGACGACGAAGCGTTCGCCCTCTGGCGCGACGTCATCGGGCTTCCGGAGGATCGGATCACCCGGCTCGGTAAGGAGCACAACTGGTGGGGGCCGGTCGGAGACAGCGGCCCGTGCGGACCGGATTCCGAGATCTTCTACGACACCGGCGCCGACAACGCGTGCGGGCCGGACTGCGCGGGCGTCGCGTGCGAATGCAACCGGTACTCGGAGATGTGGAACCTCGTCTTCATGGAGTACGACGCGGGCGAGGACGGATCGCTGGCGCCGCTCGACAAGAAGAACATCGACACGGGGATGGGCCTCGAGCGGACGTCCGCCGTCCTCCAGGGCGTTCCGACGGTCTTCGAGTCCGACCTGTTCCGACCGATCGTCGAGTCCGTCGAAGCGGCCTGCCCTCGCGCACTCACCGAGGCCGATCGCGCCCATCGGAACGCGATCGCCGATCACGTCCGCGGCGTCCTCTTCCTCCTGGCGGACGGCGTGATGCCCGGAAACGAACGACAGGGGTACGTCCTTCGGCGGATCCTCCGCCGCGCGGTCCGGGCCGGGGAGAAGATCGGGCTTCCGGCGGGCTCCCTCGCAGGCTTCGTCGATCCCGTGATTGACGTGCTCGGTGGCGTCTATCCGGAGATCGTCGGCGCGCGCGATCTCGCGCACCGCCTGATCGCCCGAGAGGAGGAGACGTTCCGACGGACGCTTCGCGACGGCGAGCGGCGGCTGGCGAAGATCCTCGAGGAGTTGCAGGACTCCGGGGAGACGGTCCTTCCCGGCGAGTCGGCATTCGAGCTGACCGACACGTACGGGTTTCCGATCGAGATGATCCAGGAGATCGCGGCGGAGAGTGGGGTCACCGTCGATGCGGACGGTTTCGAGCGCGCGTTGGATGCGCAGCGTACGCGATCGAGGATCGGAGTCGGTGTCTCGGTCTCCGCGGACGGTGAAGTCGTTGCCGCCGGGAAGGGGCCGACGAGGTTCCTCGGCTACGACCGGTGTGACGGAGAGGCCGTCGTCGAAAATGCCCTGAGGGCAGAGGGAAAGATCGACCGGCTCGTCTTCCCCGAATCCCCGTTCTACGCCGAGTCCGGCGGCCAGGTCGGCGACACCGGACGGATCGAGAACCTGACGCGGGAGGGAGTCGCCCGCATCTCGAACGTCACGAAGAACGCCAAGGGCGTCTTCCTCCATCACGTCCGCGTGGATGAAGGGACGTTCGAGATCGGAGACCGGTGCCGGCTGATCGTCGACGTCGACCGGCGCCGGAGGATCGAGCGGAACCACACCGCGACGCACCTGCTGCACGCCGCGCTCCGCGAGGTGCTCGGGTCGCACGCGAAGCAGGCCGGCTCGCTCGTCAACGACGCGGAGCTCCGGTTCGACTTCTCCCACTTCGAGAAGCTCTCTCCGGATCAGATTGCGCGGGTCGAGGACCTCGCCAACCGGGCAGTGCTGCGGGATCTGAAGGTCGAGCCCAGGGAGATGTCTCTCGAAGAAGCCACCGCGGCGGGAGCCATCGGGCTGTTTGAGGAGGAGTACCGAGGGAAGGAGAAGGTCCGCGTCCTCTCGATCTGCGATGAGGACGCAGGGGAGTGCATCAGCAAGGAGCTCTGCGGCGGGACGCACGTGTCGCGCAGCGGCGAGATCGGTCTGATCAAGGTCGTCTCGGAAGAGAGCATCGCCTCCGGCGTGCGGCGGATCCGCGCGGTCACCGGGGACGCGGTCCTCCATCGGCTCCGAGATCGCGACGCATTCCTGTCTCAGATCCGCGACGAGATCGGCGAGGATCCGATCGAAGGGATCCACCGCCTGAGGGACGAGCTGCGCGGCGCGCAGGAGCGGCTCGAAGCGCTCGACGCGGCCCAGGCGAAGGATGCCGCATCAAGGCTGATCGAAACGGCCGAGGAGATCGGCGGCGTCCGCGTAATCGCCGGACGGGTCGATCTGTCCGGCGATCAGTTGAAGGGCCTCGCCGACAGGCTCGAGGAGACGGGACGCCCGGCCGTGATCCTGCTCGTCGGGGACGGGGGCGGAAACGGGATCGTCGTCTGCAAGCGGTCGAAGGGCCTCGACGCGATCGACGCCGGGGCGCTGATCCGGACGGTCTCCGGGACGCTCGGCGGCGGTGGGGGCGGCGGCAAGACGTTCGCGCAGGGCGGCGGACCGTGGGTCGGCAAGCTCGACGCAGCGCTCGTCGCCGGGCTCGAGGTCGTTCGGGACGCGCTGGAGTAGAGACGGTCCGCCTACGCCGTCAGGCGGACTGGCATACAGACGTAGAGGAACCCCCGATCGCTCTCCGCCGAGGCGTCGCCGGTGGGCTCCACCAGTCCCGCCTTCAGCGGATCGGACAGCCACAGGACGATCTCCTCCGAATCCATCCGTTTCAGCGCGTCGATGAGGTACTCGGCCGAGAAGCGGATCTCGATCGGGGCGGAAGGGGTCTTCTTCAGCCGGACCCGCTCCTCCGCCTCCCCCTTGTTCCTCGACGCCGAGTTGATCCGGACGGCGCTCTCGTCGGCGCTCGCGTGCAGCGTGATCGCCCCCGAATCCTCGGCCGCGGTGATCTCGATCCGCTGAAGCGCCTCGAGGAGCGAACGGCGGTCGAACGCGAGCGAGATCGGGTTGTCCTTCGGGATGACCCGCTCGAAGTCCGGGAATTCTTCGGCGATTGTCCGCGCCATGAACGTGACGCCGGCGGCGTGGAAGAAGAGCTGCCCCTCCTCGCGGTACAGGTCGACGGCCTCGGCCTTCAGCTGTCCGAGGACGCGATCCAGGTCGGTCAGGACGCTCGCCTCGATCAGGTACTCGCCCTCCTCGACCAGTTCCTCGATGCCGATCGACTTCATCGCCATCCGGAACCCGTTCGCGGCGACCATGTTCAGTTGATCGGCCTTCAGCACCAGGTCGACGCCGGTCAGGCTGAGCCGCGTCGTCTGTCCCGCCCGAAGCGCCGCGAAGGACGTCTGGTCGAGGCCGCGGTGAAACTGGTCGATCCGGACCGAAGCCACTTTCGTCGGCGGAAGGGGCGCGACTTCCGGGAAGTCCTCAACCGGCAGGGTCGGAAGATCGAACGTCACCTCGCCGCACCGGACCTTCACCGTCGTCACCTCGCCCGCCTCCGTCGCGACGCCGATCCGCTCGTCGGCCGGGAGATGCGTCGCAATCTGATTGAAGATGGCTCCGTTCAGCACGACCGACTCATCCGACGCGTTGTTCTCGATCGGGATCTCGCAGCGGACCGCGCGCTCGAGGTCCGTCGCCTGGAGACAAAGCTGGTTGCCGGTGACCTCGAGCTTCAGCCCCGCGAGGATCGGCATGCTGCTACGGACGCCGAGCGCGTGGCTGGCGAGGCGCACCCCGAAGACCAGATCGTCCTTCAAACACACGAAGTCCATCGATGACCCCCCTTACCGTCCAATCGCTGTCGGTTCGTGCGGAGTTCATGATACTCCACCAGAAGTCGGGTTGGCAAAACTCACAACCCCAGGCGCTGGGCCACCGCGTTGCTGACCTCTTCGATCGACCGAGTCCCGTCGAGGACGTGGACGGTCGGGTCCCCGTCCGTCAGTTCGAGGAATCCCCGGCGGACCCGCCGATGGAAGTCGAGCGATTCGACCTCGATCCGGTCTCCCCGGTCGGCCTTCCGTCGCATCGTGTACTCCGGAGGCACGTCGATCAGGAACGTCAGATCGGGCAGCGTGCCGGACGTCGCCGCCTCGTTCAACCGGCGGATCAGGTCGAGGTCGAGTCCCCGTCCGTATCCCTGATAGGCCATGCTCGACAGCCGATACCTCGACGCGACGACCGTTCTGCCGGCCCGCAGAGCCGGGAGGATCACTTCGTGCGTGTTCTGCGTCCGGCTGACCATGAACAGGAGGAGCTCCGAGAACGGGAGAAGCTCTCGATGTCGCTTCTCGAGAAGGACCGCGCGGACGCTCTCGGCAATCGGCGTGCCTCCCGGCTCGCGCGTGCGGACGACGTCGACGCCCGCCTCGTCGAGGCGTCGGGCCAGCAGCCTCGCCTGCGTCGACTTGCCGGACGCATCGAGCCCCTCAAACACGATCAGCTTGCCGGCGAGTTCGATGTCGATCACCTCCGAACAGCAGGACGTGCAGGATGACCAGGCCGGCGCCCACCGTGATGCAGGCGTCGGCCAGATTGAAAATGGGGAAGCCGCGGATCTCGAAGAAATCGAGGACGTACCCGTACAGCCACCGGTCGATCAGGTTCCCGACCGCCCCGGCGAGGACGACCGCCATCCCGAGCCGCGCCAGGACCCCGCGGACGCGACCGAGCAGGAGGAGCCCTAGTAGGACCAGGGAGACGATCCCGGAGACCGCGATAAACAGCTCGCCGTTCCCCGGGAAGATCCCGAAGGCGCCGCCGACGTTGTGGGCCCGCGTCAGGCGGATCGATTGGCCGAGGAGGGGCCTCGGCTGTCCGACGTGGAGCGCCGTCGACGCCCACCATTTCGTCAGCCGATCGAAGAGGATCAACGCGGAGATGAGGAGCAAGTACGGGATTCGGTCCATGCCGTCTCAGCCTATCGTCTGCCCCGGTCGACGTCAAGGAATCGCAGATGGACTGCAGCCGGCCTCCGCCGCGATCGGCCCCGGCAGCGTCGTCGAGGTAACGATCGGCGGGATCGGGACGTTGAGAAACCCGATCGCCTAGGCCTGCCGCCGCCGCCTTCGAGTCAAACGTCCGCCCGCGGCGACCCGCCAGTCGCTCCTCCGATCGTCCCGCCGGACGGATCGCATCCCGAGCTTCTCGAGGACCCGCTTGGACGCCACGTTGTCGTCGCGAACGCCGATCGCGCTCACGGCCCAGCACCGCGGATCGGAAAAGGCCCACCCGATCAAACCCGAGGCGGCCTCGGTCGCCATCCCGCGACACCGATATTCCGGCGCGATTCCGTAGCCGATCTCGACCTCGCCGTCGTCGTTCGGCGCGCCCTTCAACCCGACCAGGCCGATTCCCCGTTCTTCCGATCGGAGGACGATCAGCCAGTAGGTCAGCCACGGGTGCTCTTCGGTCGGGGCATGTTCCATCTCCTCCATCTTCGCCCGGATCGCTCGCACGACCGGGGGGTCGACGAGCTGCGGGACGATCGCGGCACCGGCGATCCGGAGTCGAGGGACCTCGGTCGCTCCCAGCGCGGACAGCTCGTCCCGAGTCAGCGGGACCAGTCGGAGCCGGGGGGTGAGCAGGGCGTCCATATCGCCCCGAGTCTACCCGCAATCCGACCCGGCTCGCGGACTCTCGCAGCCACGGCCCATCGGATGCGGATTGCCTCGTTTCCGTCACCAGCGTCTCGCCGGGGGACGCCCCGACGAGGCCGGCGCGCCTCTCGAATCGCACCGGAAAGGCATCCGCCGTCCCCGGTGCGATTGCCCCGAGACGATTCCAGGAGTAACGTCTCCGGCACCATGACCGCTCAGACGAACCGCCGAGATCGCCTTCTCATCTTCGACCTCGACGGCACGCTCTACGATACGAGGACCTCGTTCGTCCCGACGATGCGCACGGTCTATCGCGAATACGGCCTTCCCTATCCCTCCGACGACGCCGTGCTCGCCTTCGTCGGAGAGCCGTTCCCCGTCTTTCTCGATTGGCTGATCGAGAACGGGTTCCCGCGCGGGCGCGACGAACTGGCCGCGCACATCAGCCGGATCGAGCTCGAATCGATCCGCGAACTCGGGGCGCTCTTCCCCGGCGTCCGAGAGACGCTGAAGCGGCTGAGTCAGAACGGGTACATCCTCAGCCTGTGCACGAACGGCGATCGCCGGTACGCGGACGCCGTCCTCTCCGCCTGCGGCATTCACCATCTCTTCGCCGAGCTGCAGACGAACGAGGCGGAGGGACACACGAAGACGGATCTCGTCCGCGATCTGCTCCGGCGCGTGCCGCACGAGCGAGCGTTCATGATCGGCGATCGGTACCACGACGTGGAGGCCGGCCGTGCGAACGACTGCACGGTCATCGGGGCGGCGTACGGGTACGGGCCGCCCGAGGAGCTCGAAGCCGCCGATCTTCGGATCGAGCGGTTTTCGGAGCTTCCGAGCGTCCTCGAGTAGGACGGGGTCCGAGCCGGCTGGCCACGTGTCCGGCGACGATCCGGAACGAGAGGTTCGACGAGTCGGAGGATGAGGCGGAGCGGAAGGACTGGAAGACCCTGCAGCGGCCCTAGCCGATCGGGCGGCAGAGCGTCTCGCGGACCCTCAGTTCGAAGAAGCCGTTCGCGTGCGCCGGTTTGAGGACGACCGCCGTGTCGGCGCCGCGGCCGGTGCCCGCGACGCAGATCACATCCCGATCGGTCGGGATCAGACCGGCGTCGGCCGCCATCACCGCGATCTCCGCGCAGACCTTCATTCCCTGGCCGAACAGGCGAAGGGTTTGGGCGATCAGCTCGACCTGCGTCGTTCCTCCGAAGGACTTCGAGATCGAGCGCCCGACGCCGCTCAGAGCGTGTGAGGCGGTGAGCACCGCCCCTCCCGCCGCTCGGATCGCCCGCGCGCGCTCCGGCTCGAGTTGATCCTCGTCGCCCCCCTTGAATCCGACGTGGTGCGTCACGCAGACGACGTCCACGTCCCGATCGCGGAGCGCCTCGGCGAATCGAACTCCCGTCTCGCCCGAGGTCGTCGCCACCACGATGTGCCGGATCCCCCCGCCTCCCAGCCGCTCCAGAACGGCGGTCAAGACCGCTTCGGTGTGCTCTCCGCCCGTATCGAACCACTCCGTCATTCCTGCTCCTTTCGCTGCCCTTCGCTTCAGCCGGCCGCGATCCTCGGACGAGCGGATCCGGCTAGCGGGCCTCGCCCTCTGTGCCCAGCCCCGGGATCCTCACGCGTCGCTCGATCAGCCGGAGGATCTGCGTTACGACGAACACGAGGGCGAGGTAGAAGAGCGCCACGACGATGAACACCTCGAAGAACCGAAAGTTGCGCGAGGCCAATCGCTTCCCCTGCCCCATCAGGTCGAGGAGGGCGATCGTGAAGACGATCGAGGAGTACTTGAGCATCAGGATGAACTCGTTCGACCAGGACGGGAGGACCAGCCGGAACGCCTGCGGGAGGATGACGTAACGGATCGCCTGCGGGAGGCTCATCCCGAGGGACCTCGCGGCCAGCAGCTGCCCGCCGCGGACCGCCTGGATCGCGCCGCGGAAGTACTCGGCCTGATACGCCGCGGTGTTCAGGCCCAACGCCAGGATACCGCTGATGAAGGGCGAGAGCTTGATCCCCCAGTTCGGAAGGCCGAAGTAGATCATGAACAGCTGGACGAGGAGCGGCGTGCCCCGGAAGAATTGGATGTACACACCGCAGACGGCCCGCAGGGGACGATTCCCGTAGACCCTCGCCAGAGCGAGCAACACGCCGAGGACGATCCCGATCGCGATGCACGTGAACGTGATCTCGAGCGTGAGGGGCAACCCCTCCGCCAGCTTCCCGACCCACTCCCACTTGAAGACCATCAGACCGTCTCCCCGTACAGCTCGGTGATCTTGTGGAGGAACTCACCCGTGCGGCGATGCTTGGGGCTGGAGAACAGCTGCGCCGGGGGACCGTGCTCGACGATGATCCCCCTCTCCATGAAGATGATCTCATCCGCGACGGCGCGGGCGAAGCCCATCTCATGGGTGACGACGAGCATCGTCATCCCTTCCTTCGCGAGGCTGATCATCACGTCGAGGACCTCGCCGATCAGCTCGGGATCGAGAGCCGACGTCGGCTCGTCGAACAGGATCAGCTTCGGGGACATCGCCAGCGCGCGCGCGATCGAGACACGCTGTTGCTGCCCGCCGGACAGCTCGGCCGGGTAGGCGCCGGCCTTGTCGGCCAGCCCGACCCGCTCGAGCTCCTCCATCGCCAGGCGCGTCGCCTCGGCTTTCTTCATCCCCTTGACCTTCGTCGGCGCGATCCGTACGTTGCCCAGCGCCGTGAGGTGGGAGAAGAGGTTGAAGTCCTGGAAGACGAACCCGATCTGCGCGCGGATCCTGTTGATGTTCGTCCGCGTGTGCGTGATCTCTTCGTCTTCGAGCCAAACGCGGCCCTTGTCCGCCGGCGTCAGGCGGTTGATGCAGCGCAGCAGCGTGCTTTTCCCGGTCCCCGAGGGCCCGATGATGACCTTCGTGTCGCCCTTCATCATCTCGAACGAGACGCCCGTGAGGACCCGCTCCTTGCCGTAGCATTTGTGGATGTCCTCGACCCGCAACAGTGTGTTCATCCGACTCCTACCGACCGTGGTCTTTCGCGCCCGAGCCCGGCATCTGGAGACCGGGGATCCTGAACTTCCTCTCCACGCCCCCCATCGCAGCGTTCCCCGCGTAGGTCAGAACGAGGAAGACCAAGGCGACGGCGATGAACGCCAGCATCGCCAGCTCGTACGCGGAGTCCATGATGATCCGTGCCGACCGCATGACCTCGTTGAATCCGACGGCGTAGGCCAGCGTGGTGTCCTTGACGACCGACGAGAACTCGTTCGTCCAGCCGGGAATCGACAGGCGAAACGCTTGGGGGAGGACGATGGTGACGATCGCCCGGACCCGGCTCATCCCCATCGATCGGGCGGCCATCATCTGTCCGGTCGGGGTCGTCAGGATCGCCCCGCGGAAGATCTGCGACTGGTAGGCGGACGACCGGAACCCCAGCGCCAGCGTCGCGGCCGCAAACGAAGAGATGTCGAGTCCGAACCGCGGAGGACCGTAGTAGAACAGGAACAACAGGACGAGCGCCGGGATGCTGCGGAAGATCCATTCGTAGATCCTCGCAAGCGTCCCGAGGAACCGGCCGCCGTAGACCTGGAGCAGGGCGACGACCGTCCCCACGACAAAACCGACTACGATC
The DNA here is from genome assembly GCA_964530075.1 of uncultured Thermotogae bacterium. Lineage (GTDB taxonomy): Bacteria > Bipolaricaulota > Bipolaricaulia > UBA7950 > UBA9294 > JANQEA01. Next base: position 37,045 of record CAZGXU010000013.1, read on the forward strand.
AGCGCGAGGAGCAGCTCGATGTTGATCAGCGACGCCCTGAGCAGGCCCGGAATGAACGGCCAGATGGCCCTGAGGCCTTCGATCATCGCCTCCTGACAGAGAATCGACTGGGAGCCGCCACGCGGGGGCTCCCAGTCGGTCGAATCGCTCCTGGACTAGAGACCGAGCTCCGCCTTCATGCAGTCGATGAAGCCGTCGAGATCTCCGCTGAGGATGTGGTCCTTGCACTCGATCCACGCGGTCGTGATGTCCGCCGGATCCGGCTCGAAGTAGATCTGCAAGAGACCGTCGATGAAGCTTCCCTCCTCGACGACCAGCTCCTGCAGACCCCCCTCCGTGTCGACCACGGTTAACCCGAGGGTCACCAGCGCATCGTTGATCCGCGGGAGGAGCCCGTTCGGGTCACCGTCCGCGACGAGAAAGCCGAAGTACTCGTACGTGTTGATGACTCCGGCGATCGTCAGGTCGTCCGGGTACGCGGCGATCGACGCCGCGGACGCCGGTTCGTCCTGGATCACGGCGTCGAGGCGGCCGTTGACCAAATCGAGGATCGCCGCAGGATACGTCTCGTACCCGCGGATCTCGACGCCGAAGGGGCCGAGATTGTCCTCGCCCCACCACAGCCCGGTCGTCGAGTTCTGCGCGCCGACCGCCTTGTTCGGCCCCTGGCCGGCGAGCGCCGTCACGATGTTCAGCCCGGAGTCCTTCCGGATCACAACCGCCTGATTCGACAGGAAGTACGGGCTTGAGAAGTCGACCGTCTCCTCGCGCTCCGGGGTGATCGTGAACCCCGACGCGCCGATGTCGGCACGGCCGGTCCTCACCTCTTCGATGATCGCGTCGAACGCCACGTTCCGAATCTCGATTTCGAATCCGGCCGTCACGGCGATGGCACGCATCAGGTCGAGGTCGAAGCCGAAGAACTGACCGTCGTCGGTGACCATCTCGAACGGCTTCCACGGGATGTCCGACGCTACGACGTAGGGCTGCGCCAGTCCTGCAGACGAGAGCAGAACGACGAACAGAATGGCACCGACAAGAACGAACCTTCCTTTCACGGTGCACCTCCTTGGGATCGAATCTATCACGGGAGGCGACCCATCGTCAACGGCACGACGCAGGAAACGCCTCAGCGATCGAGACCGCGGAGCCAGGCGGCCGCCTCGCGGGGCGAGCGCAGGTAGACCACCTTCAGATGCGCGTGCTCCGGACGCGCGAACAGCTCCGGGTACGTGCGCCGCCTCCGCCAGTACGTCTGCAGGCACCACAGCAGGATCGAATCGCGAGAGAAGAACGAGACGCGGAGCCGCTCGCGGCAGCCGTCCCACAGCTCTTCCCGAGTGGCGGCGCGCCGGACCGTCCGCCGCAGGAGCTGCCAGAATACCGTCGGGAAGCGGTAGTCGAGCCAGACGATCGTGTCGGCACGCGGCCAGACGATCGGGCGCGTCCGGCTGTAGTTCCCGTCGAGGACCCACCGATCCCCGCGGGTCGCCTCGTCGACCGCGGGGAGGAATTCGTCGTCCGGCGTCTCGCCCCAGTTCGGCTTCCAGAAGAGGGCGTCAAGTTCGATGTGCCTCAGGCCGAGCCGCTCGGCGATCGCCCTCGCCACGGTCGTCTTCCCCGAGCCGGTCGTCCCGACGACGTTGATCCGCTGACCCGGGCGGTCCTGCTCGCGTCTCCGCATGGCACCTCCCCCTGGATCGGTGCCTGATGTTTGCAGAGGGAGGGCGGGGCCGCAACCCCGAGCCGATGACGGCTATGCGGTGGATCCCACGGCTTCGCCGACCCGGCCGACCGGCGCGAGATAGAGCGGGATTTCGTCGTACCCGTCGACGCCGAGCAGCGCGTCGAGCCGGTCCTGCTGGTACGCGACGGTCGCGCAGGTTCCGAGGCCGACCGCCTCGCAGGCCAGATACAGGTTCTGGCAGATGTGCCCGACGCTGATCAGGATGTCTTTCAGGCAGTCTTCGCCGTAGCGATACTCCGTGCGGCCGGGACGCGCCGTCCAGACGAACACCGCCGCCGCCTTCCCGACGTACGGCTGGCCGTTGGCCGCCGCAGTCAGTCGACGAGGGAGGTCGGGCCACGGGCCGGGCAGCGGGAGCAGCTTGTGCTCGATCGCCAGGTATCGATGCAGTCCCGGCTCCAGGCCGTCGACCCGGAGCGCAGCGACGTACGTCTCGAACGGGTGCATCCCGCCACCGGAGGGAACGTTCCGGAGCGTCACCAGACCGTCGCGGATCAGACCGCGGACGCCCTGCGTCGCCCACAGGAGGAACGCCAGCTCGCGCAGCGACAGCGGCTCGTCGGAGAACAGCCGCCGACTCTCCCGATCCGCGATCGCATCGACGAGCGTTGCCTTCGAGATCGACCGGCACGCCTCGTGTGAGGGGAGATCGATTCGCTGCGCGTCCTCCGGATACGGCTTCTCGATCGGAGGGATCGGCAGGCCTCTCATCATGGGCGTCTCCATCTCCGTCATCCCCGGTAGCGTCTGGTTTCTGAAGTACTTGCGGTAGCTGCTCAACGTCGACCTCCCGAACGGCTGGTTGTAATCGTAGGTTGCGTCTCCGACCGGCGCGGTTCACCGTGGTCCGAAAAGAAAGCCGGCCGCGAGTCGGAGGGACCCGCGGCCGTCCGTCGGGAGATCCGCTACGAACCCAACCCGTCGATCCGGATCGTCCCGTTGCTCGTCCGCACGTCGAGCGTGATGGTCGCCGGAGGGTTCAGCTGCGCGTTCCACTCCTCGCCCTCCGTGTCCCCGATGAGCGACAGGCTCGAGCGGATCCGACCGCTGCTCGTCACCGCGTCGAACGCGATCGACGCGTCGGGCGGGACGCGGACGGTGATCTCCCCGTTGCTCGTCCGGAGCCGGTTCCCTCCCGCCGCCGGGGTCCCGGCGTAGTGCACGCTCCCGTTGCTCGTCTCGGCGTCGATCCGCCCGACGACCTCCTCGAGCCACAGATCGCCGTTCGACGTGTCCAGGTACATCTCGCCGGTGAACCGGAAGACCTCGATCCGACCGTTGCTCGTCTCGGCGGCCAGGGATCCCGAGGCATCGTAGACGTCGATCGCGCCGTTCGACGTATCGAGGACGATCGCCCCGTCGATCGCCTCGACGGAGATCGTCCCGTTCGACGTGTTGACCTCGACGCGCGTCTCGATCGGCACGAGGACGTCGAAGTCGACGCCGCTGTAGCGGCGCACGTCGTCGTCCTGCTCATTCGATCGGTACTCCAGCCTGATCCGGCTCCCGATCGACTCAGCGCGGTAGACGATCCGCCCGACCCGGTCCTGAGCCTCCTCGAGCGTCTGCCCCCGACTCCGCAGCGTGACCGTGACCGAGGCGCTCTGGACCCCCGCCACGCCCCGGACCGTCACGTCCCCGTTCGACGTATCGACCTCGAGGGCAAGCGGTGCCTCGAACTCCAGGCCGAGCGTCTCCACCTTCGTCGCTCCGATGTTCGCGGAGCCGAGGACGGCGGTCACGTCCTCCTCCTCGCACCCGCCGAGGACGAGCGCCGCGCCGACCAGGGCGAGCAGCCCCGCCCAGGGAATCAGCTTTCGTTTCATCGTGTCCTCCATGGTTCCGTCTGTCTCAAGTCCCCGCCCCTACAAGCTCCCGCCGACGATCTGCCAGATCAGCACCGCCGAGAAGAGCATCCCGACGCCCCGCGACGTGAAGCTTCGCGTCCCGGTCCAGAGACGATACGCCCAGTACCCGACGAGCGCGACCAGCGCCACGCGGACGACGATCAGAAATGCCTGCGTCATGCCTCCACCTCCTGCCAGATCCGTCCGGCGAGCGCGAGGAGCACCGCGGTCAGCGCCAGCATGATCAGCAACGGCTCGAGCGGCACGCCGTTGTACACGATCTCGTTGAACTGCATCGTCGTCTCCGGATCCGGCTGTCCGAACCGCTCGATCAGCGCCGCCGGCGCGTTCGCGAACAGCCGCCAGCCGGGGAGCGTGTACGAGACCCGGACGATCCCGTTGACCAGCCAGCGGAACGCGAACGGCGTCCCGAGGATCATCACCGTTCCGGGCACCCAGCCGGGGCCGGAGACCCGGTACGCGCTGATGAAGACCATCAGCAGAAGCGTCCACGCCAACAGAGGCAGGACCGTCACGCCGATCGCGTAGAACGGGGCCGCGAGGACCAGCTCGACCAGCGTCCTCGGGTCGAGATGGATCCCGGCGAGCGCCATGATCCACCAGTAGAGGAACCCGATCGTGATCGCGTAGGCGAACGCGACGCTCGCCGCGTACAGGTAGCGGGCCGCGATGTGGGCGTACCCGGAGGGCGGCGTCAAGAGCAGCACCTCGTACTGGCCGTGCCGCGTCTCCGAGCGGATCCGCCCGATCATCAGGCAGAGGACGACCGCGCCGATCCCGGCGGCCATCCCGAGCAGGCCGCCGCGGATCCCGAGCCGCTCGGCGATGTCCATCACGCGGACCTGCTTGATCCCCCACGCCCAGAACGCGAGCGACCCGAGGAGCGAGACCGCCCAGACCCAGCTCCGCCGGTGCTCGAGCCACAGAAGGGTCCTGAACCGCTTCATGCGAGCACCTCCTTGAACGTCTGCACCACGCTCTTCCCCTGCTCGCGCAGCTCCTCCGCCCGCGCGTCGAGGACCAGCCGGCCCTCGCGCAGGTAGATCGCGCGCTCGAACAGCCCCTCCGCCTCGGCGACCTCGTGCGTCGACAGGAGGATCGTCTCGTCGGTGTGCCACTCGCGGACGAGGGAGGTCATGATCCTCTCCCGCGAGATCAGGTCGATCCCGGCGAGCGGCTCGTCGAGCAGGTAGAGCTTGGCGCTCCGCGCCAGGGCCATCGCCAGGCGAAGCCTCCCGCGCTCCCCCCGCGACATCGCCTTCGTCTTCCGCCGCGGGACCTCGAGCGCGTCGAGCAGCTCGTGGAACCGGACGGCGTCGAAGTCCGCGTACAGCCCCTCCATGAACCGGGACGCGTCGGCCGGCGTCATCCACGGCCAGAGCGTGTCCGTCTCGCCGAGGAAGACGGCGCGCGACCGGTTGCCCCGGGCGGAGCCGCCGAACACCGTGACCGTCCCCGTCGTCGGGAAGAGGAGCCCGGCGATCAGCTTCAGCATCGTCGACTTCCCGCTCCCGTTCAGCCCGAGCACCCCGGCGATCTCGCCGGCGGGGAACTCGAGGCTGAGGTCCCGCACGCCCTCGGTCGTCCGATAGCGCTTGGTCACGTTCTCCAATCTAGCCAGCATCCCATGCCTCCTTCAGCGCGGCCATCGCCTCTTCCGTGTCGACGCCGAGCCGCCTCATCTCCTGGACGAACGACTCTGCAATCTGCTTGAGCATCTCGTTTCTCATGGTCTCCACCGGCGCGTCCTCCCTGACGAACGTACCCAGTCCGCGTCGTACCTCGATGATCCCCTGCGCTTCGAGCTCCCCGTACGCGTGAACGATCGTGTTCGGATTCACGCTCAGCGTCCCCGCCAGATCGCGGGCCGAGGGGAGCTTCTCGCCGGGGCGCAGGTCGCCGCGCGCCAACTGCTCGCGCACGTTCCTTCCGATCTGTTCGAAGATCGGCCCCGCGTCCATGTCGAGGATCCAAGCGTCCTTGTTCGTCATCTCTTCAACGTCGTCCGTTTCATAGACCCCTCGCTTCTTCCGCCTTTCTCCGCTCCGTCGCGACTCAGTCGATTCGGTCGTACGTGCCGACGCGCTCTCCACCGTACTCGACGAACGCGCTGTCGAAAGGCCCTTCCGCCTCCTCGGCGACGAGGAACATGTCCGGGTTCTCCGAAGAGACCAGCCGGAACGGCGTCACCGGCAGGAATTCCTGACAGCTGCCGTCCGCCAGCACGCCGATGATCCGACCACCGTCGACGAACATCTCGACCTCCAATGGAAGGCCCGACCCGGCGTCCTCCGGCCGCAGCGTGAAATGCCCGACCCATCGCGCCGCCTTTTCGGGGCTCAGCGCGATCCGATCGACGGCGGCCGGCCGTGGGCCGGGCGCGGCCACCTGGTACAGATCGGTAAACGTGCGCGGCGAGTCCGGGAACGCTTCCGTGTGCGCGATCAGCAGCCGGGCCGCGACGTCGCTTTGTCCGACGCCGCCGTACAGCTTCCGGTTCGTCCACAGCTCGTCCTCGACCAGCGCGCGAAGCTCCGGCTCGGTGATCCCCGCGAGCTCCCCGACGATCGCGTCGGCGTCGGCCGTCCAGTCGATCTCGGGGAGCGGCTCGTCGTACCGCGGCTGAAGCACGAACTCCTTGAAGAACGCCAGCGCGAACGGCGAGCCGAGGACGCTCACCCCCTCCAGCCCGAGCTGGAACGGGCGGCTCAAGTTCTGCGTGTTCGCCAGGACAATGAACGTCAGCCCCTCGCTCGGCACCATCAGGAAGAGCGACGAGTACGCGCCGTAGCCGTAGTGCCAGACGAGCTCCGTCTCCCCGTAGCGTTCGGTGAACCAGCCGAGGCCGTACGGCCCGTCCTCTCCCGAGTTGAGCACCGTCGGGGTGAACATCTGCGCCTTCGTCTCCGGCGAGACGAGCTCGTCATCCTCGATCGCCGCCGCGAACTTCGCCAGGTCGACCACCGTCGAGATCAGCCCGGCCGCGGCGTTGGCGTAGCTCGGCACCGGGACCGGATACACCTCGTAGTCGGGATCGTACAGATACGGCGTCGCCGACTCGCGATAGACGTGCTCGAACGCCCGCTCCGGATCGTCGGGGGCGAGCTTCGACAGGTAGTATTCGAGCCCGCAGCCGCCGACGTTCAGCGCCGTGTCGTTCATCCCGAGCGGCCCGAGGATCTCGTCCCGAAGGGCACGCCGGAACGGCTCGCCGTAGAGCTGCTCGATCACCGTCGTTAGGAACGAGTAGCGGTTCCCGCTGTACTGGTAGTGGCTGCCCGGGATCCCTTCCGACGTGTGCGACAGCAGGTGCCGGACCGTGATCGCGTCGTTTCCGAGGTCGATCCCGAAGGCGGCGGCCGGCGCGTCCAGGTCGAGCTCTCCCGTCTCGACCTTCTTCATGAGCAGAAACGCGGCGAACGGCTTGGTGACCGACGCCAGGCCGTACGGCGTCTCCGCCGTCGCTTCGATCCCGTCCTCCACGTCCGCGGTCCCGAACCCTTGCGCCCAGATGAGCTCCCCGTCCTTCACCACGGCGGCCGAGAGCCCGGGGATCTTGAGCGCCTCGCGGAGCGACGCCACCTTCGCTTCGAGGCGGGCGAGCGCCTCGCGTTGGGTCACGGCTGCCGCGAGGATCGCCGCTTCTTCCGCCTCGGTCGCCGGCTCCGACCCGCCGCAGCCGAGGAGGACGAGCGAGGCCCCCAGGAGCGCAACGAGGAGATACGTCGGCATCCAACGTGCGATCCTGTTGTTCCTTTCTGGCATTCCACCTGTACGCATCGCGAGCAACCTCCCGGGATTGGTAGTCATGGTGTGCTAGTATACTAGTACACCCAAGGTTTGTCAAGGGCGGCAATCGAAGATTGCCAGATGCGCGAAGGCGTCGGTGGAATACCGCCTTCGCGTGGTCGGATTTCGCTCCAGCGACTCGGAAGGAGCGAGCCCTTGCACGAAGGACCCACCGGAAAGCGTCCTTCGTGTGGGTGGTTTGCGGCACGTAAGAGAAGGCCCTGACTGACGTTACCTTCTCTCGGTGGGATGGCGAACCGCAATCGGTTCTGTCTCGTAACGTAAACTCAGCTCGCGTTTGGACCGAGGCAAGCGCTACGAGAAGGCATGGTCGGGAAGCTGCCTTCTCGTGGCGGGCGACGAAGCCAAACCGTGAGACTGGCGGTCGCGCATTGGACCCGTGGAAGCCTGTCGTACCCTCCTCGCTCGCCAGATAGACCGGAGCCTCGAATCGGCCTCAGCTGATTGCTGGAACAATCCGGGCCTTCCCGATCCGGGGGACGCAGTTCGACCCGGATCCTGCCTCGAGCAACGCGACGAGGGAACGCGTGGCAAGCGCTGGGTTTCAGAGATCCTCTTCCCCGGACTCAGCACAGATCCCGCGAGACGTCTGGCAAGAGCTTGACTCGAGTGTTGTACGCTGCTATGGTTTGTGCGCGCATCACGTACAAACGAGAGGAGCGTACAAAGTGCACGAGGAGCAGCTCCGGGAACTCTGTGAGCAGACGGTCCGTCGGCTTCTTCAGCGCCCCATGCGATTCGAGCGGGTGGCGGAAGCAAACCGGCATGGCGCGGATGCAGTCTATCGCCTGTTCGGTGGCAACATCGACGAGCGGGTCGAGGTCGAGATCCGCAATCGCTTCCGTCGTGCCGAGATTCCACAGCTCGCCCCGTCACCGCACAACCACAGGATGCTGTTCACAGACTACGCGACACCAGGACTGGCGGAGGAACTCCAGCAGCGAGACATCTGGTTCGCCGATGCGCAAGGGAACGCCTTCGTCTCGCTCCCCCCGAAGCTGCTGATGAACGTCTCGGGACGCCGGCCAGCGAACGCGGACGTGCCTAAGGGACAACACTTCAGCGCCACGGGCGCGAAGGTTCTTCACTACCTTCTCAAGCACGGTCCACGGGTCCGGGCCACGTATCGGGACATCCGCGCGGGTGTGGGAGTCTCGATCGACAAAATCGGGAAGCTCATCCGCGAGCTGGAAAACGCGCGAGCGCTTCGGGTGCACGGGCGAGGTGACTACGAGATCATCGACGGCAACCGTCTTCTCCGCCTTTGGGTTGACGCGTTCGATCAGAAGCTGCTACCCGAGCTGCTCCTCGGGCGCTTCGTGGCCGCCGGCGAGCCCGTCTTCGACGTGCTCATCCGCAACGCAGCCGATGAACTGAAAGGCAACGTCGTCCTCGGAGGAGAAGTCGCAGCGGACGCCCTCACCTCCTACCTACGCGCGGGCAGCCTGCGCCTCTACGTCCCGGGGGAGGCTGTCGCGGACGTACGCCGGCGACTGCGGCTCGCACCCAGCGCACGCGGCGCGATTGAACTTTGCGATCTCTACTCGCCCGAGCTCTTCGGCAACGTCGATGCTCACGGAGCCAAGGTCGCCGACCCCGCCTTCGTCTACGCAGAGCTGATGGCCTCCGGAGACGATCGTCAGGCGGAGACCGCGGCCCGCCTTCGGCAGGAGTACCTGGCTTGGACAATGTAGACAGGCTTGGCACGCACCTCACCGGAGTCCTCTGCCAGCTCTCGGAATCCCTTGAGGCCGCGGGACTTCCCTTCGCTGTCGTCGGCGCCGCCGCGCTTCTCCTCCACAACGTGCATCTCGAACGAACGACAAGGGACCTCGACCTGGCTGTCTCCATCGCCGGCGGATTCGGGGCGATTCGTCCCGTCTTGCACGGTGCCGGCCTCTCGGACACGAGGATCGAGCACAGGTTCCAAACTCCCGCCGGGGACGAGATCGACGTCTTGCCAATCGCCCAAGGCGGGAAGCCTCCGCATGAGATCCAGCTGGCGGGCGGAGATCGAATCCGTGCGGTGGGGCTCGCTGAGGCGATCACGCACGCCGTCCCAGTCGACGTAGGGCCCCGACGCGTAGCCTGTCGCGCCTCTCTCCCTACTGGTCGCGCGAACAAGCTCTACGCCGCGGCATCACAGATCCGACCACACGATCTCGAAGATGCCTGCAATGCGATGGAGACCTACGAGTGCGAGGGAACGAGACGGTTCGATGTGGACTACGATCGCCATCCTCAGCTGACCTACGAGACAGCCGGGGCATTCCTCGCCGGGTTCGATTCGGCTGCGATGATGTCGATTGAAGCGTTACAACTGGTCGATGCAGCAACTGAATCGCTCGGTCGGAATCCGCGCCTCGGTGACCGCTACGATCGGGGAGAAGACAGGCTTGCCCTCGTGCTGGCGTTCGGGCGAGGGCTGCGCGCGGGGATCCAGGGAAGATAGTACGAGACTTCCCCACCCGGCCCATCGGAATGAGTATTGCGTTCCCAGAGCTCCTCTCCTTTGGCCACCGGCGGACTCAGTCAGTGGCTCTGCACTCGGACGGCGTGTTTCACTTCGACGTCCTGTACGGATATACTTCGGGTAGCCGCAGGAGGTGGCCCGATGATCACCAAGGTTCAGAAGTGGGGCAACAGCCAGGGGCTTCGGTTGAGCAAGGATCTCCTGTCCGACGCCGAGATCGGTGTTGGTGACACCGTCCACGTCGCCGTGCGCGAAGGGAGCATCGTCATCACGCCGGTCCGTCGCGTGCGCGGCGCGCTGGACTTGGAGCGGCTCGTCGCCTCCATTCCCAAGGACTACAAGCCCGGAGAAATCGACTGGGGGCGGCCGACCGGCAGGGAGGTCTGGTAGGTGGCGGCCTACGTGCCCCGCAAAGGCGACTTCGTCGCGCTGAGCTTCGACCCGCAGACGGGTCACGAACAGCGCGGACGCCGGCCGGCCCTCGTCGTCAGCAACGACCTGTTCAACAAGCACACCGGCCTGTGTATCGCGTGCCCGGTCACCAACGCGAGGCGAGACTACCCCTTTCACGTCCCGCTCCCGGACGGCTGCGAGGTGACCGGGGTCGTCATGGTCGAGCAGATCAAATCGATCGACTTCCGCGCTCGCAAGGTGAAGCGCATCGGACCCGCGCCCGAGGCGGTCCTGCAGGAGGCGCTCTCGCTATTGGATGCCTGTATCTACTGAGTGCGAACCGTCGCAGGAGCGGATACACCCGCCCCGCGGTGCCGTGCTGATGGCTTGGAGGATCCGCCCACCTTCGTTAGACTCACGTAGAATCGGTTCGACCAAGGGTGACGGGCGGAGGTCCTTCACCCGAAAGGGCGCGATGACGGCACCGAAGGAAGTGAAGAAGCTCGTCGAGCGGTTTCGCGAGAACCGCGAGGCGTACCTGTCGCGCGAATACAACGAAACGCAGCTCCGGCGGGAGTCCCTCGATCCGTTCTTCAAGGCGCTCGGCTGGGACG
>CAZGXU010000014.1:0-4053 GCA_964530075.1 uncultured Thermotogae bacterium
CTCCACGTATCGGACAGGAAGTCGAAGCGACGGATCGTCTGACCGTCGCCCACGAGCTCTCCCCTCGTGCCGAAGATCCTCGTCTGTCGATGGCCCGCTTCGGTGAATGCGGTCATCGTCAGGCTCGCGGTTCGTCCTCCGTCGAACAGCATGTTCACGATCTGATGGTCGACCACGTCGTTGTCGCAGTCGTAGACACACCGCCCGTACGGTCCGTCTCGGAGCGCCTGGAGGACGCTCTCCCGGCTGACATCGGAAGCCAGGATGTCGACGGGCCAACCAGTCCGACCCTCGGCGACGCGTTCCAGATAGATCTTCACCGCCGAATACGGACAGCTCCGCTCGACGGGGCAGTCCAGACAACGGTCCGCAGCGCCCGGGGGTTTCTGATCATGGCGGAAGTGTTTCAACGTGCCGAACGACTGGACCGCGGTGCAGCGGACGCCGACGACGAACCGAATCCAATCCAGGTCGTGACAGCATTTGGCCAGGAGCATCGGGGAGGCCAGGTCCTCCCTCCGCCAGTTGCCGCGCACGTAGGAGTGCGCCTGGTGCCAGTATCCGACCGGTTCCAGACGCTGCACGTTCACGACCTCCCCGATCGCGCCGCCCTCCACGAGCTCCACGATCTTCCGGGTGTAGGGCGTGTAGCGGAGCACGTGGCAGACGGTGAACACGACCCCGGCATCGAGCGCCGTGGAGGCGATCCGACGACAGCCGTCTTCGTCCGGCGCCATCGGTTTCTCGAGGAGAACGTGGTACCCCACACGGGCGAACGCGATCGAGGGCTCGACGTGCATCGCGTCCGGAGTGGCGATCACGACTGCATCAGCGAACTTCGGCCTCGAGGCCAGATCTTCCCAATCCCTCGCGACGTTGGATGGCGAAATCGCGTGGGCCCGTGCCAGCCGCTCGCGCCACGCATCCCGCGGCTCCGCCACGCCGACGACCCGGGCCCGATCGGGGTGCTCGAGGGCGTAGGACGCGTACGCGGTCCCCCGGGACCCCGCGCCGACGATGATCAGCTCGGCCTTCTTCATGGTATGCATGACACGCCGGCGTAGGCGCGGTGTCCCGCCCCCGCCTGCACCCGGAATGTCGGATTCCCTCCCTTTCGAGGGCAGTCTACCTCAACGGAGGTGCTCCCCTCTCCTGGTGAAATCCAACGGTCGACCTCATTCTGCCCGTTCGCTGCGGCGACAGGCTGGGCGGATGCGGCTTCCGATAGACTCAGTCTCCCTTCCATCTCGGATTCTTCAGCCCGGTGGTGAGCTTATTCCTGACCTCTCGCTTCACCCGCGCCGCGAGAACGTCCTCATGTGCGCTCAGAAACTCGGCCACCGCGTCCGCGTCATGCACCACCAACTCCCGCAACGCCCACGACATCGCTTTCACCACCGTATCATCGTGATCGCCCACCAACAGACGGCACACCGCCAGCGTGCGACCGACGTCCCCCCTCCCCCCCTGAGACCGTACATTCAGCGCCACAGTGCTGACCAGCGCCGCCCGCCGCCACCAGCGGTCGTCCGAGTGTGCCCATTGGTGAATCAATCCGTCGGGCACTTGCCCCTGTAGCCAAGCCGGGCCTGCCAAGGTGCGGGCAAAGGAATCCACGGACGACCAGCTGTCGATGCCGCGGCCGAACTCCTCAAGTTCATGGGCTCCTACGGCCTGAAACGCTTTCCGATGGTTCTGGATCAATTCACAGGCGACCCATCGATGGCCGTAGACTCCGAGAAGCGCTCTCGCCAGGTTGAGGACGAATTCGGGAGCCGTCGGTTTCAACTCGTGAGAGTAGTGGCGGCGAATGGCTCGCACGTTCGGGGTGTTCAGAGCCGGCAACGCACGAATCTCTGCATCCATCGCGGAGGCGACTCTCTCCACATCGTCGAGATCGAGCGGTTGATCCATCGCCCTCACCTCATGCAGAGATCCGCCCCACCATGATGAGGCGCCGAACTGCACACCAGCGTCGACCGAGACGTCCGGCCCGTACGCCTCGTCTCAACGCTCCCGTCCTCACCTCCGTTCATCTACATCGGCACGGCGACTCGCGCACCATCGTACGTCCGTGAAACGGGGCGTACAAATCCACGAAGCCCGCCTCACGAAGCATCGATCACCACAGGCAGAAGGGCCCTGCATCGGGTCGTCGAGCGACCCATTCCGCCTGACAGGGTCTTCGCCAGATCATGTTCGACGCCCGGAGCTTCAGGCACCCTGTTCATTCCGGAGCTCGGAGATGACAGGGATAGGGGTGACGTGAACTCGGAATGGCGCGTCAATCTCCTGGACCTCGGGCGCGCAATCGACCTGGTGAGTCCCCATCTGGCCTCGCATCGCCGTCGGGTCGCGCGGATGCGTCACCTGTTGGCCGCGTGGGCCGCTTACCACCACGAGCGACTCGACGGAACGGGATATCCGTTTCACCTCACGGAGAACGATCTTTGTATGAGCGCGCGAATCATGGCCATCAGCGACGTCTTCACCGCGCTCACGGAGGACCGTCCGTATCGCGAGGGCATGGATTCGACGGGGGCGCTGGAGATTCTGTCGGGCATGGCGGAGAACGCCTCTCTCGACGGACGGTTGGTCGAATTGCTCCGGGCCAACCGCGACGAGATCGACGCCATCCGGTCCGGAGCACAGGCGGAAGCGCGGGCCGAGTACGTGGCGCTCTTCCCGACGCTCACGGCCGAGCCCCCGGCTGACGCATAGGGGACGTTGCCACAGCCGAAGCTCGATCCTGCTGTGAGGAAGGCGTCCCAACCATCTCCTTCGATCCCCACAGCGCGATTGTGAGCACGAACGTCCACGGCTTCTTCCTCCTTCCCTCGTGACGGCGTCGTACCTCTGCGGAGCCAGTTGGGGGCTAGCTTCGAAGGAAGGCTTCGATCAGCTGCGGCGTAGCGCGATCGTCGCGGACGGGGGCCTCCATCGCTCGACGGATCTGTGAGGCGTACTCGGGGTGCGCTTTGATCGCCCACTCCATGATGAGCCTGGCCTCGTCCGGACCGGTCTCCGGATGCGGTTGGATCCCCCAGACTGGGGCATCTCCGTAGCGGATCGCTTGCACAGCGCAGTCCTCGTTGGCCGCGAGGACGCGCCACGGGGCCGGGGGGGTATCGACCTCTTCGAGGTGGCCGGCGAACGCGTGCCAGGGATTCGGAAGCTCAGCGAGGAGCGGATCCGCTGTCAGGATTTCGACGGCCACCCAGCCGAGTTCGGGGGTCGACGAGCGGCGAACGTACTGGCGGCCGGAAAGGGCCCAGACAAGCATCTGATGGCCGAAGCAGCTCCCGAGGACGGCGAGACCGCGGTCCACCGCGTCGTGTATGAGTTCGGCCTCGACGTCGAACCACGCCTCGGGCCGCGTGAACGACGCCTCCGAGCCGGTCAGCAGAACGTGGGTGTAGCAATCGAGCGGTGGGGGCGAATCGCCGGAGGGGAGATGGACCGCGTCGAACGTCACGTTGCCGAGATGCCTTGCCCACTGTTCGACCGGGCGATAGGTCGACGGATCGAGCGAACCGTCGAGGATGAGAATCCGCTTCTTCATGGAAGAGAGCATAGGAAGCGCAAAGCTCGGGGTCAATCGCCTCCCGACGAAGGAGGGGGCATCGAGCGAGCCGCCGGCGCAGCGAGCATCGGCCGACCGGTGTTCGTCGCCCGGTGCGACGATCTCAACGACCGACGATCAGGACGGCCCCACATCCAGGGCATTCGTGCGCCCTCCTGGCCTTGCCGGACTCGATCACCTTTCTCCTTCGTTGGGTCCTATCTAGCGGCTCAAACCAAAGGTGCTGCCACGAGAACCCGAAGAAGAGAAACCCCAACGGAGTGCCTTTGACCCTGGCGTTTCCCTCCGTCATCGCGCGACCACACTCGGGACACGTCATCTTCCACTCCTCATCGTCGGTACTGCGCGCTGTTGCACGCGGGCATCGAAGCCCTTCCTGTCGGCAGTCTGCAAGCCACCGCCGACCTATGCCGGTTCATCCGCTCCCGTCGCCGTTCAATCCGGCCGCGCTATCCTAGGGCCCTGAGATC
>CAZGXU010000014.1:4153-9770 GCA_964530075.1 uncultured Thermotogae bacterium
GCCGGACGTCCTCCTCGCCGACGAACCGTTCCTCGGTCTGGATCCGGAATCCGTGTGGAGGCTCAAGGAGTCGCTCCGCCATGCACGAGACCGCGGCGCGGCGGTCCTCCTCTCCACGCACATGCTCGACGCGGCCGAGACGCTGTGCGACCGATACCTGATCCTGCACCGAGGCTCACTCCTCGCCGAAGGGACCCTTGCGGAGCTGCGCGGGATGCTCCCCGCGACGGAGGGGCGACCGGCCCGCCTCGAGGAGATCTTCCTCGCGCTCACACACGAGGGCGCTCTCGATCCCTCGGAAGGGAGCGCCTAGGATGCGCGTGGTGCTGCACCTGCGCTTCCTCCAATACCGTCGGTCGATCCGTCGGTGGCTCCGCGGCCTGATCGAGGACCGCTCGCTCGTGTTGCTCTACTCCGTCGCGTTCGGCGGCGGGGCGGCCTGGGCGTACACCACGCTCCCGTCAGCGCTCTCCCGGATCGTTCAGACCTCGAGCTATCCGATCGCCACGGCCGCCGTGCGGACGGGGTTGGTCCTGCTGGCGATCCTGATCTGGATGCAGCTGACGCGCGGGATCCACCATCCTCCGATCTATCTCGCCCGCGGAGACGTCCCGATGCTGCTCGCCGGGCCGATCGATCGCCGCGCCGTGATCGCCCTGCGGCTCGTGCGCGCTTACGCGTCGGCCGGGCTCGCGTTCGCGGTGCCGATGGCCCTGCTCGGGCCGTTCCTGGTGCGGATCTGGAGCGGGGCCTCCCCGGCCCGTCTGGCACTCGTCTGGCTGCACCTGTCGATCGGCTGGGTCAGCCTGATCCACTGGCGATGGGCCGTGTTTCACAGTGAACGCCTGAAGCGGATCGCGCGCGTCGTCCGGTGGATCGGCTACGCGCTCGCCGGAGCCGCCGCCCTCGCCCTGCTCGTCGCGTGGGGGGTCGGCCCGAGGATCTCGCCCGTCTCCGCGAGCGAGGCGATCCTTGCCGCCCCGGCGTGGACGTTCCCCGAGCTCGGGGCGTGGTCGCTGCTGATCCTCTTTGCCTCGGCGATCGCTTCGTGGATCGCGGTGTGGCGGTCCGTGCCGCGCGCGAACCTCGACGGCTTGGCCCGGTTCAGCCTGCTCGTCAGCGAGAGCGTGGCTCTGTACCAGGGGGATCGGGCGGAGGAGTTGGAGCAAGTCGCGGCCCGGATGCGGGGAACGAAGAGGCGAAGGCGGAAGGACTTCGGGTTGCGCTACCGGCCCGGGGTGAAGGCGATCGCCGGGAAGGCCGTCACGATGGTCCTGCGACAATCCCGCCTCGCGTTCGCCTTTGTGGCCCTCGTCTTCGTCGCGGCGCTGTTCGCGTTCGTCAACGTCCCCGTTCTGTGGGCCAAGGCGCTGATCCTGTCCGGCATCGCGACATCGATCGCCAGGTTCCCCCTCGCCTCGCTGCAGCAGGACCTGAGAAACTGGCCGTTCGCCCGTCAGCTTCCGTTCACCGCGGCGGAGTGGGCGGACGGAAACGCCGGTCCCCTGTGGGGATGGCAGACGGCCCTCGGCTGGGCCTTCGCGTCGATCCTCTTCGGGCGCGGAATCGTCTCGGGAGCCGAACTCCCGCCGCTGATGCTCTTTCTCGCCGCCGCCGGCTACCTCGTGTCTCAGCAGGGAATCCTCATGGTGATCGCCGAGGTGCGTTCCGAGCGCTTCCTCCGATTCGCGGTCCACATCGGTTGCCTCGCGGCCTTCGCCGTGTTGGCGGGCGTCGTCGTCCTCCTGCGCGCCGCCGGCCTCCCGCCGTGGACCGGGTGGATTGCGGGGAGCGGCGCGGGCGTCCTCCTCGCGCGCGCCTGGAGACGGCTCGCGCTTCGAGCGGTACGGATCCTGATCGCGCGCCCGTGGGAGAACGCCCAGAGCCTGTAGGAAGCGAGCCGGGGCGCCCCGAGCACCGACGGGAACTGCAGCCGCGGCGCTACGCGATCTCGCCGAGGGTGAACGCCTTCCCGTGGCCGGGGTAGACGATCCGGATGTCGAGCGTCCTCACCCGCTCGAGGCTGGCCTTCAGCGCCTCGGCGTCGTCGACGAGGGTGGCCGTCGACGGGCGGGTCCGGTTCTCGAGGAAGTCGCCGCTGAAGAGGACGCCGTCCGCGGTCAACACGGCGATCGACCCGGCCGAGTGCCCGGGGACGTGGAGGATCGTCGCGTCGAGCCCGTAGTCCACCAAGCGGTCGCCGTCGTCGAGATAGACGTCCGGCGTGAACCGGTCCCGCTTCCGCAGCCGGAAGAGGCCCATCAGCGGCTTCAGCAGCCGCCTCGGCAGGGGCATCCGCCCCCGGCTGAGGAACATGTCCCCGTGCTCGACGGCCGGGACTTCCCGTTTGTGCATCGCGATCTTCGCCCCGTACTTCTCGCGCAGGTAGGCGGCGTTGCCGCTATGGTCGGGATCGCCGTGAGTCAGCACGATCAGCCGCAGGTCGCCGGGTCGGCATCCCGCGGAGTGCAGCGCCTCCTCCAGTCGCGCCCGATGCGAGGCGAGCCCCGTATCGATCAGGACGAAGCCGGAGTCCCCCTTCACGAGGTAGGCGTTGACCAGCTGGAACGCGAGCGTCTGAATCGGTTCCGTCATCTTGACCTCCCTATGCCGTTCCTCCATCACCGGCGGGCCTCGAACCGCCTTCTCAGTCCGTCTCGCTCCTCGGCGGGGATCGAATGCCATCGGACCCCGCGGATCGCGCCTTCCAGCGCTACGAGCTTGCTCGAACAGACGTCGATCCCCAGCTCGGCCAGCCGGACGGCGGCCCCCACGCTCCCGAGCCGGCGAAGTTCTTTCGGCGTACCGATCCCGGCCCGCTCGAGTTGAGCCACCACCACCTCGCCGAGGTTCGGAAGATCGATCAGCTCCGTCATGCGGATCCGTCCCCCTTCGTCCGGTGATTGTGCGACGTCCCGACGTCGCCCGCATCGCTCGATGCGAGCGCCAACGCGACGATCTTCCCCGGCTCGAACAGGCCGACGAAGCCGTCGACGGCATCGCGGCGGCTCTCCTCGCCGAGATCGGGGCGGAAGAAGAGCCGCTCCCCGTAGGCGGCCATGTCCTGCACCGCCCAAGCGTAGCGGTAGTAGGCCAGCGCGGTCGAGTCGACCTCGGCGGCGCCGTAGCCCCGGAAGAAGGAGGCGGTGCCCTCCGGTGTCACCGAGTCGCCGCCGATCCCGCCCGCGACGAACATCAGGTCCCGCTCCTTCGGGGCGAGGACCGTCTCGTCCCAATCCACCAGCCACAGCCGCGCTACCGAATCGACCAGCACGTTCCAGGTGTGCAGATCGGCGTGGCACAGGACCGGAGAAGCGGGCGCCCGCCGCAGCCGTCGCCCGAGCACGTCGGCACGATGGACCACCGCGCGGATCTCGTCCCGCCGCGACCGCCAGAACGCCGCCCATTCGCGCTGCAGCGGATCGACCGGGTTCGGTCCGTCGAGGACGCTCTCCAGATCCGCGATCACGTCGCGCCGGCTCGGCACGAAGCGCTCGCGGGGGACGACGCGCACCAGCTCGCGCGGAAGCCGGCTCGCGTGGATCCGTTTCACCGTCGCGCCGAGCGTCCGCCACTGCTCCTCGGAAAGGCCGCCCTCCGCGCCGACGCGGCCGTCGACGTACGGGTAGAGGCTCAGCGCGAAGCCCCCCGCGTCGACCCACAGCTCGCGGTCGATCGTCGGGAGCGGTGCGACGACGTGGGAAACGCCGCGATCGCGGAGGAAGCGCGGGACGGCGAGGCTTTGAACGCTGAACCCCGATCCGGCTCGGGCCTTGAGGAGGTACGCCGAGCCGTCGGTGGCGTCAACGCGGTAGACCGAGGACGCGGAGTCGCTGCCGAGCGGGAGGAAGGTCAGCGTCGCGACCGGGACGTCGTACCGCGCGCCCAGCGCGGCAACGATCGCCTCGTTCGCAAGCTTCGGTGGTTCACGCATCGGCGGGCCGTCTCGCCGCGGAGGCCTTCTCCGCCGACGCCGCGTTCAGCACGTCCGCCTTCGTCGCCCAGCCGCGGCGGGCGGTGAGGACGCCGAGGCGGAGGAAGTCGAAATGGTCCTGGGTGTGGGCGTCGGTCCCGATCGCCAGCTTCACGCCGGCGCCGATCGCGCGGCGGACGAGCTCGGCATTCAGGTCGAGCCGGATCGGATTGGCGTTGATCTCCATCGCGGTCGCGTGCTTCGCTGCCGTCTCGAAGACGGCGTCCCAATCGGCCTCGTACGCCGGGCGCTCGCCGATCTTCCGCCCGGTCGGGTGGGCGAGGACGTCGACGTGCTCGTGCTCCACGGCCCGGATCAGCCGCGCCGTCATCTCGGCCCGACCGAGTCGGAAGCGGGAGTGGACCGCGGCGACCACGACGTCGAGCCGCGCGAGGAGCTCGTCGGGCAGGTCGAGCGACCCGTCCTCCCCGACGTTGACCTCGACCCCGGTCAGGACGCGAAAGCCCTTCAGCCTCCCGTTCAGCGTCTCGATCTCGTCGATCTGACACCTGAGGTCGTCCGGCGTCAGCCCACCGATCACCTCGGCGAACTTGGCGTGGTCGGTGATCGCGACGTACGCCAGGCCGCGGTCGCGCGCCGCCCCGACCATCTCCTCCAGGCTCGCCTTCCCGTCCGACCGGTCGGTGTGCACGTGCAGGTCGCCGCGGACGTCCGAAAGCTCGACGAGCCGAGGACCCGCTTTCTTCTCCGCCGCCTGAATCTCGCCCCGGTCCTCGCGGAGCTCCGACGGAATGAACTGAAGACCGAGCCGCTCGTAGATCTCGCCCTCCTTCGGCCCCGCGAGCACCCGCCCGGCCTCGTCGAACAGCCCGTACTCGTTCAGCTTCCAGCCTCTCGCCACGGCCCGCTTCCGGAGCGCGATGTTGTGCGCCTTCGAACCGGTGAAATACTGAAGCGCGGCGCCGAACGACTCGGGAGGGACGATCCGCAGGTCGACCTGAACGCCGCCGGCGAGGCGGACGGACGATTTCTTCTCCCCGTGCGCGAGGACCTCCTCGACGTCGGCGAGCCCGACGAAGGCGTCGGCCGCTTTCGATGGCTCCTTCGCGATCGCCAGCAGATCGAGATCGCCGATCGTCTCGCGCCCGCGCCGGAGCGACCCGGCGGCTTCGATCCGGGAGAAGGATCCCGTCGCGGTCAACGCTTCGATGCGCCGCTCCGCGAGCGACAGCGCCGTCCCAAGCAGGATACGGCCTTCGATCGACAGCGTCTCGGTGAGCCCGTGCAGGATCTTCGCCTCCGTCTTCTCGCCGAGCCCCTTCACGGCGCGAATCCTGCCCTCCCGCGCGGCCCGCTCCAGATCGGTGAGGTTGCGAACGTCGAGCTCTTCGTAGAGGAGCTTCGCCGTCTTCGGCCCGACTCCGTCGACCTGGGTCAGCGCGAACAGGTCGATCGGCAGCTTCGCCTTCAGATCGTCGTGGTACTTGAGCCGGTCGGTCTCGACGATCTCGACGATCTTCTTCGCGATCGCGTCACCGACCCCGGGCAGATCGGCGTGCTTCCCCCCGGCGACGAGCTCCTCGATCGGCTCGGAGAGGGACTCGATCGTCTGCGCCGCCCGCCGGTACGCCCGCGGCTTGAACGCGACGCCGTCGAGAGCGAGCAGATCGGCGATCTCGTATA
>CAZGXU010000014.1:9870-47705 GCA_964530075.1 uncultured Thermotogae bacterium
TGCCACGCGGATCGCGCCGCGTCGTTGCCCGCGCCGACGCGCAGCCCGACGGTGTGGCACCCGCCCTCGCGCAGATACGCCGATCCGTCCGTCTCGAGCTCTCGCAGGATTCCTCGTCGACGATACTCCGCGCCGACGAACGCCAGGTCGATCGCCCCGCGATCAGCTGACGGCCGTGAGACGACGAGCATCCCGACGACGCGCTCGTCGGCGACGGCGACGAACGCCTTCCGATCCGGATCCTCGAGGAGCTCGTCGACCCGCGTCGACAGGCGGGCGGCGGCCGCGACCGAGCCCGTTACCTCCTCTTCGTACGCCCCGAGAAGGGCGACGAGCTCGCGATGATCCGATGAGTCGGCCGCGCGGATCTCCACGTCGAATTCGATCGGCTCGACGTCGGCGAGCCGCTCCTCGATCCACGCGACCGCGTATTCGACAAGATCGGCCGCGTCGAACAGGTAGCTGTGCGCCGCGCCGACGTGCCCTACGCGCCCGCACCCCTCCTGCAGGTAGTCGCGAACGATCGCCTCGAACAGGTCCGTCGGCCCGCGCCACGGGAGGCATCCGGTCGTACTGAACTCCTCGATCTGGATCCACGTCCTCGTTCCGTCCCGGAGGATCGGGGCCCAATATCGAACGACCTCCTTGTTCGGGACCTGCGCTAGGTGCTCGGCGTGATGGAGGAGCGTCACGTTCGCCAGCGGCGAACCGAGGAGCGCGAGCTTCCCATTCTCCTCGCACAGCTTTGCCAATGGCGAGCCCTCACCCATTCCGTACTGGAGCGGGTGGTCGCGGATCAGCTCCTCGGCCAGCCTGCCGACGGCGACGAACGAACTGTCCGGATGCACGCTCCGTCGGGCCCCCGGCCACGTGCGCAGATACTCGGCGAGCACGCCCCACTCCCGGACCGCGCGCGACGTCTCCGGGTCGTACGCCGGCCAGGCGGCCATCAGCGCCGCCGGAAGCTCCGGCACGCCGAGGGTCACGTCGTAGGGGGAACCGTCCCAACCGACGTACATCAGGAGCGTCCCCGCCCCGCCGAGGACGTCGAAGAGGGCCTCCAGGACCCGATCCGGCCCTCCGACGATCCACCCGATCGCCCCGACCGATGCGTGGAGCATCACGGTGTCGCCGGCCGCGACGCCCAGCTCTCGCAGGTCGGCGGCGACCCGCTCCCTCGTCACCAGTCCCGGGGCGCGGTTCTGCGAGCATCGTCCCATGTCGAGATCACCCTCCGTGGAGCTCCGCGAACCGCCGGAAGGACCGATCGTACGTCCGCTCCACCTCCGGCGGGAAGCAGCAGCCCGGGAGCTCGTCGTGGGCGAGGTGATACTGCAGGCACTCGCAGCACTTCCCCTTTCGAGGGCAGCCGGGATACGTGCAGGCACAGCGTTGCAGATTGGACGCGCGGTTCGAACAGTCGGACATTGTGGGCCCCCCTCCCGACTCGTTTGTTCCCATGGTATCACGTTCGGCCGCCGCGCCTCGAACGCCGTCACGGAGTAACATGAGGATCGAACAGAAGGAGATCGACGATGAACGACCGAACCGTGGGAGAGGAACCGGAGCCCGCATCGGAAGGACGCGATCGGGTCTGGGACGTCGCGATCGTCGGCGGAGGGCCGGCGGGGGCGACGGCGGCGCTGTACGCCGCGCGTGCCGGGTGGTCGACGGTCGTGATCGATAAGGGGATCACCGCCGGCGCGCTCGGGATGACGAGGGCGATCACCAACTTCCCCGGCCTCGGCGATCCAGCGACCGGCGCCGAATTGGTCGAGCGGATCCGCGCCCAGGCAACCGGCTTCGGCGCGTCGTTCGTCGCCCGGCGGGTCACGGCCTCAACCCTTTCCGAGACGGCGAAGACGCTGTTCGCGAGCGGGGGGAAGTTTCGCGGCCGGGCGATCGTCATCGCCACCGGCTCGATGGGGCGCGATCCGGCGATCGCCGGCGAGGCGCGCCTGATCGGCCACGGTGTCTCCTATTGCGCCACGTGCGACGGGCTCTTCTTCGAGGACCAAGACGTCGCGGTGGTCGGAAACAGCGACGAAGCGCTGGAAGAGGCGCTGTATCTCTCGCGGTTCGCCCGACGCGTCCTGTTGCTCTCCCCGACCTCGAAACTCCGCGCCGATGAAGCGCTCGTCCGGCAGACCGCAGCGCACGAACGGATCGAGATCCGCGCCTCCTCTCACGTGCGCGAGATCCTTGGCGGCAGCTACGTCGAGGCCGCGATCGTCGAGTCCGGAGGCGAAAGAGAGACGATTCCCGTCACCGGCGTCTTCGTCTACCTGCTGGGCGGTCGGCCGATCCTCGACTTCGTCGGCGGGCAGCTCGCCATCACCGAAGACGGTTGTCTCCGGGTCGATGAGACGTTCCAGACGAGCGTCCCCGGCGTCTTTGCGGCGGGCGATGTCCTGTGCAAGCACATCAAGCAGGCGGTGATCGCCGCCGCGGAGGGTGCGCAGGCGGCGATCGCCGCCGACCGATACCTCTCCGGGTGCGCCTCGCTCAAGCCCGATTGGGCGTAGGTCGGGCGGCGTTGCGGCCCGCCGAACGATGGGCGCATCCTTCGCGCGATGCCCTCCAGGATGGAGCGGGTTGAGGCGCCGCCTCACGGTGCGCGGAAGACGAGGATCTCCTCCTCATGGAGAAAGTCGTAGTGCATCACGCGTCCGTGCTCGATCCGCTCGAGGGCGAATCCGTGGGCAGTGAGACGCGCATTCAGCCGTTCGACGTCGACCCTGCCGGGATGGGAGCAGCGGCTCGGATTGACAAGCATCAGTCCGCCCGACTTCAGGACCCTCCGGAGGGAGGCGAAGAGCGTGTCCCAATCCTCGACGTGCTGGAGCACGTCGAACAGCAGAGCCGCATCGAGGGACCCTTCATCGATCCGATCGAGGGCCAGGCTGCCGTCCGTCCGGCGGACCTCGATGACGTCCCGGACGTGGAACTCCACAGCGCGTTCTTCGAGTGATTCGAGGCGCGCGGCGTCCCTGTCGACGGCGACGACCCGTCCCTCCGGTCCGACAACCAGTGCCAGCGGAACGGCGTATCCCCCCGGTCCGCAGCCAAAGTCGAGGACCCGATCGCCCTTGCGGATCCCCACGGTGCGGAGGAACGCCGGACCGCTTTCCCGCAGCCACAACTCCATGGCCCCCATCGATCGATTCCGAGATTCTGTCACGACTCCTCCGGACATCCTACCCAGCGGTCGAACCGCCGGCCAGTCAACCCTCTCGACGTCGAGCGGGTATCCTCATCTCGGAGGAGTACCGTGAGCATGCCGAAGTCCGACGAAGAGTTGCTCGCCGAGTGTGAAGTGGAGACGTTCCGCTCGAGCGGCCCGGGCGGACAGAACGTCAACAGGCGGGAGACAGCGGTGAGGCTCCGCCACGTCCCGACGGGGATCGTCGTCACCTGTCAGCGGGAGCGAAGCCAGCGTCGCAACAAGCGGATCGCGCTGGAGGAGCTGAGGCGGAGGCTCGCAGCCCTCGAGAAGCCCGTGCGCCCACGGATCCCGACGTCCGTCCCACGGAGCGCGCGCGAACGGGTCCTCGAGCGGAAGAGGCGCCGTGGACTGAAGAAGCTCTTTCGGAAGAAACCGGACATCGAGGGGTAGTGGGGCGTCGTTGCGCCGAATCGGCCGACTCCCTATCCTCCACCCATGGTCTGGAAGAACCGCTACGGATCGATCGCCGTCCGCCTCTACCGCGTGTTGATCGACCCGCTCCTCCGGTCGCTCAGGCCCAGAGTCGTCCGGTTGTGCCGCGAGCTCGGCGTTCGCGACGTCCTCGACATCGCCTCCGCGACCGGGGCGCAGTGCCGGGCGCTCGGCCGCGAGGGCGTTCACGCCACAGGCGTGGATCTCTCCGAGGCGATGATCGCGGCCGCAGCCCACCGGGATGGTCCCAACGTCGATTACGTCCTCGGTTCCGCCTACGAGCTCCCGTTCTCCGACGGCTCGTTCGATACCAGCCTCCTGATCCTGGCGCTGCACGAGCACTCGGAGAACGAGCGATCGATCATGATCCGGGAGGCCTTCCGCGTCCTCCGGCCGGGCGGCCACCTGGTCCTCGCCGACTATGTCGAGCCCAAACGCCCCGCCCTGCATCTACCGTGGCGGGCCATCCGGCTGATCGAGCGCACAGCGGGTGACGGACACAACGCCGGCTTCCGCGACTTCGTCGCGAGGGGCTGCCTCGACGGACTGATCGAACGGCACGGCCTCAAGGTCCTCGGGCGGAGTCCGTCCCACTTCGGGACGATCGGAATCGCGGTCGTGAGGCGATCCTAGACCGTACGCAGCTCGACTCCGCTTCCGCCGCTGCGCGGCGTGCTGACTTCGCCGGCTTCCCCATGCGAGACCACGGGACCCGCTAGAATGGGATCGCGCGACAAAGGGAGGCGAAAAGGTCGCCCTCATGCCGGAGATCGTAACCGGTCCGTCCGACAACGTCAGCCGGATCGGCAAGGAGATTCCTGAACGCGACTTCAACCGCCGCGCCGGGTTCTGACCCTCTGCTCGTCCGTCTTTCGATTGAACCGTCGATCCCGGCCGCCGCGGTCCGACGCGTAGTCGGCACGCCGTCGAAGACGGCGGATCGGACGGCCCGGTTCACCGCCTCGGGATGACGACGGCCGGATTTTGCTATCATCCCGGTCGGATCCCGCGCGAGGCGGAACGCGATGACGAATGGACGAACGACAAGGCCGGCCGACGTGTTCAATCGAGTCCGGATGGCATGCCGCTCCGTCGCCGATCGGGCGGAGCATGTCCGAATCCGCACCGACCGGATCGGGACCTACGCCGCGGCGCTCCGGCTCGACGGACTCGATCCCCCGCCGCTCGACGACCACCGGCACTTCGTCGGCGACGACGCGGGGACCCTCGCCTACTTCGTGACCCTCGACACGATCAACTTCGGCTCCGGGTACTTCCCGCACCTGGCCAAGCGTCCGGGCATGTCAGGGTACCACACGATCGCCTCCCGCCTGACCGATCGGTTCCGCGCGGACGGCCCGATCCCGGCCCGGGAGCTGTCCGGGATCACGTCGCGCGAGTGCGCCCGGCTGTTCGGACAGGACATGAAGACCTTTCCGATCCGCGAACTGATGGGGCTGTTCGCCCGCGCGCTGAACGACCTCGGCAGGGAGCTCGCCGCACGATACGAAGGTCGATTCGAAGGGCCGATCGAGGCGGCCGATCGATCGGCCGCCCGTCTGGTCGCGATTCTCTCCGCTCAGCCGTTCTACCGCGACGAGCCAACGTATCGAGGCCTCGGTGTCCCGCTCTACAAGCGCGCTCAGCTCCTCGCGTCCGATCTCGCGCTCGCCTTCGGGGGCGATGGGCCGGGCCGCTTCGACGACCTCGACCGGCTGACCATCTTCGCCGACAACCTCGTCCCGCACGTCCTCCGGATCGACGGGCTCCTCGCGTACTCCGATCCGTTGGCCGCCGCGATCGAACGGGAGGAGCCAATCCGCGCGGGATCGGAGCAGGAAATCGAGATCCGTGCCTGCGCCGTGCACGCCGTCGAGCTGATCCATGACGCCCTGGCCCGAGCCGGTCGAACCGTCTCGTCGCGTCGACTCGACCAGATCCTCTGGCATCGGGGCCAGCGAACCGAGTACAAGAACGCCAAGCGACACCGAACGAGAACCGTCTTCTACTGACCGCCGGGAGCTTCTTCCTCCTCCCCGGCGATCGTCACCAGCTCGCGGATTTCCTCCAGGACCTTCGGCCCGATCCCGTTGACGGCGACGATTCCCTCGACGGACGTGAACCGGCCGTGCTCCTCGCGATACGCGATGATCCGGCCGGCCAGCACCTCGCCGATCCCGGGCAAGCGGACGAGGTCCTCCACCGCCGCGGTATTGAGATCGACCTTCCGAGCGTCGTGGAACGTCGGTCGGACAATCACGACGTTCTCCAGGACGACCGGTTCGCTGCGGACGGCGGACGGCTGCCGGTCCCGCGCGAGGTAGAGAAGGCCGCCGCTCGCCAGCAGCGCGACCCCGATGAGGAGGATCAGACCGCGCTCCGGGACCGAAAGCGACGGCGCGTTCATCGGAACAGCTCGTTGATCCGCTCGATTCCGGCTCGCTCGCGCTGGAGGCGCATTCTCTCCGGGAGCCGCTCGTACCTGGGCCACCCGAACTTGTCCGAGAAGGCCTTGACGAAGAGAGCCCGCAACGCCTCCCGCAGGCTGGCATCCCGATCGAGCAGGCCGCGGTGCCGTTCGACCAGGCGCTCGAGGTCGGGCACATAGAGGTCGACCCGCGCGGCTTGGCGGAAGGACTCGATCGCCTGTTCGGGGCTCTCGGGGAGAAGCTCCAGCCCCGCGTCAAAGAGCTTGCGCCGCTCGAGCTCGGCCTGGGCGACGGCGCGCATCCGCCGTCCCTTCTCGCGGTATGCCTTCCGATCTCGGGGCGAAACCGGAAGGATCGACCGCTCGCAGTCGTCGGGATGGTCGGGGAACTCGCCGGGGTCCTTCCGGATGACGCCGTGCCACGCCAGGCAGCGTTCGCACGTGAGGTAGTTGACGTCGGTGTAGTACTGGTATCGCATCCTTCCGAGCATGCTCACCTCCGCCGCTCGGAGTGTAGTGAGCCGACGCCGCCTGCGCAAGAATCGTTGCCATATGGTATACCGAGGCCTACAATCCGCTTCCCGGACAAAGGAGGAAGATCGGATGCTTCAGACCGCGCTGTCGACGTTCGCCGTCATCTTCTTGGCCGAGTTCGGCGACAAGACCCAGCTCGCCGTCGTCGCCCTGGCGAGTCAGACGAAGTCCCCCATGGGGGTGTTCATCGGGGCCGGGTGCGCGCTGCTCGCATCGGCATTCCTCGCGGTCCTGCTCGGCTGCAACCTCCCGCGATTGCTCCCCGAGTCCGCGACACGAACCGCCCACTACGTCGCCGGAGGCCTGTTCGTCCTCGTCGGCGCCTGGACAATCTGGAAGGCCTAGCCGGCCGTTCCATCGAAGCGCGATTCCAGCTCGCGAAGACGTTCGAGGAGGGAATGCTCGGTCATGTCGAGGTGGATCGGCGTGATCGAAACGAGCCCGGCGGCGACCGCCGCGATGTCGGTCTCCGTGTCCTTCGGACGAACGTCCGTCAGCGGGTCCCCCGAGATCCAGTAGTAGTTCCGTCCTTGCGGGTCCTTCCCGGTCACCAGGTAGTTGGAGTACGCCTCGCCTCCGAGGCGCGTGATCTTCACCTTCAGCGCGCGTTCCGACGGGAGGTACGGCACGTTGACGTTGAGGACGTTCCCCTTCGGGAACTCACCCTCACCCAAGAAGAACGCCGCCAGACGTGCGGAGAACGCCGCCGCGGTGGAGTAGTCCGGGGTATCGGTTCGATCGCGCACGGTGTCGTACGAGACGGCGATCGCCGGCACACCGGCCCGAACCCCCTCCATCGCCGCAGCGACCGTGCCGGAGTACGAGACGTCGCGCCCGAGGTTCAGGCCGTCGTTGATCCCGGAGACGATCAGGTCCGGCGTCACGTCGAGGAGCCCGAGGAGGGCGAGCGAGACGCAGTCCGACGGCGTGCCGTTCGTGACGTGGCCGACGCTCCCGTCAAGGAGGCGCACCTCGTCGACGCGAAGCGGCTTGTGAAACGTCCGCGTCCGGCTTGCCGCGGACCAGTTCCGTTCCGGAGCGAAGACTTCCACCCGTCCGACCTCCGCCAGCGCGCGCCGCAGGGCGAGAAGCCCCGGGGCGTTCACCCCGTCGTCGTTGGTCACCAGGATGATCCGTTCTTCCACCGTAGTCCCTCCTTCGTTTCGCTCAGTCCGCGCCGCCCGGTTTCCCGTCCGCTCGGTAGAACAGGAGCCGATTGTCGCCGTAGCGCCTCGCGTCGACGATGCCCAATACGCCGTACGTCTCTCTCACCCGCTCGGTCCGATGGATCTCTCCGACGACGACCGGATCGTCGCTCAGCAGACGTCCGTCCCCGAGCGCATCGAGCGTCGCCGGGACGAGCCGTTGGTAGTACGGCGGACCGATGAAGACCACGTCGAAGCGGCGTCCGCGCCGTTTCAGCTCTTCGATCAGGTGAAGAGCGTCGCCTTCGAGCACCTGCCCGACCGCGAGAAGACCGAGCGCGGCGAGGTTCCGCCGGACGATCGCGCACGCCTCCGCGGACGCGTCGACGAAGGTGCACGAACGTGCGCCACGGGAGAGCGCCTCCAGGCCGACGCTCCCCGTCCCTGCGTATAGGTCGAGGAACGTCGCCCCCGAAACGATGTCGGAAAGGATGTTGAACAGCGCGCTGCGGACGAAGTCGCGCATCGGGCGGATCCCGCCCTCGTCCCAATCGACGAGCTTCCGCCCCCGATGGCTCCCTCCGATGATCCGCATGGTCCTTGCACCCTCCATTTCCTGTAGCTATGATCACAACGCGATTTGACGCGCGAGGGTTCCGGCAAGGATAGACGAGGGGGGATCGCCATTCAAACGAAGCGGCTTGCCGATCTACGGGCCGTCGCCTTCGATCTCGACAACACGCTCTGCTACTATGCGCTCTCCGTCGAGGAGGTATTCAGCGAGGCGCTTCGACGTGCGGGGATCCCACCTGAGACCCTCGGCGACCTGACCGGTGCGGCGACGCGCTACGCCGGATTGTGGGGCGAGGTCCAGGAGACCCTCGAGTCGACCGCTCAGATCCGCCTGCACATCATCGAGCGACTTCTCGCCGAGCGCAGGTCGGACGACCCGGCAGTCGCGGCGAGCCTTTCCGATGCCTACGGCGCAGTCCGAGAAGAGACGGGCGTCCGCCTATACGACGGGGTGAGGGAACTGCTGGACGACCTGAAGGGACGCTACACGCTCGGGCTGCTGACCAACGGTCCGTCGGACATGCAGTGGGAGAAGATCCGGTCGCTCGGGTTCGGCGACACCTTCGACGCGATCGTCGTCGCCGGCGACATCGGCGTCTTCAAGCCTGACCGGCTGGCGTTTCAGTCCCTCCTCGACCGACTCGGCGTCCGCGCTTCCGAGTCCCTATTCGTCGGGGACACGTACGGCATGGACATCATCGGGGCTCACGAAGCGGGGATGCGAACGGTCATGATCCGCCGAGACCCCTTGCCGGCGCTCGGCGACGTCACGCCCGACCTTGAGATCCCGGACGTCGCATCCCTTCGAGAGGTGCTCCTGTGAGTCGGATTCCCCCTCTCCCGCTGATCATCGGACTCCTTCTCGTATTTCTCGCCGCCGCCCCCGCATCGGCCGAAGCGATCGAGCTGCCGAGGCCCGTCCCCTCGCTCAACCAGGCGTACACCGACGGACCGGGAGCGTGGGGGGACTGCCCCCTTGGGACCGATGGTTGCCCAGACCGGCTCTGCACCACCGGCTGCCTGACGACGGCGTTCGCTTCCGTCCTCGCCTACTACGGGGTCGAGGTATCGGTGACGGCGGACGATTCCTGCACCGGGCGCGCGCGAGTCGGGATGGATCCCGGAATCCTCAACGATTGGCTCCGCGCGAACGCGGCGTACGGACGATGCGCCCAGGATCCACTCGGCAACTGCTGTCTCGATTGGGAGGGCCTGCCCGAAGCCGTCGAGCTGACGTTCCACGTCAACCGGAGCGACGTCGGCCTCAATCCGGTCGCGTCGGTCGTCATCGACCATGCCCTCCGGCAGGGTCGTCCGGTCATCGCCGGCGTCCACTGGGGAGCCTCCTGCCACGGGGAGACCGGCCAGTCGGAGGATTGCCACTGGGTCGTCCTGACCGGGAAGACCGGCGAGACGTATTCGATCATCGATCCGTACAACCCCGATACGACGAGCCCCTACGGGATCCGGACGACCCTCGACGCAGGCGTCCACGGTGCGTATATCATCGATCGGTTCGTCATCGTGGAGGGCGATTCGGCGTCCGCGTCGCTCCACGTCGAGGAGCCGTCAACCGCGCAAGAGGCTCGGCCCGAGGATCGCGCCGACTCGTCCGTCGTCGCCCTCCTGGCGATCCTGGCCCTCGTTGCGGCGCTCGTCCTCCTTGTCACGGCGACGGGAACCGGGGCCTCGGCCGCCCCCTAGACCAAGCCGAGGACCAGCGCGCTCACGCCGATGCAGGCGCAGTAGATCGAGAAGATCCACAGGCGAGAACGCCGCACGACGATCAGCAATCCGTGGACCCCGAGAATCCCGACAACGAAGGAGACGCCGGTTCCGACGGCGATCCCACCCCAGTCGCCGCCCCATCCCCCGTGCGCGGCGACGTCCCACAGGTTGAGGAGCGCGGCCCCGAGGAGGGCGGGGATCGACAGGAGGAACGAGAACCGCGCCGCACGTGTCGGTTCGATCCTCCGCGAGATGCCGGCCGCGATCGTCGCACCGCTTCTCGAGATCCCGGGCAGCAGGGCGAGCGCCTGCGCGATCCCCACCGCGAGCGAGTCGGCGAATCGCAGCTCTCGGCGAACCGCCCGAACGCGGAGCCGCTCGGCCGCCGCGAGCACCAGGGCGGTGAACAGGAGGCCGCCCCCGACCAGCGTCAGCGAGGAGAAGACGGCGCCGGCGACGGACCGGAAGAGGAGCCCGGCGACGACGATCGGGATCGTTCCGGCGATGATCAGCCCGACCTCCTTCCGCCGCTCGATCGTTCCCCGACGGGTGAACGCCCTCGCCAGCTCGACGAGGTCCCTCCGAAAGACCCAGAGAACCGCACCGAGGGTCCCCAGATGGAGGAACACCTCGAGGAGGACCCCAGGCGGATCGAGGCCGACGAGACGCTCGCCGATGACCAGGTGCCCGGAGCTCGACACGGGAAGGAACTCGGTCAGCCCCTGGACCAGCCCGAGCAGCGCGTAGCGGATCATCCCCTCATTCCTTCCCCTGCCGCCCGTATCGGAGGGAGAGCGCCCCGAGGCTGCACGCCTCGACGCACTCCCCGCACTTGATGCAGTTGTGGTTGTCGTGCTCGAGGTGCGGGTCGAGCCCCATCGGACAGGACGCCGCGCACGTTCCACAGCCGTCGCACCGCTCCGGGCTCAGGCGAAGATGGAGGAAGCTGACGCGGTTGAACAACGACAGGATTGCTCCCATCGGACAGAGGTAGCGGCACCAGAACCGGGCGATCAGGACCATCCCGACAAGCGTTCCGGCCAGGGTCCCCATGTGGACCAAGAACGGCTGGTTGACCCTCGCCACCCCGAGGAACAGGTACGGGATCGACGCCTCGATCGACGCCGCGGGGCAGAGCTTGCAGAACATCGTGTCGGCGAAGTACCAGGCGGCGATCAGCGTCCCGAGCAGGACCGCGTACTTCGAGTACGAGAACGACTCCCGGATCCTCACCTTCCGGAATGAAAGCAGGTCGTTCAGCGTTCCGAACGGGCAGAACCAGCCGCAGAAGCCTCGTCCGGCGATCAACCCGTACGCGACGATCGCCCCGAGCCAGAAGAACGGGATCGTCCCGAAGATGACCAGGTTCTGGATCAGCCCGATCGGGCAGACCGTGATCGCCAACGGGCAAGCGTAGCAGTGGAGTCCGGGGAAGATCAGGTGCGTCATCCCGATCCCGGTGAACCCGAAGAGCCCGAGCAGCAGGCCGAGCCCCTGCGCGATCCGTCGCCGGTTCCCGAGCTTCACGGCCGCCCCTCCAGGAGATCGACCAACCGCGCTTCGAGGTCCTCGGCGCCGAAGACGATCGCCCCGGTGTCGACGCGCAGGATCGCCGGCACGATCGTCCGCCCGGAGCGGATGACGCCGCTCCGTTCGGCCAGGTCGGGCTCCTCCTCGACATCGATGAACCGATACGTGATCCGCGGGTTGTGCTCCCCGATCTTCTCCACCATCGACTCCGCGAACGGGCAGGCGTGACACCACTTGGCGTAGAAGACGAGGAGCTCGATCTCCCGTTCGACGCCCTCGATCGCCGCGATTCCCGCCGGCGTCAGCTCCGGCTCGCCGTGCTGCGCCTCCTCGATTCCGACGCAGGACGTGCACAGAACGGAGCCGATCCCCTGCGCCTGCTCGTGCTGATTCAGCGCGACGCCGTAGGCGAGCCCGCCGACGGCGAACAGGATCAACACCGCGTAGAGCGGCCAGCTCGTGGAGAACGCGCGACGGATCGCGACCGCCGCCGCGACGAGGAGGATCCCGAACCCCAGGGCCCCAAGGCCGTACCAGAACGGGGACCTCGACTCGACCGGAAGGACGACCGGGAGTTCGACCGGAACCTCCGACGGTGGCTCGACCGTGAGGGTAAACGGGACCTCCTCAGAGAACTGGAAGCAAAGGTCGCCGATGCAGTAGCTGTAGAGGACCCCGAGCACGTGCGAGGAGGTTCCCAGCGGGACTCCTTCGGCCGCGGACAGACGGAGCGCGATCGTCGCGACGTCGAACGGCTGGAGGGCCTCGATCCCCTCCGGTTCGGCCCGGAGCGCGAGCCCTTCGACGTCGAGGGTCGGCTCGATGTCGTCGCCCTGATAGACCGTGGGGTTCTCGACGCGGAGGACGACGATCGCCTCCCCCCCCTGCGGGATCGTGATCTGCGTCGGGTCGAGTGAGAACGTGAGGATCGGCTCCTGTCCGACGGCGGAGATCCACGCCGCGAGCGCGCTCAGACAGGCGAGAGCGAGCGTCCTACGGAGCCTCCGGTTCACCCGAATCGTCCTCCCCGACCTCTGCAGCAACGAGTGCCGCCACGGCCTCCGACAGCTGCTCTCCGCGCAGGCCCCGCCCGCGGATGATCCCGTCCCGATCGATGACGTAGCTCATCGGGATGCCCCCGATCCGGTAGAGCGTGTTCACCGGTCCGTCGGGCCCGTCGTAGACCTGGCGATAGCCGATCCCGTTCTCGTCCACGGCCTCCTCGAACTCGGCGAGGCTTCGATCGAGGTTGATCCCGAGGACGACGGCGCCCGCGTCGGCGAAGTCCTCGACAATCGACTCGAACGTCGGAAGCTCGGCGATGCACGGGGCACACCAACCGGCCCAGAAGTCGAGCACGACGATGCTCCCCCGCAATCCCTCGATGGAGACGGGCTCGCCGGCCGAGTCGACCGCTTCGAAGTCCGGGGCGGGAAACCCGACGAGCAAGGCGGGCTTCGGCGGGACGTCCTCGTCGGACTCCTCCACCCGGATCCGGCTTCCGTCCGGCGTCACCGAGACGACCCGATAGACGATTCCACCGAGGTTGAACGGTGCGTCGAGCCGGAATCGCTCGTGCGAATCGCTCGATGCGAGGAGCTCGCCGTCCCCGTCCACGTCGATCAGGAGCACCCCGCCGTCGAGCCGATCGTACCGACCGTCGGTGTCTTCATCGATGATGGCGAGATCGTACGTTCGGACGCCGAGGTCGATCGTCCCCTCGCGGTACGTGTCGCGGCAGTAGGTCAGGACTGTCGATGTGAACGCGTTCCACATCACGAACAGGCGATACGGAGCGGTCGATCCGTCGTCGAACCCGATCTCCATGGGGACGCTCGTGAGGAGGCTCCCGTCGGTCAGCATTCGCTCCCATTCGAACGGCGCGAGCAGGCCGGATCGGTCCGTGTCGACGTAGAGCCCAATCCGGCCGTCGGACCAGTCGATCATCACGGCGTGTCGGTCGTCCGCGAGCTGGATCTCGCCGTAGAGGGCATCCCCCTTCGCCTCGGGCCACCCGACCCCCTCGGGCGGATCGGCCTCCAGCTTGATCCCTCGGATGAAGCACGCGCCGGTCAGGGCGACGATCCCCTCCGCGTACGACAGGTCGGCCTCGTAGCCGGCTGCCGTCGTCGCGATCAGGCCGACAAGCGCGGCGAGCACGACGCAGCCGCGCATCACCGGGCCTCCCGCTCGGCGAAGGTCCGGAGTCGATCGGCGACGAGGCTCGCGCCGATCGAGCTGAGGATCTTGAACAGGCCCGGCCCGGCCTTCCGTCCGGTCACCGCGATCCGGCACGGGAGCGCCACGTCCTTAAGCTTCGCACCGCGTTCCGCCAGGGCGGCCCGCATCGCCGCCTCGATCCGCTCCGGGCTGAACGGATCGAGATCGGTCAGCGCATCGGCGACCGCGATCATCAGTCCCGCCTGCGCGCCTGTGATCTCCATTCGGTCCTGCGCCGCGAGGGGAACGGGGAAGAGCATCTCCAGCGCCCACGCGAGGTCCTCGAGCGTGTGGGATCGATCGCGGAGGAGATCGGCGCCGATTCGCAGTCGCTCGCGGTCGCATTCGGCCCACATCTCACGAGCGACGGCGCCCCGCGCGACGACGAACGGTCCGACGAGATCGACGAGACGATCGAGATCCGAACGCTTCAGGTGCTGCTGATTCAGCCAGCGGAGCTTCGCGTCCTCGAACACGGCGGCCGATTTGTTGATCCCTTCGACCGCGAAGAGCTCGACCAGCTCTCCGCGCGAGAACACCTCTCGATCCCCGTGGGCCCAGCCGAGTCGGGCAAGGAAATTGACCAGCGCCTCCGGCAGGAACCCCCGCTCGCGGTACTCGAGGACCGACGTGTCGCCGTGGCGCTTCGACAGGCGGGAACGATCCGGCCCGAGGATCAGCGGGAGGTGGATGAACCGCGGAGTCGGCTTCTCCAACGCGTGATAGAGGAGGATCTGCTTCGGCGTGTTGTTCAGGTGCTCATCGCCCCGAATAATGTGCGTGATCCCCATGTCGGCGTCATCGACGACGACGACGAAGTTGTAGAGGAAGCTCCCGTCGGATCGTCGGATGGCGAAGTCCTTCAGCTGATCGTTCGGATAGGCGACATCGCCGAGCAGGTCGTCGTGGACGACGGTCTCGCCCTCCGTCGGGACGCGGAACCACCATGCGCCCTCGTCTTCGTAGGCAAGCCCCTTCGTCATCAGAGCCTCCGCCGCTGCGAGGTGGGCTTCGGTCCGGTCGGTCGTGCGGTGATACTCGTCCCAGTCGAGGCCGAGCCAGCGGAGGGATTCAAGGATCTGCTCGATCGACGCGTCGGTCGAGCGTTCGCGATCGGTGTCCTCGATCCGCAGGACGAAGGCCCCGCCATGATGCCGCGCGAACAGCCAATTGAACAGGGCCGTGCGCGCGCCGCCAACGTGCAGGTACCCGGTCGGGCTCGGAGCGAATCGGACTCGGACCATCTTCCCCCTCCCTCACCATTCGACGAGATTGTACCCGATCGAACCGCACCGTCCGCCGGATTCGACTCGAGCTGTCGGGCGTCCGTTCGCCCGGATGGGGCACGCGAAAGTCCCCCCTAAGGAGGCCAAGGGAGAGGGACCGCTCGGGTCCCTCTCCCCGGAGGGCTGGTATCGGGGGTGCGAGATTTGAAACTCGCAATTGCAGTATAACCTTATCGACGCTTTGTGTCGGATTTGTGAAGACGCGGTGACAATCTTGCGGGGGCGCGGGCCTCCGAATTGCCGGTACTTCGCGGACGCGGACGCTGGCCGAAGGACGTCGAGGGCCGAGTGATGCGAACCCCCTCTTTCCCGGCGATGATCACGATCGTGCAGAAGAGAAAGAGCGCGACGCCCCTTGCTCCCACGCGCTCCCTTCGGCCGGTATCACCCCGAAGCTCGGCGGGCCCGGAGGAGGAACGGCCGGACGCGGTTGAAGCCCAGACGCCAGGTGGCCGGCAGCTCCCTGTAGCGATCTTCGTCGAAACCGGCCCTTCGAAGCCGCAGCAGCAGCCGATCGTGGGAGAACCCCGGGTGGACGTCGCCGGTCCGCCGGCCTCGGAGCCAGGACCCCCACCGGTAGGCCTCGAACCGGAGCCGCGAGAATCGTCGAACGTCGACGATGCATAGGACGCCGCCGGGCTTACAGACGCGCGCCGCCTCCTGCAAAGCCCTATCGAGCCGTCGAACTTCGTGAAGCACACCCTTGCAGAGGATGACGTCGAACGTGCGATCGCCGAACGGGACGTCGAGCAGGCTGCCCCGCTCGGCCGCAACGTTGCCCGGAGCCGGCCGGCCAAGCTCACCCCGGGCGCGCTCGACGTGCCGCGGGTTGAGATCGATCCCCACGACACGTCCTGTCGGACCGACGTGCTCGGCGATCGCCTTCAACTCCTCCGCATCACGGAGCCCGACGTCGAGCACGCGATGTCCGATGCCGATGCCGGCAAGGTCCAGCAGATCCTCCATGCGCCCTCCTTCTTCCGCGGAAACCTCGAAGCGCCGGCTCCGGCGATCGATTCTAGATGCGCGCCTCGTCGACGTTCAATCCGAGGTGCGGTAGAGGAGAGGAAATTTGCGTCCCATCCTTTCCCGGTCTGCCTTTGGTAGTGCCCCGTTGAGGACATGACTCCGTTGCAGCGGGCCGTCCACTGCGATCCCCCCATCTTATGATTGGATCGTCGCGGAGGGCCTTCCCTCCGCTTCGTCTCGGTTCACTCGGCAGGGACCTACGGACGGATTGTCTCACTTCGGGTCAAGGTCAGGACGCGGTTTGACCCCGGCAGCACGAAGTGAAACCCGGACCGGGTTCCGGTGTTCATCCGTACGGAAACTTGCCAAGATGCCCGCGGCCGGCTATCAGTGAAGCAGACGATCGGACAACGACTTCGCAGGGGGCGAACATGAGTGCAGCTTCGAAACGCGCAACGGTCCTACTGGGTTGGGCAATCGGGTTTTCCATCCTCCTCTTTCTGCCGGTCGCCGGGTTCGCCGAGGCGCCGACGATCGTGCAGCGATCCCCGGAGCCGGGCGAGGAACTCGCCGTCGAGGCGCCGATCTGCCTCGTCTTCGATCGACCGATGGACCGCGCCGCCGTCGAGGCGGCCTTCTCCCTCTCTCCGCACGTCGCGGGACGGTTCGAGTGGAGCGATGAACGAACGGTCCGGTATGTCGCCGAGGCGGGATGGGAGCGCGACGCGGAGTACCGCGTTTCGATCTCCACGGCCGCGACGAGCCTGGACGGCGAGCCGCTGGCCGAGCCCTACACGTTCCGCTTCCGGACGGTCGGCTACCTGGCAGTGACCCAGGCCCTTCCGGTCGACGGATCGGCGGACGTCGCTGTCGACAGCACGATTTTCGTCCTGTTCAACCGACCGGTCGTCCCGCTGACCGCCCTCTCCGATCCGAGCTATCCGGACCTGCCCGTCCCTCTCCTCGTCGAGCCGACGATCGCCGGAACGGGCGAGTGGCTGAACACCTCGGTCTACGCGTTCACGCCGAGTGAGCCGATGCGGGGCGGCACGACCTACACGGCGACCGTTCCCGCCGGCCTGACCGACACGACCGGTGGTATCGTGCCCGAGGACGTCTCGTGGCGCTTCACGACCGAACGACCGAACGTCGTCTGGACTTCCCCCGCCCCCGACGCGGAGCTCGTTCGGATCGACGCCGAGATCCGCGTGACGTTCAACATGCCGATTTCTCTCGACAGCGCGTGCGAACGGTTCCGGATGCGGGTGAGTGGCCTTCTCGGCGGCCTGTTCGCGGGAGACGTCGCCGGCGCGCTGTCGACCGACGGGAACGCCCTCGTCTTCGTCCCGTCTGAGCCGC
Source organism: uncultured Thermotogae bacterium (assembly GCA_964530075.1). Classification (GTDB taxonomy): domain Bacteria; phylum Bipolaricaulota; class Bipolaricaulia; order UBA7950; family UBA9294; genus JANQEA01. Next base: position 27,301 of record CAZGXU010000014.1, read on the forward strand.
TCGCCTTCGATCGGTCCTATGTCGTCGTCCTCGACGCCGGAGTGACCGGGGTCGGAGGCGGGCTCGGGACCGAAGCGGACATCGAGTGGCGATTCGGCACCGTCCCCCTCCCGCGAATCCTCGGGACCAGCCCCGAAGACGGGGAGACCGGCGTCTCTCCGTACACCGCGTTCCTCATCCGCTTCAACGCACCGGTCGACCCGGACTCGGTGCTCGAGAACCTGACCGTCGAGCCGGCCCCCGATCCGGATGACCTCTACGGCTACTTTCGCACGTGGGACAACACCTACGTCCTCGGATTCGGGCCGGAACCGAGCCGGGACTACACGATCCGGATCGGCCCCGACATCGCCGATCCGTACGGAAACGTGACCGGCCAGGCGATGACGATCCGCTTCCGGACCGGGCCGCTCGACCCGACGGTCTGGCTTCACGTTCCCGGGTGGGCCGGAACGTTCAGCACATACGAGCCGGCGCGGCTGATCGTCGCGCACCGGAACGTTGACCGCGTCACTCTGACGCTGACGAGGATCTCGATCGACGAGTACTTCGAGGCGCTCGACGATGGGTACGACTACTCCCCGCCGAGCGACGGCCGAATCCGCCGATGGTCGGTCGACGTCTCGGCCCCGCTGAACGAGGTCGACTACACCCCGATCGATCTTCTCCCGAACGGAGGACCGATCGAACCGGGGATCTACGTCGTCGATCTGAGCGCCCGGGACGTCGACTGGAACCGATGGCAACACCGGCACGTCCTCATCGCGAGCCCGGTGAACCTGACGCTGAAGACGGCCGAGGACGAGACCCTCGTCTGGGCGACCGATCTGAACACCGGATCCCCCGTCGCGGGGCTGATCCTCCGCGCGTACGACGCGGACGGGGAATCGGTCGATGTCTCGATCACCGACCGCGACGGGCTCGCCACGTTTCCGGGCAGCGGGAGCGCCGATTGGCGCGGGTTGACCTTCGCGAGCAACGTCCCGTTCGCGCTGGCCAGCACGCAATGGGACGACGGCATCTCGACCTGGGAGTTCGGCTACTCCTCAAGCGGAGGCGGGCCGTGGAGGATGTTCCTCGACACCGATCGGCCGATCTACCGGCCCGACCAGCCGGTCCACTTCAGAGGGATCCTCCGCGCCGAGGACGACGCGAGCTACTCGCTCCCTCCGGCCGGTTCGGTCGACGTCGCCGTCTGGGACGCCGCCTGGAACCTGATCTACGAGGAGTCCCTGCCGATCGACGGGTTCGGGACGTTTTCCGGGGACCTCGAGCTCGCGGAGGGCGCGGCACTCGGCACCTATCGGATCGAGGTCTCGTTCGACGACCGGTCCTTCAGCGACACCTTCACCGTCGCCGCCTACCGCCCGCCGGAGTTCGAGGTCACGGTCACCCCGGAGCGCGATGAGGTCGCGTTCGGGGAGGCGATCGACGCGGTGATCGGGATCGAGTACTTCTTCGGCGGCCCGGTCGCCGACGTCCCGGTCGAGTGGCGCGTCTTCTCCGAGCCGTACCGGTTCTCGCCGCCCCAGCTCGGACGCTACACGTTCACCGACGAAGACGACCCGTGGGCCTGTTGGTCCTGCTGGTGGCGGACCCCCGAACCGCCGACGCCGATCCTCGAGGGAAGCGGGCGGTCGGACCGCGACGGGACGCTCTCCGTCGGACTGCCGAACGACGTCGGAGCGCTCCACCTCGAGGAGCCCGAGGCCTGGCCGGGGAGCCGGACGCTGACGGTCGAAGCGACCGCGACTGGGAACGACGGACAGACCCTCTCCGGCCGCGAGGCGCTCATCGTGCACGCCGGGGACTTCTACGTCGGCCTCGCGACGCACGGGTCGATCGGCCGAGCCGGCGACCCGGTCGAGGTCGAAGTGATCACGGTCGATTGGCTCGGCGAACGGATCGCCGATCGGCCGTTGACCTACACCGTCTATCGGCGCGAATGGGAGAACGCCTTCGAAGAGGACGAGGCCGGCGGCGGGCGGTGGACGTGGACGACGATCGACACGGAGATCGCCAGCGGAGCCCTCGCGACCGACGGACAGGGGGACGCGGGGTTCTCGTTCGTCCCGCCGGCCGGAGGGACGTACAAGGTCGTCGCCTCGGGCGTCGACGCGTCCGAACGGACGGTCCGATCGAGCCTCTTCGTCTGGGCCAGCGGTGCGGAGACCGTGTCGTGGCGCCGTACCGACGACGATCGGATCGCGCTGATCAGCGACAGGGTCGAATACGAGGTCGGCGACACGGCCGAGATCCTGATCCCGAGTCCGTATCCCGGAGAGCAGTGGGCGTTGGTCACCGTCGAGCGCGCCGGGATCCTGTCGCGCGAGGTCGTCCGACTCGAGTCGAACAGCTCGGTCTACCGCCTGCCGATCACCGAGGAGCACATCCCGAACGTCTACGTCAGCGTGGTCCTCGTCCGGGGCCGCGAGGCGGCGCTCGCCGCCCTCGACGGCTCACCGCCGGTGGCGGAGATGAAGGTCGGGTACGTCGAGCTGGCCGTCTCCCGCGCCCCGAAGACCCTCCACATTAGCCTCACCCCGTCCGATCCGCTCCCGCAGCCGGGCGAATCCCTCGCCTACGACGTCCGCGTGACGGACGACGAAGGGCTCCCGGTCCGAGCGTCGTTGGCGTTCGACCTGGTCGACAAAGCCGTCCTCACCCTCCTGCCGCGCGCTCCGGACGCGATCGCGGAGGCGTTCTACGGCCGACGCGGGCTCGGCGTCGGGACGGCGAGCGGGTTGACGATCTCGATCAATCGCCTCGTCGTCGAGCAGCTCGAGGAGATCGAAGAGGTCGCACCCGCCAAGTCCAACGCGGCGACCGGCGCGATCGCGCCGATGGCCGCGCCTGCGGGGGGACTGGAAGAGGCCGTCGAGCGTGCCACCGATGCGAGCGGCCAGCTTCCGACGGGCGTCGAGCTCCGCGAGGACTTCCAGGACACCGCCTACTGGAACGCCCGCGTGACGACCGACGAGAGCGGGGCGGCGCAGGTCCTCATCGACCTCCCCGACAACGTGACGACCTGGGTCGCGCGCGGCGTCGGGGTGACCCTCGACACGCGCGTCGGGGAGTCGACGAGCGATCTTCTCGTCACCAAGCCGCTCCTCGTTCGACCGGTGACTCCCCGGTTCTTCGTCGTCGGGGACCGCGTCCGCCTGGCGGCGAACGTCACCAACCGGACGGCCGAGGATCGGTCGGTCGAGGTGACCCTCGGATGCACGGGGCTCGAGCTGGAGTCGGGAGCGATGCAGTCCGTCCTCGTCCCGAGCGGCGGAGAGGTGACCGTCGACTGGTGGGCGAGCGTTCTCGACGTGCCGGCGGTCGACCTGGCGCTCAGCGCCGTCTCGGGCGAGCTGTCCGACGCGGCCCGGCCGCGCTTGACGACCGGCCCCGACGGGACGCTCCTCGTCTACCGGTACACCGCGCCGGAGACGATCGGCACGGCCGGGCAATTGAGCGACGCCGGAGCCCGGACCGAGATCGTCGCGCTTCCGCCAGGCGCCGAGATCGACCGGAGCGAGCTACTCGTCCGCCTCGAGACGTCGCTCGCCGCCGCGATGCAGGAGAGCCTCCGCTACCTCGAGCACTTCGAGTACGAGTGCACCGAGCAGGTCGTCAGCCGGTTCCTCCCCAACATCCTGACCTATCGCGCGATCGAGCGGCTCGGGATCGAGAATCCCGAGCTGGCGGAGCGGCTCCCTTCGTTGGTCGCCGAGGGCCTCGACAAGCTCTACGTCCGGCAGAACGGCGACGGCGGATGGGGATGGTGGGCCCTCGACGAGTCGAGTCCCTACCTCACAGCGTACGTCGTCTTCGCTTTAACCCACGCCGGGACCGCCGGCTACACCGTGAACGGGGCCGTACTCGAACGGGGCCTCGACTTCCTCGAGCGGAGCCTTGTCTCCGAAGACGACCTGACCTCCTCCGTCGCCGCGAATCGGCAGGCGTGGACGCTGTTCGTCCTCGCGGAAGCGGGGCGGGAGGAGACGGCCGCGAAGCATGCCGCCGCCCTGTTCGACGAGCGCGCCAAGCTGAGCCACTACGCTCGGGCCCTCCTCGCGATGGCCCTCGACGCCCTCGGGTTGCCGGACGGGTGGACCGACGTCCTCGTCTCCGACCTGTACAACGACGCGATCGTCAGCGCGACCGGCGTCCATTGGGAGGAGGCCGACTACGACTGGTGGGCGATGAACACCGACACGCGCTCCACGGCGATCATCCTCGACGCGCTGGTCCGCCTCGATCCGGCGCAGCCTCTCCTTCCGAACGTCGTCCGATGGCTGATGGTGGCACGCAAGGACGGGATCTGGGAGACGACGCAGGAGACGGCCTGGGCGCTGATCTCGTTGACCGACTGGATGGAGGCGACCGGCGAGTTGGAGGGATCCTACGACTACGGCGCCGCGCTGAACGGAGAGACGCTGTACGCTGGGACGGCGTCGCGCGAGACGCACCTCGAACCGGCGCGGATCGAAGTCCCGGCCGAGGGGCTCGATCCGAACGCCGGAAACCGCCTGACGATCTCCCGCGGCGACGGACCGGGGACCCTGTACTACACCGCGCATTTGAGTGTCCGACTTCCGGTCGAGGACGTCGAGCCGTTGCATCGCGGGATCGTCGTCCAGCGCCAGTACGTCCCGGCCGACTGCCCGCTCGACGAGAACTGCACCGAGCTGACCGAAGCCGGAGTCGGAGAGACGGTCCAGGTCCGGCTGACGATCATCGCGCCGCACGACCTGTACTACGTCGTCGTCGAGGATCCGTTCCCCGCCGGCTGCGAGGCGGTCGACACCGCCCTCGCGACGACGAGCTTGACCGACCTCGATCCCGGCCTGTACCGAGAGTCGGAACGGAGCGGATCGCCGTCGCTCTACGGGTGGTGGTGGCGCTGGTACACGCGGTGTGAACTGCGGGACGAAAAGCTCGCCCTGTTCGCCGATTACCTCCCCGCTGGGACGTACACGTACCAGTACACCCTTCGAGCGACCGTCCCGGGTGAGTATCACGTCCTCCCGACCTCGGCACACGAGTTCTACTTCCCCGAGGTGTTCGGACGTTCGGACGGGCGGATCTTCACCGTGGTCGAGGGGGAGTAGGCCGCGGACGGATCACCGCTTTGGAACCTAGAACGCGGGCGCTCCTCGGGCGCCGGCGTTTCTCTTCGACCCCCACGTCACGGGGCCCGCTTCGTTGGCGGCGACTTCGTGGGCGATCCCTTGTCGCCCGCGAACGCCGGAGCCCCATCTCGCGACACCACGACCGACTGGACAGGCGGAGGCGCAAACGTCACCGATCGCAGGAAGGCGACGACCCGACCGCCGCCTTCCTGCCCGTCCAGTGGAGGCTTCAGCCTCCACTTGGACGAAGGCGAGAGCGTGGGCGCTATCCTACCGCCCACGAAGCATCTGCACCGCACGACCGTTGTCCGAACAGGAGAAGACCACGACACCGGTGCTCCCCTCCTCCGACACGGTCGCATGCAGGTCGAATAGCGAAATCCCCTTCCGCGCCAGCGCCTCGCTGACGCGGCATAGGAAGCCGGGGTAGTGGGGAAGCTCGATGACGATCACGTCGCGCTCCTCGACGTGGAATCCCGCCTCTCTCAGCGCGTCGCGTGCGTAGGACTGGGACGCCGCGAGAAGCCGAATGGTCGCCGTATCGCCGGTGGCTTCGATGGCGATCGACAGCAGGTTAATCCCCATGTCGCCGAGAAGCCGACAGATCTCGGCGAGGAGGCCGATCCGGTTCTCGGTCGTCAGGACGATCTCACGCCGCAGCTGGGCGTCCCGCACGCGACTCACCCCTCCCAGTCTCGTGGTCCATCGAAACGATATCCGTCAGCTTGAATGAAGAGCCCCAGCGGATGACCGGGCAGGCCGGGACATTTGGCTCGTCGGCGGGAAGCGGATGAATCGGGTCACCCGGCGGTCAGACCAATGTCATCTCGAAAGCGGGGTCCGGTCCCCTCCCGAAACCGGAACAAGCCCTATCCTGTCGACAAATGCAGGCGTGCCGGAGGGGAATCAGGAGGGCGGCCGTCGTGACCGCTCTCCTCATCAGTATCTGTTCGCCGGCGGCTCTCGCGGTGGAGACGGCCGTGCTTTCCACCGCGAAGGAGGAAGCCCCCGGCTCGTTCGTCACCCACGTCTTCGCCGTGACCAACGACGGCGCCACGGCCGATACGTACCTTCTCACGTTCGACGCACCGACCGGATGGGGAATCCTCGGCGCACCGAGCTCGATCCCCTTAGGACCCGGCGGAGAGGAGACGCTGTTCGTCACCCTGACGATCCCCCCGGGCGCGCTCGCCGGGGAGTACGATGTGACCCTGACCGCCGTGTCCCAGGGCGACCCGACGCTCACCGCGTCCTCCACCGCGCTCGTGATCGTCACGTCGACCCACGAGATCGAGCTCCTTCCGCCGACCGGAGCCGCCGTCATCCCTGGCGGGAGCGTCGAATACGAGTTCGTCCTCATCAATCGGGGCAATTCCCAGGATTCGCTTTCGCTCGAGGCCTCCTCGTCGAAGCGGCTTCCCGCGATCGTTTCGCCAACCGCCGTCGATCTGGCACCGCAGGAGCGGGCCTCGGTCCGCGTCCGGCTGGACGTCCCCGCCGGCACCCCTCCGGGGCCCGATGTGGTGACCGTCGCCGCGAGCTCGACCCTGTACGACGGAATCGAGGCCGAAGGCGTCGTCACCACCACGGTCCTTCCGCCCGGTCCCGAAAGCGTCGGCAGCACCCTGATGGAGATTCTCCCTGCACGAGTCCGCCTTTCGTTCGACAAAGACGTGCTCACCGGGGAGTTCTCGAGCCGACTGACGTTCTCCACGTCCGGTCAGATCGTGGGCGGCTTCTTCTCTTCGAACGTCAACCTGTCGAACCCCCTCGGGCCCGACCCGCTCGAGATCGGTTCGTTCTCGATTCTCTATCGGAGGAGCCCCACCACCTACACGATCGGAAACGTCTCTCAACGTCTGACCGATCTCGTCCAGCTCTCATGTCGCGGCGGTGCGGTCGTCGTCGACGAGGAGCTGTTCGACCTGTCAATCATCGGGGGCGGCTCGGGCGACGAGACGCGCTTCGCCGGTCGACTCGCCGTCGGGCCCGAGGAGGCGAACCTCGGCCTCGCCTACCTCGGAATTCGCGACCCGACGCCGACGTACAAGTCGGTCTGGAGCGCGATGGCGCGTGCCGTGCCGCTCGAGGATTGGACGATCCGGATCGAGGGAGCCCTCGGAATCGACGGATCCCTCACAAGCCGTGCTTTCCTCTTCAACACGGAGATCGATACTTCGGGGCTCTTCTTCAGCGGAACCGCCTTCTCCGTCGGGACGCACTTCCCCGGCTCGCGGGAGGACACGGCGGGTATCGAGATCTCCCATCGCCTCCGCATGACAGCCCTCTCCCTCAGTGCGTCGCTCCGACACGTTTGGGACAACGTCATCGGCGATCCCCTCGTCGACACGCTGATCCGGGATGACCTCGGGTTCAACCTGACAACGACCCCGTTGGAGGACGGTCCCACGCTCAGTTCGACGATCGAGTTCACCTGGGACCGGTACCCGAACCTGAGTCTGAAGAGCGAGATCGACACGCTCTTCGCGGTCAGCCTAACGGAGACCGACGGTGTCTTCCCGTACGCGTTCTCCGGGAAGGTCACCGACCAGATCGATCATGTCCTCGACACCCGTGTCCGCCGGTCAACGTTCAGCGAAGGGGCCGGTCTGTCGGTCGACTCGTTCTACCTGTTCCTACAGCTCACGCAGGAGAAACAGGTCGACCTGATCGACGACCTCGTTCTCTCCTCCTCCTCGGACGTCAGCCTTCGATTCCGGCCGGAGAATTCGCGTCACGAGGCGTCGATCGCCTTTCGGAACACGCTCGATGCGTTCGACCTGTCCGCTTCGCTCCACATCCAATTCGTCGAAGACCTCGACATTGTGTTCGACGGTAGCATCTCATGGGACCGCGTCGATTCGGATTCCGTCTCGTTCGGTTGGGGGGTCAGCCTGAACGCGGACGTACGGCTCCCGACGCCCTTCTTCGTCACGAAGGGACAGATCGAAGGACGGGCGTTCATCGATTACGACGGCGACGGGACGTACGGCTCCGAGGACCGACCGCTCGCTGGGATCATCATCGCCGCCGATAGCGGCGAGGCTTCGACGAACGCCGATGGCCTCTTCCGATTCGCGCCGTTCTATGCCGGGACGTACGAACTGGCGGCCCGCCAGCTTCCGGCCGATGCGGCCTCCGGGGAGTCGATCGAAGCCGAACTCATCGCCGGCCAAACCGTCTGGGTCGATGTCCCGATGACGCCGGTCGTCGTCGTCACTGGGAGGCTGTTCGACGACCGGAACCAAGACGGCGTCGCAGACGCGGACGAGGGGGGCTTCTCCCAGGTCCGCGCATTGCTGACCGACGAGGCGGGCCTCGTCGCCGACGCGTACACTGACCTGTCCGGCGACTTCAGCTTCGTCGACGTGGTGCCCGGGCCGTACACGATCCGCTTCGACGCCGGAACCCTCCCCGATCGGTTCGTCTTCACGACCCCCGAGGAGGCGACGATCGACGTCGCAGCCGAGGCCCCCCTGCCGGTCGTCTTCGGCGGATTCATCCCCCCACCCGAGGTGATCATCACCTTCCAACCGCCGACAGCCAACTTCGTCTACACCCCCGAGATGCCAGTCTCCGGCGAACCGATCGCGTTCGACGGGACGCTCTCGTCCGATTTCGACGGCGAGATCGTCTCCTATGCGTGGGATTTCGACGGGGACGGCGCCCCCGACGCAACGGAGGCCGTCTCGGAGCACGCGTTCCCCGAACCGGGGACCTACGACGTCTCGCTCACCGTCGTCGATGACGACGGGAACAGCGACACGGTCACACTCCCGATCGAGATCCAGGCGGAAACCAGCGGCACCGAACGGCCGAGCAGCGTCACCACGTTCCAACCGCCGGTCGCCGACTTCACGTTCGTGCCGGTCGCGCCGATCGCCGGGGAGTCGGTCCTGTTCAACGGGACGTCCTCTTTGGATCCGGGCGGGCGGATCGTCGGATTCGCGTGGGACTTCGACGAGGACGGGCGGGTCGACTCGACGGCCCCTCTCGCGGAGCACACGTTCGTCGAACCGGGACCGCACACCGTCTCCCTCACCGTGACCGACAACGACGGGGACACGGACGCTGTCTCCGCGACGATCAGCGTCGTCGAACCTCCGCCCGTTGCGGAAAGCGGACCGTCGTCCTTCCAGCCCCCGGTCGCCGACTTCTCCTACATGCCCGCCTCGCCGAACCCGGGCGACCCTATCCTGTTCGACGGCACGTCCTCCGCCGATTTCGACGGGGAGATCGTCTCGTTCGCGTGGGACTTCGATGGAGACGGCGCCACCGATGCGACCGGCGCGATCGCCGAGCACACCTTCACCGCACCGGGGACCTATTCGATCTCTCTCACCGTGACCGACGACGGCGGGAACACGGACACCCTGACGATGTCGATCGACATCGAGTAGCCTTGCCCACTTGTCCGTAGAAGCTGACCGAATTGCGGAAGTGCCCTATCCATTGGACGTTTCTTGACACCCCCTCGATGCCTCCGGTAACATAAGGCAGCTCGACGGGAAAGACAGTTCCAACCGCTGATTCCGTCGGGAATCGTTCTATCGGGAGGGTGGGAATGCTTGCAACTCTGATCACTGCTGGCGTTGCTTTTGCCTTCTACCTTCTGCTCGCGTTCGGAAGCGGAACGGTGGGGGTCTGGAGTATCGAAGAACTGATCACCGGTGCCGTCCTGTCCCTCGTCGCCGGGCTGATCGCCGGGCGTGTCGCTGTGCGTCGAGAGCGAGGCGGAAGGGGGCATCCCCTGCGGATGCTCAACCCCCTACGGATACTACTGTTCCTAGCGTATCTCGTGGGGCCTTTCTTTTTTGCCATGGCCAAGGCAAATCTCGACGTCGCCTACCGCGTCATCACCGGAAGGATCCGCCCGGGAATCGTCCGACTTACGCCCGGTCTGAGCACCGATTTCGGAGTCACGCTGCTCGCGAATTCGATCACGCTCACACCGGGGACGCTGTCGGTCGACGTCGACGAGGAGAACAGGGATCTGTACGTGCACTGGATCAACGTCACCGATCCGGAGCCGTCCGCCAAGGCGGTCTGCGGGTCGTTCCCGGACTGGGCAAGGAGGATCGCGGAATGATCATCGACCCGATCACCTTCTTCATCGTCGCGGCGTGCCTCGTGTTCTTCGCGATGTTCAGCATGGTGCGGATCGGGCTCGGCCCGACCGCCGGGGATCGCGTCGTCGGGCTCGACACCATGAACACGTTGGTCGTCTCCGCGATGATCGTCTTGGGCGCGGCGTTCGACGAGGTCATCTTCATCGACGTGGCGATCATCTACGCGCTGCTCTCGTTCGTCGGAACGTTGTACATCGCCCGATACCTGGAGGGGGGGCTGTGATGCGCGTCTTCTTGTACGTCCTGTTCGGCATCGGTGTGGCCTTCAACGGGCTGGGCGCGCTAGCCCTTCTCCGTTTCCCCGACGTCTACACGCGACTGCACGGGGCGACCAAATGCACGACGTTCGGTTCGATCTTCACCGCGGCCGCGGTCATCGCCTACGGCTTCGCCCGCGGTGGGACGACGTACCAGACGTTGGCGATCCACGCGATCATCGCGCTGCTCGCCCTGCTTATTACCAATCCGACCGGCTCTCACGCGATCGCGCGCGCGTCGCATCGCAGCGGGATCAAGCCGAAGGGGGCCGTGGTGGACAGACTGGAGGATCGATCATGATCGTGCAGAGCATTCTTCACGTCGTCGTCCTCGTGTTGATCGCGGTCGGCGCGGCGCTCGCGGTCTGGTTCAAGGATCTCATTTCCTCGGTGCTGGCCCTTGCGGCCGCGAGCCTGTTGGTCTCTCTCGAATTCTACATGCTCCAAGCCCCCGACGTCGCGATCGCCGAGGCCGGGATCGGAGCGGCGCTCACCACGGCGATCTACGTCATCGCGGTGCGCCGCACGCGGAGAAAGGAGGAGGAATGAAAAAGGCCGTCATTCTCGTCGCGTTCCTGTTCGTCGGCGCGTTCCTCCTGCTCGCTGCAACGTCGATGCGTCCGTTCGGTGAGCCGTCGTTCGCCGGCATGGACGACTACTTCATCGCCCACACGCAGGGCGAAGTGGCTGCCAACAACGCCGTGACGGCCGTCGTCTTCGACTACCGTGGATTCGACACCCTCGGCGAGGCGACCGTCCTGTTCGCCGCTGTCGTCGGCGTGTTTGCGCTGTTCCGAAAGCTACGGGAGGACGAGCGATGAACACTGGCATGTCGATCATCGTCCGAACGATCACCCGGCTCGTGTACGGGCTGGCTCTCGTCTTCGGGTTCTACGTGATCATGCACGGTCACCTGACCCCCGGCGGAGGATTTCAGGGCGGCGCGGTCGTCGCGAGCGCGTTCGCGCTCCTGCTCGTCGCGTTCGGCGCCGTCGGAGTCAAGGGGCGCCTCAACCAACATCTCCTCCAGACCCTGGAGGAAATCGGCGCTTTGGCCTTCCTCGCGCTCGGTTTCGTGGGAATCGGCACGGCGTTCTTCTACAACCTGCTCGCCAACTCGGGCCCGCTCTTCGGCGGTTCGGTTCCCATCGGGCCCAACGCCGGCGTGTTCGACGCCGGCGGGACGCTCCCGCTGATGAACTGGGCGGTCGGATTGAAGGTGATGACCGGGATCGCGGCCGTCGTCATCGTGATGCTCATCGGAGCTCGAGAGGAGGGGACCGAATGAACATTGGGAACTTCCCGTTCGTCGTCGCGACGCTGCTGGTCGTCTTCGGCGTCTACACGTTCCTGTTCAAGCGCAACTTGATCAAGCTCGTGATCGGGGTCTCGCTCGTCGAGACGGGGGTCAACCTGTTCCTCGTGACCCTCGGATACCGAACGGCCGGCATCGCGCCGATCTACACGTTCGCTCCGGGGGCGGAGCAGATGGTCCTGCCGACGCCCCAGGCGTTGACGCTGACGAGCATCGTCATCGGTCTGGCGACGACGGCCCTGCTCCTCTCGTTTGCCGTGTTCATCCATCGCCACTACGGGACCCTCGACGTTCGGAAAGTAAAGGAGCTCCAAGGATGACCGCACTGACCAATCACGCACCCGTGCTCCTGATCGCGATCCCGCTGCTCGGCGCGTTCGCCGTTCCGCTCATCGGGAAGCTCGGTCGAGGCGCACGGGACACGTTTGTCGGGCTGATCGCGCTGATCACCGCAGCCTTCGCGGGCCTCCTGGCTGCGAGCGTGTTCGGCCGGGCGGGCGCCCCGGGCCTTTACGTGCTCGGAGGGCATGGGTTCGCCCTTCCGCTCCCGTCAGGAATGAGCGTTCCGATCCGGATCATCCTCGAAACCGACGGGATGGGCGCGTTCATGGCCCTGATCACCGCGCTGGTCACGCTTACTGGAACCTTCTTCAGCTTCTCGTACTGGAAGGAGCGGTCCGGCGGGACCCTGTTCTACAGCCTGCTGATGCTCCTCACCGCGGGGATCTTCGGGATGGAGTTGACCGGTGACATGTTCAACTTCTTCGTCTTCCTGGAGGTCACGTCGATCGCCGCGTGCGGCCTGATCGGCTTCCGCGTCTGGCTGAAGACCTCCCAGGAGGCCGGGTTCAAGGTGATGGCGCTCTACACGCTGTCCGGCCTGTTCGTACTGCTGGCTGTCGGGCTCCTCTACGGGCAGTACGGCGGGCTGAACATCGCCTACCTGGCGAGCGCGATGACGGGGAGCGCGATCGACATCGTCGCCCTCGGCCTGCTCCTCACCGGACTGGCGCTGAAGGCCGGCGCGGTCCCGTTGCACATGTGGGCGCCCGACGCGTACGGCGAGGCCCCGGCTCCGATGTCGGCGGTCCTCGTCGCCAACAGCCAGGCGAGCCTCTACGGGCTGTTCCGGATCCTGTTTACGCTGTTCGGTCTGACGATCAACGTCGCGACGCTCGGATGGATCCTGATCGTCCTCGCGCTGCTGACGATCTTCGTCGGGGTGACGATGGCGTTGATCCAGAACGACATCAAGCGCCTGATCGCCTACGGTGCGGTATCGCAGGTCGGGTACATGCTCCTCGGCGTCGGGGTCGGGCTCGCGGTGAGCGTCGCCAAGCCGGACTACGGATTCGTCGCGATGCAGGGCGGTATCTTCCATATGTTCAACGACGCGGCCTGCATCGGGCTCCTGTTTCTCGTCAGCGGGGTCGTCATCCGCGCGGCGGGGACGCGGGATTTGAATCGGATGGGCGGCCTAGCGCACTCGATGAAGTGGACGAGCGTGCTGTTCATCATCGGCGCGTTCGCCCTCGCCGGCGTCCCGCCGTTCAACGGCTTCGCTTCGAAGTTCCTCATCTACGAGGCGACGTTCAAGTTGAGCCCGTTCCTGTCTGTAGTGGCGGTCCTGTCAAGCATCCTGCTCCTCGCCGTCTTCGTAAAGGTCTTCCAGGCCGCGTTCCTCGGAGCGAAGCAGGAAGGCCTCGGCGGCGAGGCCCCGATGGGGATGATGGTCCCGATGGTCGCGCTCGCCCTCGTGGTGATCGTCTTCGGCCTCTTCCCAGGGTTCTTCATCGACAAGATCGTCACGCCGGCTGCGAACGCGCTCTGGCACGGGCGCGACACGTACATCGGCCTGGTACTGGGAGGAGGAACGCCATGAACGGTATCTCTTCAGGTTTCGGGGCGTGGAATCCGATCGCCTGGGCCCTCCTGTTCCTCGGCATCCTGGCGGCCGGTTTCATCGTGCGCTCCCTCGGTAAGAAGGACTACAAGCGAGGAACCGGGCAGACGAAGGTCTTCCTCTCCGGGAACGAAGAGCCGGAAGCCTCCGCGGCGCTCCACGTCCGCGGCCGTCACCTCTATTGGGGGATGGTCGACGGCCTCTCCGGCTACTATCGGCGGGTGAGGGCGCTCCACACCGGAATCCTCAGCGACTACGCGGCCTGGTTCGTTGGGGTGCTCGGTCTGGTCTTCGTGATTCTGGTACTGGTTAGGTGAGTGATATGGCCCTACCACGATCATTCAAGAAGGCGTTGTGGGTCTTCCACGTGGCAACGGGATCCTGCAACGGTTGCGACATCGAAATCATCGCTGCGCTGACGCCGCGCTACGACGCGGAACGGTTCGGGATCATGCTCACGGGAACGCCGAGGCACGCGGACGTCCTGTTGGTCACCGGTCCCGTGACCCGGCCGATGCTCCCGCGGCTGAAGCGGATCTACGACCAGACGCCGGATCCGAAGGCGGTGATCGTCGTCGGCGGCTGCGGTGCGACCGGCGGCGTCTTCTACGAGTCGTACAACATGGTCGGACCGGTCGACGAGGTGATTCCGGTCGACATCTACGTCCCCGGCTGCCCGGCGCGGCCGGAGGCGATCATCGACGGCGTCGTCAAGGCGGTCACCAAGCTCGAAACCTTGGAGAAGACGGGGGTGAGCGGATGAACCCAGAACAGATCCTCTCCTCCTTCAAAGAAGCACTGGGAGAGAAGGTCCTCGACGATCGGACGGTCGAGAGGAAGGTCGGAACGGTCGAACCGAGATCGGTGTACGACCTGTGGCTCACGGTCGACCGGAGCGGCTTCCACGACGCGGTCGCCCATCTGTGCGCGGAGTACCACCCGCACCTGACCGTCATCTCGGGGGACGACCTCGGCGACGACATCGCGTTCAACTACCACTTCTCGACCGGTTGGGGGGAGCGCTACGGCGAGGCGACGTTCACGATTCGCACCGTCGTGCCGAAGAACGACTTCCGGCTCCCGACGATCTGCGACCTCCTCCCCGGAGCGCAGACCTCGGAGCGGGAGAAGCACGAGTTCTTCGGGCTGCAGGTCGACGGGATCCCCGACGATCGGAACCTCTTCCTCCCCGAGGATATGACGATCCATCCGTGGCGGAAGGACCAGGACGACGAGGTTCGTCCCTACGTGAAGCGACTGGTCAAGTGGGAGGCGCGCGATGAATAACCGATCGATCAACCTAGAGGTCGGCGGGAGCACCGCGTGCTACACCGTGCCGGTCGGGCCGGTTCATCCGGCGCTGAAGGAGCCGATCCGGTTTCACTTCGACCTCGACGGCGAACGAATCGTCGGCGTCGACATCAAGCCCGGATTCGCCCATCGCGGCATCGAGTACATGGGGATGCGGCGGAACCTGATCCAGACGCTGTACCTGGCTGAGAGGATCTGCGGGATCTGTTCGATCTCGCACCCCCTGGCGTTCACCCAGGCGGTCGAGAGCGCAGCAGGCATCGAGGTCCCGCCCCGGGCGCAGTACATCCGGACGATCATCGGAGAGCTGGAACGGATTCACTCCCACCTGCTGTGGGCCGGTGTCGGGGCGCACGAACTCGGGTTCGACACGCTCCTTCATCTCGTGTGGAGGGTGCGAGAGAAGTCGATGGATCTCCTCGAGCAGCTGACCGGGAACCGCGTCGACTACGCGATCCCGATCTTCGGCGGCGTCCGCCGCGACATCCCGGAGGAAAAGGCGCCGCTCGCCTACGAGGCGCTCGACTACTACAAGCGATTGCTGCAGAACCTGATCGACGCGTTCCTCCACGACAAGTCGGTCGAGATGCGGACGCGCAACATCGGGGTGCTGACCTACGATCAGGCGGTCGAGCTCTGCTCCGTCGGGCCAACGACCCGTGCGTCCGGCGTGAAGAAGGACGTCCGCGTCGACATGCCGTACCTCGCGTACGCCGACATGGACCTCCACGCGATCACCCCGGAGGACTACGGAACGGAGCCGATCGGAGATGTGTTCGACAACATCATCGTCCGCCTCCTCGAGGTCGGTCAGGCGATCGAGATCATCGAGTTCTGCCTCGAGAACCTCCCTCAAGGGGAGCTGACGTCGATCCCGAAGGTTCCTGCGCTCCTCGCCACCCTGAAGAAGGCGAGCGGGGAGGGGATCGGGCGACACGAGGCGCCGCGCGGAGAGGTCTTCCACTACGTGCGGCTCGAGGAGGACGTCGAAGAGATGGCCGTCTGGAAGGTGAGAGCGCCCACGTACGGCAACCTGATGGGCTGGGTGCCGAAGTTCCTCGGCGAAGAGGTGGCCGACATCCCGATCGTCGCGGCGTCGATCGACCCGTGCATGTGCTGCATGGACCGCGTGCACATCGTCGACGAGGCCGGAACCGAATCCGTGCGGACCAAGACGGAGCTCGTTCGGCTGTCGCGTGAGAAGACAAGGAGGATCTGCGGATGAGCGCAACCATCGCAAATGCCGTCTGGCAGGGAATCGTGATCCTCTTCGGAGGCGCGCTCCTTGGGATGGTCTACAAGGGGTTCGACCGGAAGCTCGCGGCCCAGATGCAGGGCCGGATCGGCCCGCCGCTCCGGCAGCCGTTCTACGACGTCGTCAAGCTGATGGTCAAGGAGAACGTCGTGCCGGATCACGCGGTGGGGTGGCTGTACAACCTGATGCCGCTCCTGTCGCTTACCGCTGCCGGGACCCTCCTCTTCTACCTCCCGTTGGGCGGGTTCAAGCCGCTCCTCGGCGGGTACGGGGACCTGATCCTGATCCTCTACCTTCTCGCCGTGCCCTCGTTGGCGATGGTCGTCGGCGGATTCGCCGCCGGTTCGCCGTTCGCCACCGTCGGGGCGCAGCGCGAGATGGTGATGATGATGGCCTACGAGTTTCCGCTTGCGATCACGTTCCTGTCGATCGCGTGGCGGCTGTCGGTCGTCCTGCCCGGCCAGCCGATCTTCTCGCTGACAACCCTCGCCGCCAACCCGCTGTGGGGCCTCGTCGGGCCAATCGGGGTCATCGGCCTCCTCCTCCTGTTCGGGGCGCTGCTCGTCGTCACGCCGGCCGAGCTGGCGAAGATCCCGTTCGACATCCCGGAGGCGGAGACGGAGATCGCCGGGGGGCTGCTCGCGGAGTACTCGGGGCGAAACCTGGCGATGTTCTACCTCGGCGACGCGATCAAGATGGTCGTGATGGCGTCGCTGGTGGTCGCCCTGTTCTTCCCGTACGGCTTGGCGAGCGTCTTCGGCGTGACCGGCGTCTGGGGCGGACTGATCGACGTTGCCTTCTACTTGGTGAAGGTGTTCCTCGTGATCTTCGTCGCCGTGATCACCGTACGGGTCGGGTTCGCCCGACTGAAGATCGGCCAAATGACGCGCCTGTTCTGGCTGCCGGTCACCGGAGTCTCCCTGCTCGGGATGCTCCTGCTGACGCTCGATCGATTCGTCTAGGAGGGGATCGTGATCTTCGGAACGTTGATGAAGCAGCTGTTCAGCAAGCCGGCGACGAACCCGTTCCCGGTGAGACACATGCCGCGGTCGGTCACGGCGGTGCTCCAGAAGGTCGCCGCCGGTCAGGCGGCGATCCACCCTCCGATCCCCACACCGAAGGACCTGCGCGGAAAGATTGCCTACGACCGGGAGACGTGCATCGGCTGCGGACTCTGCGAACGGGTCTGTCCGGCGCGCGTCATCGAGCTGTACAAGCCGGAAGGGGAAGAGAAGAACAAGATCCGGATGTACGTGGCCCGCTGCACGTTCTGCGCGCAGTGCGTCGACGTATGTCCGGTCAACGCGTTGGCGACGACCGAGGAGTTCCTCCTCGCCGACACCGATCGCTTCTCGGAGAACCTGATCATACAGTAGTCGCCGAGATCCTGATCTCGGCGTGAGACTCCGACCAACAAACGGCGGGCGCCATCCGGCGCCCGCCTTGATCTTCCCTAGGTAGACTCGGAATCAGGTGAACGCTAAGATCTGTAGAGGGGCAGAGAACAATGGCAATGCCGTCGCTCCCAGCTGGCGGGATGGATGTCTTCTACATCGACGAGTCTACGGCTCCCGGTTCTGTGTTCGCGTTCACGGCAATCTGCGTCCCCTTCCTGAGATTGCAGGACTTCGAGTGGCGCGTGGTCTGGGAGGAACACCTCAAGGGAATCCGTGAATGGCGGCGACGTGCCAGCAAGCGTGACGGCCTACGAGTAGCGAAGGAACTGCATGCCTCGAAGCTCGCATCCGGGAGGGGAAGATTCCGGCATGGTACGACTCAATACACACGAGTTGAGGCAGCGCAGGTCTACCGCGCGCTACTCGCTGATATAGATTTCCTCCCCCAGCCGAGTGTCTTGTCAGTTGTCTCGGGTCCCGGATCGATCCTGTACGGCCATTCGCAACTTGAGGCCTCGCTGATTGCCCTCTTCCAGAGAATGAGAACATCCTGCGAGCGATCAGAGAGACTGGGCCTGGTGTTCTTCGACGAAGGGCATGGTGAGTATCGCCAGATGTATCGCAAGGCTCGCGTGTACCTGCCAACAGGCTCCAGAGTCCACAACTGGGGCTCAGGGACCGCCACGAAGAACCTTCCTCTTGACAACTTCGTCAAGGATGCGAACTTCAAAGACTCCAGGCATTGCCTCTTCACACAGCTTGCAGACATCATCGCCTACGCCCTGCTATTGAAAGTGAAAGGGGAGAACGGAACTCTCAGACCGTGGCAGAGTGCTCTCTCCCTTGAGAACCTGTTCGATTCGATACCCCAGGCAATACTGAATACGAACGCAAGCAGGAGTGACCCTCAGGGGATCGTGCGCTTATGAACAGCAAACCCCTCCGCAGAGGGGCTTGCTGGAGCAGATGCACTCCGAAGGTCTCAATGCCCCGGTCGCGATCTGCGAAGCCAGTCTATCACCACACACAGAGGGCGTCAACTCCACGTGTACGGAGGTGAGGGCACAAGGTCACGCCTCGGTAAAGAGATACGGTTCTTCTTCTCTGAACTCCCTGGTCTTCTCAGACCATCGCCCTTGCGCCAAGTAGTAACATTGCTGTTCAATAGGCGTCACTCAGGAAGGAACCCGGAAGGGTGCGTTTCAATGAGGGGGATCTGATATGAAGTGGTTTGTACCCCATGCCAGCAGCAACGAGAAGGCTCTAGAAATCTACGAGTCCATCAAGAAACACCTCGCAAGAGTGGTTGGCGTCAGCAGTTTCTCCGACAGACGAATCCACAGGATCGCGTTCTCCCATAACACCAAGCACGTAACAGCGGAGGTAGGGAAGATCATGCACCTACGAGAAATCAGAGAAGAGGTCTTCGCTATCCTCTACGAGCCCGGCCGTAACCTTTACCATGTGTGCACGCCAAGTAGGGGTGTCCTGCGGGATATGTCAGTGCTGGTCGGGGCTGATGAAGTGACGTTTGTAGAAGACTTCGATCCAGAGTAGGCCATACTCTTGGAGTTGGGGGTTCGGGGGACATCTCTGAAAGCGCGCGGTTTGTCAACGACTTGTACTCGCTGCACCTCCTGTGTTGAGCCCACGTCGGCCCATCGCCGGTGAGTCGGAGTCATCTCTTCGCTGTCCATGCAGCAATAGGTTGTTCAGGCGACGTGTCGCAATCACAAATCGAACCTCTGCTGGTTCATGTCCCCGCCGCGCTCACGCCTCCCTCATCGACTCAACCTGCACGCGATCCATAGCTGGATCGCGATACGGTTCCTGTTTCGTCAGCATCCAGTACGTCGCCTCGGCCAGATGTCTCCCAACGGCTCCGATGGCCTTGGGATGACCCCTTCGGCGTTTCACTCGGTCATACAGGCGACTTACATGCTGCCGAGGGTGTCGACGTCGATGCATCATCGCAACGTTGGCCGCCTCGGCGTACGCCCATTTCAGGTAGTGATTGACGTCAGGTCGCGTCCGCCCATGCCGAACATGTCCTCCACTGGCATGAACCCGCGGCGTCATCCCTGCGTACGACGCCAGGTGACTCGCGCTCGGAAACCGCTCGACATCCCCGACCTCAGTCAAGATGACTACACCAAGGATGAACCCGACCCCCGGTAGCGTCTTGATCAGTTCGAGTGCCTCGATCTCACTGAACAGCTCGGCCATCCGCTCCTCCAGTTCCCCGATCCTCGCGTGGAGATGATCGAGTTCATCGAGCAGAGACTGCGTTGCATACCGCGTCTGCTCAGGAAGCTCTTCGAGACACTGGCCGAGAATCCGACGCCCTCGTACGCCAAACAGATCGGTCACTCCGTCTGTCTTCAGCCCGTACTTCGCCAAGTTGGCGTGGATGCGGTTCTTCAGTTTCGTCCGCTGTCGAACCAGCACCATCCTCGTCCGTGGTAGCTCACGCGCATCCCGCAGGTCTCTCGGCGGAATCCACACCGTGGGCAGCGTCCCCGATCGCTGCAGCCGGTTGAGCCCTCGAGCATCCAGCTTGTCGGTCTTGTTGATCGAACCACTCATCACCTTCGCTCGGCGCGCGTTGACCAGCTGCGGAACCATCCCCGCCGCTTCGATCTCGTCGGTGATCCAGTACCAGTTACCGATCGTCTCCACGGCGACTGGTGAGCCCGGCTCGAACTCCTCCAGGAA
>CAZGXU010000015.1:0-42307 GCA_964530075.1 uncultured Thermotogae bacterium
AGATGATCCGCCGGATCCTCGACTTCGACGAGATGAACGCCGAGCACGTGATGGTCCCGCGCCCCGACGTGCAAGCGATCGAGCTTGCGACGTCCCTCGAAGAGGTCCAGCGGATCGTCGCCAAGGACGGGCACTCCCGTTTCCCCGTCTACCAGGAGGTCCCGGACGCCGTCGTCGGCACCCTGTACGCGAAGGACCTCCTCTCCTGCGATCCGTCCGATCCGCAGATGACGCTCGCCAAGCTCCTCCGTCCGGCCTACTACGCGCCGACGACACAGCCGATCAACGTGCTGTTGCGGGAGTTTCAACGGCAGAAAGTCCACATGGCCGTCGTGATCGACGAGTTCGGAGGGATGGCCGGGATCGTCACGTTGGAAGACATCCTCGAGGAGATCGTCGGCGAGATCGAGGACGAGTACGATCGTCCGACGGCGCTCCTCCAGCGGATCTCCGCCGACGAGGCGCTCGTCACCGGGGACACCGCCGTCCACGATCTCAACCGGGCCATGGACATCGAGCTCCCCGAGGACGAGGGGGTCACGATCAACGGCCTGATCCAGCATCGCCTCGGGACCATGGCCAAGCCGGGCGACAAGGTCGGGATCGGCCGCGTGGCCTTGCTCGTCGAACGGGCGACCGACCGAGAGATCACCTCGGCCCGCGTTCGCGTCGACCGCACCGCGGAAGCCGAAGAGGCGGAAGACTAGGCAGGGCTCACAGGAGGTCCCATGAAGCTGTTCATGGTTTCACTCTTCGCCGCACTGGTACTCGCCGTCCCGCTCCGGGCCGGAGCGACCGACGAGCCGAGCTGCACCCTCGACGTCCGCTACGACGCCGAGCACCGGCAGATCGACGGGATCGCCGAGCTGCGCCTCGTGCCGACGACGCCGACCGTCTACCTGTCGCTCCTCGCGAACCTCGATCGGGACCCGAACCCGTATCTCTCGCCGCGAGCGACCGACGAGCGGTATCCGTTCGGATTCGAGGCGTCGGAGACGGTCGTGACGACCGTCGAGCGAGTGGAGGGAGACGAGGCGTTCGCGCTCCCGTTCCGCACCCTCGCCCTCCCGCCGTCCTGGCAGACGTACTCGCTCGACGACACGGTCCTCGCGATCGACCTGCCCGAGTTCGTCCCCGATGCGCCGGAGACTGTGACACTCCGGATCGCGTTCACCACGGACGTCCCGCGCAACTCGATCGGCGACCAGGGGATCACCGCCGGGATCCTGACGTGGCGGTTCGGGTGGTTCCCGACCCTCTTCCCGGCTCAGGAGGAGATCGTCGAAGAGGGCGGGAGGATCGCCTACGCGGGGCGCGAGGCGTTCCCGCTGACGTTCCCGTGGGTCCGCCTCGAGGCAACCGTCACCGTGCCGAGCGGGTTCGACCTGATCGCCGGGGCCGACGTCCTGGAGCCGCTGACGGACCCGGCGGAAGAGGACGAGCCGAAGCGGTTCAGGATCGTGGACGAGTCGCCGGCCCGCTCGCTCGGGCTGACGATCGGGGCCGACTACGGCCGCTACACGCTCGACGGGCCGATCCCGATCGAGGTCGCCTACCTCGCCGGCCACGAGGAGGACGCCCGGTTCTTCGCCACCCTCGCCCGCGACATCCTCGACGAGTACGAGGAACGCTACGGGCCGTATCCCCGAGCCCGATTGACGATCGTCGAGAACCCGAACGACGAAGGCCTTTCGTTCGCCGCCGACGGGATCGTCTGGCTGTCGCGCTGGTTCTTCACGCATCGGAACGTCCTCTTCTCCGGCGCGCTCAACCGCGTCGCGGAGTACGTCTTGGCCCACGAGATCGCCCACCAGTGGGTCGGCCTGGGGACCGGGATCGATCTGAACGCCGAGGCGTGGCTCTCCGAGGGACTCGCCCAGTACCTCGCCGTCCGGTACTTCGAGGGCCGGTACGGCGCGTTCGAGCCGAACCTGTTCGACCTCAGCGCACCGGGCCTGATCGAGGGACTCGTGAAGCGCCAGTTCGGCTACTTCAACCTCCGCGAACACTTCATCGAACTCCCGTACTTGATGACCCAGTACGCCGGGTTCGACGAGGCGCTGGTCAAGCCGATCGAGCACGTTCAATTCAGCAACGTCTCCGACGTCCGCCTCTACGACAAGGGCTACCTCGTCGCCCGGGCGATCGCCGCCGCGACGGGGGAGGACGCGTTCGAGCGGGCGATCTTGCGGGCGATCGAGGAACGGAAGGCGGACTTGCTCGACGTCCGCACGTTCCAGAGCCTGCTCGAAGAGGAGGCCGGGCGATCGCTCGACGAGATCTTCGACACCTGGGTCTTCGGTCCCGGCCGGGTCGACTACTCGATCCGGATCGCGTCCCGAGGACGCTCGGGCACCGAGTACGTGACGACCGTCGTCGTGACCCGCTCCGGAGGGACCCCCCAGCCGGTCGACGTCGAGATGACCCTCCAGTCCGGCGCCACCCTCCGACAGGAGTGGTCCGGGGACCCGGAGTCCGCCGAGCTGACCTTCCGGACCCCGTCGCGGGTCGCCCGCGCGACGATCGACCCCGACCACAGGCTTCCCGACCTGGACCGGTTGAACAACAACGCGCCGGTGAAGATCGTCGGAGGGGCGAACGAGGCGGCCTATCCGCTGGACGCCTACGTGCTGACCGCCGACACCGAGACCGGCGGTCTCGTCTTCTCGTACTTGGACCGGTTCCGCATCTCCGTCGCGCAGGGCGCCGCTTCCGCGCAGATCAAGCTCGGCCGCAACCACCAACTGTTCGCGCTTGCTTCCGTGGGAGGGGATCGATTCACCGGAGAGATCGCGTACAGATACACCGAGTACGATCAGCCGGAGACCGGGGCGCCCGCGACGTTCTGGGAGCCGGATGTCTCGTGGACCGTCGGCGTCGAGCGCCTGTTCGCCGACGAGACGCCGCTGCTCGCGTTCGAGCTCGACGTGATCGATCATCCCTCCTTCGCCTCGTCGCGGACCCACGAGCTGTCGATCGACGTCACCGCCGACGGATCCACCCGTCTGTCCGCGAGCGCGAGCGACGAGCTCCGCCTTTCCGCCGGCGCCTACCTCCAAGGGAGCGCCCGGCTCGGCCTCGGCTTCGGCGACCCGCCCGAGGTGTTCCGGTTTCGGCTGAGCGGGCTCCATTCGTTTTCCCCGCCGTCGACCCTTCACGAGATCGTCGGCAAACTCGCGGTGGAGGTCCCGGCCGCCGGAGAGCTGCCCTACAATCTGCTCAACCTTGCGATGGTCGACCGAATGCGATCGCGCCTCTTCCTCGCCGGCGGGTTCGGTTGGACAACCCTCGATGAATTCGGTAAAACGTCGCCCTACATGGAGGGGGGGATCGAGCAGATCGTCGATCTCTCGACCCTGGGCGGGCTGCTGTCGTTTCAGGTGCGCCTCGGTGTGGCGACACCCGTGATGGGCCCCGGTGCGACGGTCTTCTACGCTCAGGTTTTCCTGTAGCAGGAGGAAGGTTCGATGAAGGTCCCGTGTCGGTGGCTCGCGGACTACGTTGACATCGAGATCTCGGACGGGGCGATCGCGCGCCTCGCCGAGCGCCTGACCCTCGCCGGCATCGAGGTCGAAGGGATCGAGAAGACCGGCGATCTACGCAACGCGGTCGTCGGGCGGGTCGTCTCGAGCGAGCCGCTGCCGAAGTCGGATCACCTCACGCTCTGCCTCGTCGACGTCGGATCGGAGACGCTCGAGATCGTCTGCGGGGCGTCGAACGTCGTCGACTGCGCGCTCGTCCCGGTCGTCCTCCCCGGCGGGGAGCTCCCGACCGGCCTGAAGATCGGGCGACGGAAGGTCCGCGGCACGGCCTCCAACGGGATGATCTGCTCCAAAAAGGAGCTCCGCCTGGAGGACCGCTCGGAGGGGATCTGGAACTTCGAGCGGGGTCTCGACCTCGAAGTCGGAGCCGACCTGTCGACGCGGCTCGAATACGACGACACGATCTTCGACATCAAGGTCCCGTCGAATCGGCCGGATTGCGCCAGCGTGTACGGGATCGCACGCGAGGTCGCCGCTCTTCTCGACCGCCCGCTCGCCGACCTGGCGACCGACGTGGAAGAGACGCTTCCTCCCGCCGCCGATCGGATCCGAATCGAGATCGAGGACCCGGCCGACACGCCGCGCTACGCCGCCCGATGGATGGAGGGGATCACGATCGCGCCGGCGCCGCTGCAGATCCAACACCGGCTGATCAAGGCCGGGATGCGGCCGCTCTCCAACGTCGTCGACGCGACGAACTACGTGATGCTCGAACTCGGGCACCCGCTCCATCCGTTCGACGCCGATCTGGTCGAGGGACCGATCGTCATCCGCCGCGCCGCACCCGGTGAGACCTTCCGGACGCTCGACGGGGTCGACCGGCGCCTGAGCGAGGACGTCCTGATGATCGCCGACGGGCGGGGCGGCCTCGCCCTCGCCGGGGTCATGGGCGGGGAGCGGAGCGAGATCCGTCCCGAGACGACCCGCCTCCTCCTCGAGATCGCCTCGTTCACCGGCTATGCGATCCGCAAGTCGTCCCGCGCGGTCGGCCTACGAAGCGAGGCGTCGCAGCGGTTCGAGCGGAGGATCGACCCGGAGAGCGTCTCGTTCGCCGCCGAGCGAGCCGCCCACCTGATCCAGCGGCTGACCGGCTGTCGCGTTCACCGCGGCCTCGCCGACGCCTATCCGGCGCCGAGCGAGCGGCGGAAGCTCCGGTTCCGCCCCGAGCGCGCTTCCCTCCTCCTCGGGCTCGGCCTCGATCAGGCGACGTGCCTCGACCTGCTCCGGCGCCTCCAAATCGACGCCGAGCCGGACGGCTCCGAGATCGTCGCCTCGATCCCGTACTTCCGCCCCGATCTCGAGCGCGAAGTTGACCTGATCGAGGAGGTCGGGCGGACCTACGGCTACGACCGCCTCGACGCGGTGGCGCCGACGCCGGTCCTCCTCGTCGGGCGGAAGGACTCCGTCGAACGGACCAAGGACCGGATTCGCGAGATCCTCACCGGCCTCGGGATGAACGAGGTCATCGGCGACGGGTTCGACAGGCGACGTTGGCGCGAGGCGCTCGGAATCCCGGACGACGACCTGGTCCGATTGGTCAATCCGATGACCGTCGCGCAATCGAGGCTCCGATCGAGCCTCCTCCCGGGAATCCTCTCGATCGTCGAGACCAACCTGAGCCGCGGTGTTGACGGCGGGATGATCTACGAGGTCGGCCGCGTCTTCTCCGCGTCCGGCGGCGAACGGGAGGCCCTCGGCGGAGCTCTGTTCGGCCGGACGGGAGTCCCGCTGCGCGGCAAGGAACGGGTCTCCCTCCCGGCGGCCCGAGGGATCCTCGGCGACCTGTTCCGGCGGCTCCGGCTCGACGGGGTGGAGGTCCGTACGGAGGACGTGCCCTCCTACCTCCATCCGGGACGGGGCGCGCGGTTCGTCCGCGACGGGCGGCCGATCGGGCTCCTCGGCGAGCTGTCCCCGGATCTGATCGAGCGGTTCGCCGTGCCGACGACGATCCTCGTCTTCGAGTTCGACGCAGCGGAGCTGACGATCAACGCCGACGCGCCGATCGAGTACTCGGAGGTGCCGCAGTTTCCGGCGTCGAAGCGCGATCTCTCCGTCTCCGCTCCGACGGGTCTCCCAGAGGCCCGGGTTCGCGACGCGATCTTGGCGGAGCCGGAGGTCGAGACGGCCCTTCTGTACGACCTCTACGTCGGCGAGCAGGTCGGCGAGGGGCGGAAGAGCTTCACCTACGAGCTCGCCTTCCGCGCCGCCGATCGGACCCTGACCGATCCGGAGGTCGACGAGATCGTCGCGCGGATCGAGTCCCGTCTCGGGACGCTCGACGTCCACCTCCGCACGTAGATGGACAAGACGATCATCGCCGGCGACCCGACCGAGATGGAGGAGATCGGGATCGGGATCGCCGAGGACCTCGTCGACGGCTCTCTCGTCTCCCTCGTCGGTCCCCTCGGGTCGGGGAAGACGACGCTGACCAAGGGGATCGCCAAGGGGCTCCTGATCACCGACGTCGTCGTGTCGCCGAGCTACCTCCTCGCCCGCACGTACACCGGGCGGCTGACGCTCCACCACATCGACGCGTATCGGATCTCGTCGCTCGCCGAGTTCGCCGAGGTCGGCCTCGACGCGTACCTCCCGCCGGAGAAGGGCGTCAGCGTGGTCGAGTGGCCGGAGCGGATCGACGGGCTCGTCGAGATCAGCGACGTCCACGTCCGGATCGAGCTCCTTGGAGAGGGCGCGCGTCGCGTTCACGTGACGCGGCGCAAGCCGTGACGTCGGAACCCGCCTTCGACGTTGGCCGGAAGCCATAGTTCGCGGTTCATGGTTCGCGGTTCGCAGTTGAAAAGCAGGAACCGAGGTTCGTGGGGTTCATGGAGTTCGTAGGGTTCATTGGGTTCGTCGGGGACGGCAGCCCACAGTTCGAGGTGCGCGGTTCATGGTTCGCGGCCCGTAGGTGAGCGGCGAGAACCGAAGTTCGTTTGCTTGAAGCCACAGTTCGCGGTTCGGAGTTCACAGTTCGCGGTGCGCGGTCCATGGTTCTCGGTTGGGAGGCATTGAAAGACCTATGGCGCGGAGCTCGTCTTCGACGTTCGCGATACGGACACGTCGCTACGGCGGAACGCCGTCATTCGGCCGAGAAGAACACCCCGTCGACCGGGGCGCCGCAGGCCGGACAGGCCCCCTCGTTCATCCGATTCGCCCGGATTCGATACCCGCTCCGCTCGATCAGGCGTTCGCCGCACTCCGCGCACCGCGTCTCCTCGCCCTCGCCGGGAACGTTTCCGAGGTAGACGTAGCGCAGCCCGACCTCGCGACCGATCCGGAACGCCCGCTCGAGTGTTTCGACCGGCGTCGGCGGCCGATCGACCAGTCGGTACGCGGGGAAGAACCGACTGACGTGCCACGGGATCCGAGGCGAGATGCCGACGATCGCCTCGGCCGTCCAGCGGAGCTCGTCCGGGGCGTCGTTCTCCCCGGGGATGACGAGCGTCGTCACTTCGACCCAGATGTCGGCCTCGACGAGCCGCTCGATCGTGTCGAGAACGGGGCGGACGTTTCCGCCGAAGATCTCGCGATAGACACGGTCGGAAATCCCCTTCAGATCGACGTTGATTGCGTCGAGGTACGGAGCGATCGCCGCGAGCGTCTCCTCGGTGAAGTACCCGTTCGACACCCAGGCGTTGCATAGCCCCTCGCCCTTGGCGAGGCGCATCACGTCGAGGACGTACTCGATCGCGACCGTCGGCTCGGTGTAGGTATAGGCGATCGAGTGGCAGCCGTTGTCCACCGCATCGGCGACGACCGCCTCGGCCGGGATCCGATCCCCGACGATCCGTCCGTCGTGTTCGCGCGGATACTGAGAGATGTAGTAGTTCTGACAGTGGAGACAGGTGAAGTTGCAGCCGACCGACGCGATCGAGTAGGCCCGCGTCCCGGGATAGAAGTGGTAGAGGGGCTTCTTCTCGATCGGATCGACGTCGCGGGCGATCAGCCGCCCGTAGACGAGGCTGGTGAGGGTCCCGTCGACGTTCTCCCGCACCGCGCAGACGCCGCGCCGTCCCGGCTCGATCACGCACCTGTGCGCACAGACGCGGCAGCGGACGCGGCCGTCGGCCAGTCTGTCGTACAACATCGCCTCGCGCATCCGGCTCACCGGACGCATGCTAGCACACCGGCCCGAGAGAGGGAAGCCGCGTCTTTCCCGACCGCGGAGCTTCCCGTACCATGGGCGTATGTCGCTTCTGCAGATCGACCGACTGAGCGTGGCGTTCGGAACGCACGTCCTGTTCGAGCCGTTCTCCGCGCAGGTGGCTCGCGGGGACCGGATCGCGTTGATCGGCGACAACGGCGTCGGGAAGTCGACCCTCCTCCGCACGATCGCCGGCCTCGAGGAGGCGACCGAGGGCGGTGTGCGTCCGATCGGCGGCGTCCGAATCGGCCACCTCCCCCAGACCGCACGGATCGAGGGGGACGGCACGATCCGGGACGCGGTCGAGCGGGCGTTCGCCGCGGACCGCGCTGTCGAGCGGGAACTGCGGGAGCTCGAGACGGCGATCGCCGGCGGGGCCGACGAGGACGAACTCCATCGGTACGATGAGCTGTTGCACCGGTTCGCGGAGGCGGGCGGGTACGAGATCGAGGCGAAGGTCCGCGCCGCGCTCGCCGGCGTCGGGTTCGGCGAGACCGAGTACGAGAAGCCGATCTCCCTCCTCTCCGGCGGCGAGGAGGCCCGCGCCGCGCTCGCGCGCGTCCTCCTCGAGACTCCGGACGTACTCCTCCTCGACGAGCCGACGAACCACCTCGATTTCGCCGCGCTCGATTGGCTCGAGGAACAGCTCCTCCGGTTCACCGGCGCGCTCGTCCTCGTCTCGCACGACCGCCACCTCCTCGGGCAGGTCTCGAACCGGACGTGGGAGATCGCGTTCGGCCGGGTCGCGACCTACCGCGTCGGGTACGATTCCTCACGCGGACTGCGCGACGCGGAGCGGCGGAGGCAGCTCGAGCGATTTGAGAAGCAGGAGGAGACGATCGATCGATACCGGGACTTCGTCCGCCGGCACAAGGCCGGACAGAAGCACCGGCAGGCGAAGGACCGAGAGAAGAAGCTCGAGCGGATCGAGAGGGAGCGGATCGAGGAGCCGAAGGAGGCCAAGCGGATCGGCCTTCGCATCCCGGTCGGGCAGCCGAGCGGAAAGCGGATCCTCGCCCTCCGCGACCTGGCGATCGGGTTCGATCGACCGCTCTTCTCCTGCCCCGATCTCGATCTCCGACGAGGGGAGAAGGTCGCGATCATCGGGCCGAACGGCTGCGGCAAGACGACGCTCCTGCGCACGGTCACCGGGGAGCAGCCGCCGGTCGGCGGGGAGATCGAACTCGGGCACAACGTGCACGCCGCCACCTACAGCCAGACGCAGGAGGGGCTCCATGGGACGGACACGGTGCTCGACGCGATCCTCGCTCGGGCCCCCCTGACGATCAGCGAGGCGCGCGGGTTGCTCGGCCGGTTCCTCTTCTCCGGCGACGACGTGATGAAGAAGACGCAGGCCCTCTCCGGCGGGGAACGGAGCCGCGTCGCCCTCGCCCTCCTGGCGTCGATCGAAGGGAATCTGCTCCTCCTCGACGAGCCGACGAACCACCTCGACCTTGCCAGCCAGGAGATCCTCGAGCGCGCCCTCCTCGAATACGCCGGGACCGTTCTTCTCGTCTCGCACGACCGCGCCCTCCTCGAAGCGGTCACGACGCAGGTCTGGTTGATCGAGGACGGCCGGATGCTCGCGCACACCTACGGATACGCCGAGCACCGGAGGCGGATCCTCGAAGCCCGGGCGGGCGGCCCTTCGGAGAAGCCGTCCGGGAAGGGGACCGGGCGATCCGGTCGCCGCGTGCGGCCCTCGACCGCCCGGACGGACGGGCTCCGGACGCGGTACGATCGAGAAGCGCTCCGCGGCCTGGAGGAGACGATCGAGGAGTTGGAAGCGCGGCTCGAACGGATCGAGGCGGATCTCATCGAGGCGAGCACGGCGGGGAACGGGGGCCGGATCGCCGCGCTCGGGGCCGAACACGGTGCGCTCCGGCGCTCCCTGGGCGAGACGTACGAGGCGTGGCACGCGGCGATCGACCGGTCGGAAGCGGAAGGGAGCGACGCATGACCGATCGACCGACGATCGCCGATCGCGTCGGACGGCTCCTGGAAGGGATCCCGCCGCACGTCACCGTGCTCGCCGCCGCCAAGACACGGTCGGTCGACGAGATCCGCGCCGCGATCGAGGGAGGCGTCCGTCTCGTGGGCCAGAACTACGTTCAGGAGGCGGAGCGCGCGATCGACGGGCTCGGTCGCGCCGCGGCTGAGTGGCACATGATCGGGCACCTCCAGCGGAACAAGGTGAAGGCCGCCGTCCGGCTGTTCGACATGATCCAGACGGTCGATTCGATCCGCCTCGCCGAGGCGATCGATCGGGAAGCCGCGAAGGCCGGCCGCGTCATGCCGGTCCTGATCGAGATCGACTCCGCCCGCGAGCCGCAGAAGGCCGGCGTCCTCCCGGAGGAAGCCGTCGACCTGATCCGGGAGATCGCCGGGCTCCCCTCGATCCGGATCGAGGGGCTGATGACGATGGGACCCCTCGTGGCGGACCCGGAGGAGATCCGCCCGTACTTCGCCGAGACCAAGCGGCTGCTCGACGGGATCGCCGAGCTTCGGATTCCGGACGTCGAGATGCGCACCCTCTCGATGGGGATGAGCGATTCGTACGGGGTCGCGATCGAGGAGGGCGCGACGATGGTCCGGCTCGGGACGGTCCTGTTCGGCCCGCGTCCTTCGTAGTCGCCGTCACGTGCCCGACTGCAGTTGTCGCCCGCCGAGCGGCTCGCTATGGTAGGACACCCTCAAGCGAAGGAGGTGGCTCGCATGGCGACCTACATTCTCCTCAGTCAGCTGACCGACACCGGCGCCGGGACGATCAAGAAGCATCCGGAGCGAATCAAGGAGGTCAATCACGAGATCGAGGAGTTCGGGGCACGGGTCGTTCACCAGTACGCGACCCTCGGGGCGTACGACTTCGTCTCCGTCGTCGAGGCGCCCGACCTCGCGGCGATCACCCGCGTCTCGGTCGAGCTCAGCTCGCGCGGAAGCGTGAAGATCCAGACCCTCTCCGCCATCCCGATCGACGACTTCGTCGCCAACCTCAAGTAGCCGGCCTTGCCCAGCTTCACGATCCACCCTACGCTTCGCTCATGACCGCGATCGAAGCCAGCATGCGTGACGACGTCCGACACGTCGTCCTCGACACGAACGTGTTCGTCGCCGCGGCGTTCAACCCGCGAAGCCACGCGGCGCGAATCGTCGAAGCCGTTCGCGAGGGGCGCCTCCGGCTGGTCTGGAACGAGGAGACCCGCCGCGAGACCCGGCGGGTCCTCGAACGGATTCCCCCGATCTCCTGGGAGCCGTTCGCCGACCTCTTCCGCGACGAGGGCCGACATCGAGGGGCGGTCAACCCGGGATGGTTCGGGCAGGTCGGCGATCCGGACGATCGGAAGTTCGGCGCGCTCGCCTATGCCGCCGGCGCGACGCTGATCACCCAGGACGACGACCTGCTCACCGGCCGCTCGAACGTCGGCGTCCCGATCCTCACACCGGCCGAATTCCTGCGGGGCTCCTAGCGGCGGACGCGTGCGTTGCGACCGCGATCGGAAGCCGCTAGACTCGTCTCCGTACAGATGGCCTCGTGCTCCGTACTTCCGGGGAGGAAACACGTGCTTCTCGTCGATTCCTACCGCCTCGACATCGCGATCCACGCGAACGGGGTTCCCTTCTCCTGCCGAGCGCGGTGGGTCGTCCGAAACGCCGACACCGAGGCCGCGGACGCGTTCACCTTCTACCTTCATCCGGAGCTCGCCGTGCGGGAGATCCGGAACGAAGCGGGAGAGCCCCTCGCGCACGAGGCGTCCATCGAGACGTACGATCTCGCGTACACCGGCGGCATCGGCGTTCATACCATCAAGCTTCCCGACCGGCTCGAACGCGGAGCGACCCTCCCCCTCACCGCCGTCTACGACGGGAGCTTCTCCCCCTCGGGCGCACGAAGTCCATCCGACTACATGCGGATCGACGAGGAGGGGGCGTACCTGCGGGGAGCGGGATACTCGGTCTGGTTTCCGCTCCAGAAGGAATGGGATTGGAACACCGCGGCGGCGTTCGAGATCGCCCTCGAGGTCCCGTGGGGGTGGCGCCCGCTCGCGTTCGGGGAGCTCGCCTCCGAGGAGAGGCGAGGCAATCGGAACGTCTCCCGCTGGACGACCGACTCTCCCTGGCCTCTCCTCTCCTGCCATCTGGCCGCGACGGAGTGGGACGTCGTCGAAGGGACCGCGCTTCGGGTCTACCACCGGCGGACGGAGGAGAGCCGCTCCGCCGCGGTCCGGTACATCGACGTCGGCGAGAGGCTCCTGTCGTTCTATCGATCCCACTACGGCAGCGGAGTGTCGACGCCAATGGTCTTCCTCGCCGAGCTCTGCCCGTACGGGGGCATCTCGGCCGGAAACGTGATCGGGATCCCCAGGGACCGATTCGCGGACGTGGCGGACGCGTCGCGGTCGACCGAGGCGCTCGAGCTCCTCGCCCACGAGCTCGTCCACGCGTTCGTCATCCCGGCCGTGACCCCCGGGGCTCCGGCGTCCGCGCTCCTGATCGAGGGGTTCCCATCCTACTACCACTCGCTGGCGCTCGGGGAGGTCCTCGGGGCCGGGTACTACTCGCGGTTCGTCGAACGGGCGTGGCGGAGCTACCGCGAGCGAAGGGAGGCACGGGGAACCCCGGCCTCCGGTCTTCCGCCCGAGAAACCGCTCCTCGAACTCACCGACGGGGACATCGGCCGCTACAAGGACGTCTTCCTGCTCGACGATCGGTTCGTCGCCCTCCTCGACCGGCTCCGAACCCTGGTCGGGCCGGAGGCCTTCCTTCGAGGGACGAGGGAGTTCCTCGATCGGCACCGCGCGGTTCCGGCGAGGTTCGGCGATTTCGTCTCGACCCTCGAATCGATCTCCGGAAAGCGACTGACGGACTTCGTCGACCGATGGTTCGGTTCGACCGAGGCGCTTCCCGATGCGTGGGCACCGGGCTGACCGGGGGCGCCTGACTCTGCGCCACGTGGTTCCGGCCCGCCGCAGGGAGCCCACGCGTCTAGAAGGACGACGCAGAGGATCCCGCCGGTACTCCTAGCTCACGACATGCCCCGACACCAGATCCATGATCCGGAGCGGCTCGCCCTTCGCCGGATCCCTGCGGAGCGACAGCGCCCCTTGCGGGCACTTCGCGACGCAGACACCGCAGCCCATGCACTCCTCCGCGTCGATCGCGAGGACGCCGCCTTCCACGGCCAGCGCGCCGAACGGGCACGCGTCGGCGCAGATCCCGCATCCGATGCACGTCTCCCCGTTCACGGAGCTGACGTAGCCGGAGGGGGCGAGCATCGGCGTCCCGCTCTCCCGGGCCTGCATCGCGCCGCAGCAGCAGGGGCAGCAGTTGCAGATCGCGTAGAAGCGGTGAAGCATCGCGTCCTTGAAGAACGCGTGGTGGACGTGCCCGCGGTCGCGCTCCGCGCGAAGGATCTCGACGGCCTCATGCTGGGTGATCCACCGCGCCTTCCTCGAATGGTGCTCCGCGACGAAGCCGGCGAACGGCTCGCCGACGATCAGGCAGACGTCGAGTGGCAGACACGGGTTCTCGCGAACCGATCGGCACGGGCACTCGAGCGCCACGATGTGATCCGGTTCGCTCATCACGATGTCGCGCGCCGTGGCGTACGGGATGATCTGCTCGAGATCCCGTAGCTCGATCGGCGCGTCGAGCGTCACGAGGTCCTCCGCCGCGTCGGTCGGGACAACCTTGCCGTGGTACCGATCGGCGAAGTACCGCTTGGAGGCCGTCGGATCCCGACCGCCCCCGGAGCGGAGGAAGAGCCGCACCGCGGCACGGAGGAGGGGGGCGAGGGCGCGCGGCAGCCTGCGCTCCCCCGTCGCCAGCCCGATGTACAGGTAGGGCCACCGACCGTAGACGTACCCGTGGACGAAGTCGACGAAGGAGTAGCCGCGCGTCTTTCGGCCCTCACGCCAGAGCGCGCAAGTCGACGGTCGGATCGGTCCGCTGCGTTGAACCCTCACGGCGCCCTCCTCGGCCAAAGGGGATCCGACAGGGTATCAGCATCCCGCCGCGCCGGGAAGGAGGCGCGCACGAGCCGGACGCGACAGCTAAACGGTGTACTTCGTCCCGACGGTCGCAAGGACGAACGCGTCGGGCATCCTTTCGGCGAACCGGCGCATGGCATCGAATCCGGTGCAGTGCGTCGGGACGATCATCTTCGGCCGCGTCTCCGCGATGGCGTCGACCGTCCGGCCGATCTCGTCCTCGTCCGCGCGGCCGAGATGGAAGCCGCCGAAGACGGCGTGCACCGTCTCGACCCCGGACATCCTCCCGGCGTATCGGACGGTGTTGACGATCCCCGAGTGCGCGCAGCCCGAGACGACGACCAGGCCCTTCCCCTCCACGTGGACGACGATCGATTGATCCTCCTCCATGTCGTCGGGAAGGAACCGATTCCCGTCGCGGAATCGAAGCCCTTTCGACCTCCCGGCCGTCTCGAAGCTCTCGCGCGGCACGTACCCCGTGGTCCAGCATCCCTCCGCGAGGCGGTACGGCCCCTCCGTCTCGACGATCCTCGCGCCCAGCGCTTCCCATTCCGCCCGGTTCGTCGCGTTCATCGGGCCGTAGCGACGCCCGTCCTTCAGGAAGCTCCACCGCTCCCGGAACGCGGCCGGATGCACGATCAAAGGGATCGTCCCCGGCCTCGCGTGCTCGATCAGTTCCGCGTCCGACGCCCCCGCCGCGAACATCCTCGGCCGCGGGGGGTGGTACGCGGCGCGGAGGATCTCCGACAACCCGGCGACGTGATCCCAATGCCCGTGGCTCAGCGCGATGGCGTCGATCGTCGTCGGATCGAGCCCCATCCTCCGAAGGTTCTCGAGCACCGCCGAGGCGCTCGCGCCGGCGTCCCACAGGATCCGGCGATTCGATGACGGCAGATCGATCAAGACGGCGAACCCGGGCTCGGCGATCAGCGGCCCGTCCGTGAACCGCTTCACATCGTCCGTCGATCGGGCGAGCATGCCGGCGATGCTGTCGACGAGGATCGTGATCTCCACGCTCGGTACGGCGCCGAATTCCTTCGATGCGGACATCGGATCCCCCGGTCTCCTCGGCCGTGTGGTGGCATTCCTCCCCGTCCGGGACGGCGGTCATTCTACCGGCCGCACGCCGGTGAACCAACCATTGCGGCGCACAAACGGGGCGGGTAGAGTCATCCGGCATCCGAATCGATCCACTGTGGAGGCGGGCATGGACGTCACGCTCCGCGAAATCACGATGGACAACTTCCGCGAGTGCATTCAGCTCGATGTCGCCGAGGATCAGAAGAACTTCGTCGCGTCGAACGTCCTCTCCCTCGCGGAGGCGAAGGTCGACGGGGTCTCCAAACCCTTCGCCATCTACACCGGCGATCGGATGGTCGGGTTCATCATGTACGACTACGATCCGGAGGAGGCTCGGGGCTACATCTCCCGGTTGATGGTCGATGCGCGGTTTCAGGGGAAGGGCTGCGGCCGCGCGGCCATGATCCAGGTCCTCGAACGACTGAAAGCGATTCCCGAGTGCCGTGAGATCCAGACCTCCTTCGCACCGGCCAACCACACCGCCGAGCAGCTGTACACGAGCCTCGGATTCGAGCGCACGGGGGAGACGATCGACGGGGAGATCGTCGTTAGAATAGATCTTCGCGACCGGATCGCGACAAGGGGCAGGAGGTGAGCGGATGTCGATGGAGGAGTTCGAGACCGACACGCTGAGGACGTCGGGCGGAGAGTTGGAGATCACGTTCCTCGGTCACGGTTCGCTGCTGTTCACGTTCGGAGAGAAGAGGATCTACGTCGACCCGTTCAGCCGGGTCGCCGACTACTCGACGCTCCCGAAGGCGGACGTCGTTCTGATCACGCACGATCATCGCGATCATCTCGATCCGGAGGCGTTGGCGCACATCCGGACCGACGCGACCGAGATCGTCCACACCGAGCTCTGCGAGGGGCGGATCGAGGGCGGCACGGTGATGCGGAACGGCGACGTCGCCGTCGTGCAGGGGCTGAGCGTCGAGGCGATCCCGGCCTACAACCTGATCCACAAGCGGGAGAGCGGCGATCCGTTCCATCCGTGCGGGGACGGGAACGGCTACGTGGTCACGTTCGGTGACCTGCGCGTCCTCGTCGCGGGAGACACGGAGAATACGCCGGAGCTGAAGACCCTTCGCGACATCGGCGTCGCATTCCTGCCGATGAACCTTCCGTACACGATGACGCCGGAGATGGTCGCCGACGTCGCGATCGCGATGAAGCCGCGCATCCTCTATCCCTACCACTTCGGGAGCACCGACACGTCCAGGCTGGTGGAGCTCCTGAAGGATCATCCGGAGATCGAGGTCCGGATCCGCAAGATGGCCTGAGCCCCCGACGACCCGCCGCGACCTTCCTCTCGCCGGCCCGGCGCACTAGACTGAGGCGCTCGTCCTCGAGCGGGCATCGCGCAAAGGAGGATTCATGAAACGCCTGTTCGATCCGCTGACGTCGATGGTGATCACGCTCGCCGGAATCGCCGTCGTGTCCATCATCGCGATCGCCATGCAGAACGTGTGGGGCTTCGTGATCGGCATTGCCGTCGGGCTGGGACTCGTCTTCGGGGGGATCCTCCGATTCCGCGCCGGGGATCTTGAGACGGCGAAGCTCGCCTGCCTCGTCGTCACCGTCGTCGGCGTCGTCCTCGGGTTCATCAGCCTCTTCCTCGGAGGCGCGAACATCGCGCTGGGGATCGTCAACATCCTGATCGTCATTCCGACGGGCTACGCGTGGTACGTGATGCAGACGGGAGAGCACTGAGGCCGTAGGGGACGCCGACCGCCCCGAGCCCGGCGGGCGGCGCTACGGCGAGAAGAAGCCGTCGGGCAAA
This sequence comes from uncultured Thermotogae bacterium, assembly GCA_964530075.1. Classification (GTDB taxonomy): domain Bacteria; phylum Bipolaricaulota; class Bipolaricaulia; order UBA7950; family UBA9294; genus JANQEA01. Next base: position 16,534 of record CAZGXU010000015.1, read on the forward strand.
GGAAGGCCTTCCGGGCAGACGGGGCCGCGCCCGTTGTCTGCGAACCGATTGTCGGTCCCCACGATCCGGCCGAAGGAGGCATCGACGTCGGTCCCGCTGCCGCCGCCCAGGAGAGCGATCGGCTTGTCGATCGACAGGTTCTCGCGGTAGGTCCCGGGCCGAATGACGATGACACCGCCGTCCTGTGCCGCGTCGATCGCGTCCTGGATCCGCTGCAAGTCCCCATTCTCCGGGGCGACGACCCACGGAGAATCGCCTCCGAGCGCCACTGCCCCCAACATCAGGAGGACCGAGACGACCAACAACGCTGTATGAATCGACTTGCTCATCTTTCGTTCACATCGCGTGAACGACACCGCGCCCGGCGCGGTGGACCAAGCGGGACCGATCCGCTCGTCCTCCAAAACTGCCGATGTCGACTTGCGTCGTGCCTCAATCCTCGCCACTATCGGTGGGGAGTGAGGCGACTCGGAAGGAGGGAGGGGGGGCATGAGCACGAAGGTCTTCTACTTCAGCGGGAGCGGGAACTCGTTGGCGATCGCGCGGGTCATCGCCGACGGCGTCGGCGACGCCGAGATTGCACCGATGGCCAAGTACCCAGACGGGTACACAGGCGGCAACGAGGAGCGGATCGGCCTGATCACCCCCGTCTACGCCTGGGGAACTCCGCGGATGGTCGACGACTTCGCGCGGCGGTTGAAGCCGAAGAAGGGCCAGTATGTCTTCGCCGTGGCCGACTGCGGCGGCACGCAAGGGAAGACGCTTGTCCAGCTGCGAAACCGCCTCCGTGCCAACGGCTCCGGCTTGGACGCCGGGTTCGCCGTCCGCGGTGACTTCTTTGCCCAGCTTCCCGGGATGAGAACGTCGGGGATCATCCGGTTCATCCGGCGGATCGCGAAAAGGATGCCGGTGCGCTTCGGCGATCGATCGAACGAGATCGTCCGGACTGTCTCGGACAAAGCCGAGCACAAGCCGGAGACGAACAACTGGCCGGTGAACCTGATCGGATCCCTGATTCACGGGGGAGCCATGAGGATGTTCAACAAGATCGACGCGGACTTCTCCGTCGGAGACGCCTGCACGTCCTGCGGGACCTGCGCCAGGGTCTGCCCGCGGGAGAACGTCAAGCTGGTCGACGGAAAGCCGACCTGGCATCACGATTGCGAGTCGTGCTTCGCCTGCTTCCTCTGGTGCCCGGAGAAGGCAATCGCCTTCAAAGGCTTCCCGCCGAACGAACCGACGCATCACCCGGACATCATCGTCGTCGACATGCTCTTGCGCTGATCGCTCGGGTTGCCGCGCCGGCCGTTCCGCGCAGCAGATTCCGCTATCGGAGGAAGCACTTCAGCTCTATCCAGCGTCGGAATCTTGCCGACGAGCACGACGTCACCGCCGGCGTCGGCATGGCGCCGCGATCGGCGATCGTCGCGTCGACACCGAGACCGTCCGACAGAGCATCCGGAAGCTCTGCGAGCTCCCAATCGCCATCATCCACCCCGGCCACGGCAAGCCGTCCCCCGCGAGCCTGCTGCCGGAGGGGTAGGCCCCGATCGCCTCCCGAGGCCGCCCATCGATGCCGACGGGCAGACCCGGAAGCGGCTTCCCGCCTTGAAAGATCCAGGGCCCGATGCGTCTTGTCCCGCGTCGGGCCCTGCCAAGAAGGTTGGCTCTCGTACGAAAAGAAGGATGCGCTTCGCGCGTGAACGATCCATGAATCCACGTTGAAGCGGTTGTATCTTCTCGGACGGACGACCCCGCGGGAGGAGACCCGTCCTCGGGCCGTCGCGTATACTCCGATCTCACCGATTGAAGGGGAAGGCTATGATCGCTCGGTCGCTCGCGACGGCTCTGTGCACCGCTCTTCCCATCATCCTGATCCTCCGCTACTTCTACTCCCGCGATCTTCACCGCGAGCCGCGAGCGGTCCTCGCGCGCACCTTCATGTACGGGCTCCTGAGCATCGTGCCGGCCGTCCTGATCGGGTTGGGGCTGAGCGCCGTCAGGCCGGGATCTGCGTCGATCGCGCTGGCCGCGCTGTACGAGGCATTCGTGATCGCCGCCATCCCGGAGGAGGGGCTGGTGCTCCTGGTCATCCGCGGCTACAGCGCGCGCCAGCCCTCCTTCGATGAGCCGATGGACGGATTGGTCTTCGGCGTCACCGCGGCGCTCGGTTTTGCCGCGCTCGAGAACGCGATCTACGCCCTGAATGGGGGATGGACGACGGCCCTCGTGCGCGCGTTCACCGCCGTCCCGATGCACGCCGCTTGCGGCGCCATCCTCGGCAACGCCGTCGCGCAGTCGGAGTTCGACCCGGCGAAGCGGGGCGCGATCCGGAAGGGTTTCCTCGCCGCGGTCACCGTACACGGGCTGTACGACTTCGGGCTGATCGCCGTCATGCTGCTCGCCGATCAGCCCGCGGTCCCCGGCGGCGACAACCGCGGAGGAACGATGCTCGGCCTCCTTGCCCTGGTGGGCATCGTCCTGATCGGGGCCGTGATCTGGACCCTCAGGACCATGCGCCGCCTCCGCTCTCAGCAGCTGGCCACAGATCGGGTGCTTCGGCGGACCGAGGAATCCGGGGCGTCGGACGGGCCCTCCGCGCCCGAGTAGCGCCGCGAGCGTATCTCGTCGGGCGACGCAGGATCGGGCGGTCCTGGTCGGACTACCCGGCGGAGGACGTCTTGTCGGACACTGTGGAGCCCTCGGAGTCGGTCGAAGCCTTGGAATCTCTCGGGGCATCCGCGCTTCCGGAATCCCGTGAACCGGCTTCGGCGGCCCCCGGGCGGCCGTGCCCCTTCCGCCCGCGATCGGTCTTGTAGAAGCCGCTCCCCTTGAACTGAACCGCCACGAGCGGTATCAAGCGACGCGTCGAGGCGCTCCCGCAGACCGGGCAGGTCGGCGCTTCATCCTCCGCGCCCGGCAGCTCGAGAACGCGGAATCGGTGTCCGCAGGACTCGCACTCGTGTCGACGCAACGGCATCCTCGACCTCCTCCGCATCACGGCGGCCGGAAGATCCGGCCGTTCGCTTTCGCCGTTCCTAAACAGCCAGGAAGCTTAGTTTCGAAACCTCCGTCCATCAAGGATCGACGGCAGGCGGCTACGCAACGCGGACCAGTTCAAACCCACGCGAGAGACGGCGAACGAAGACGGTCTCGTTCACCGGACCGTTCGCCCCGAAGTATCGGGCGCAGAACCGGACCGAGCACGTCAGCCTCTCCTCCGCGTGCTCGGTCGACCGCTCCCCGTGAACCATCCGACGGAACTCGGTCCACTCGCGGGTGCCCTCTTCCGGCAGACTTCCCACGATCGCCTCGGTGTACCCGGCCGATCCCGCCGTCTCCATCGCGCGCGCGGGGTGCCTCCACTCGCAGAGGGCGGGACGTCCGTTCGTCCTTCCGGCCAGAAGGACGGCCGGGATCCGCGCGGCCGCCGACCCGAACAGGATGCGGCGCGTCATCCATCGGAGCACGCTCGTGACCTCGTCGCGCGCGTCGTGATACTCGATGTCCACAGGGCAGGCGACTTCCTGGCATGCGCCGAGAAGATCGACCGGATGGCTGCCGCGGCACTTGACCCCGAGCGAGGTCAGCACGAGCCGCATCGTGTCGGTGGGACCGGCGAGGCCGAGGCACAGCTCCGCGTTCAGCGCCAGGGTCTTCAGCGAATCGTCGGACAGCACACCGAGATCCCCGCCGAGCACGCGCCCGTCGCTCGCCATCACGACATCCCAATCGTCTCTCACGGCCAGAAGGAGGCTCATCCCGAGACGGGAGGATACCCTAGGCCGCCGCCTTGCGAAAGATCGAGCGACGGTCACCGCGTTTCGCCGTGCATCAGGGAGCGCCCGCCGGAGCGAATGACGAGGGTTCCCTCACAAAGGAAGCGTCCGTGCACGCCGCCGTCCTTCATCTTCTCCCTCAGGTCGGGTGGGTCCACGAAGGGTTGCACGTGCTCGGCGCTCTGCCGCACCGACATCGCCGGGACAACGTTCGGATCGTCCACGTCGCCGAAGAGCCGGTACGAGACCTCGCCGTCTGCAGTCCGCGCGCACCGTTCATCCTCTGGGCCGCCATGGCGCTCCTCGGGCTCGCCGCGCTGGGATTCCTGCGGCGCGACAAGCCGGAAGCGCGGCCGGTGGGATAGGACGATATGCCCGGATCTCCCGCCGCTAGGGAGTCCCGTCTTGGCCGTGGGCGAAGCTCGCCCACGCGCAGTCCTGACCCTGCGTCGGGACTTGCGCGCGTCTCCCATCGGTGCTCGTGCGCAGTTCCGACGCCAGGGCCCGGAGCACCTGCGTCAGGATCGAGATGCTGCGGCGATACTCCGCGATCTCGATGTGCTCGCTCGGGGTGTGATCGAGGTCCGAATCGCCCGGACCGTAGGCGACGATCGGGCAGTCCCAGGCGGGACCGACCACGTTCATGTCCGACGTCCCCGTCTTGAGCTTGAATCGCGGACGACCGGATGCATCTCGGATCGCGCGCAGGAACGCCCGTACGAGGGCGGAATTCTTGCCGGATCGGTACGCCGGCTCGCCGTATGGAAACGACACGTGCTCGTCCGGATGCCGCGCCGCCAGAAGATCGCGCACCGACTGCGGCGACAGGTCGAGCGGGAGTCGGAGCACCAGGTCCATCTCGGCCCAGGCCCGTATCCCGTCGCTGAACGTGTGGATCTCCCGCAGCGACGGGGAGAGGACGTCGAACGTGCCGGTCCGGCCGCGGTTGATTCCGGCGGCACACGTGCGCACGTGGTCCCAGAAGCCGATCGCCTTCTCCGCTGGCGTCTGGTGATCCGACGCGCCGTGAGTGACCGAGCTCTCCCAGCGGTAGTGGACGCTGACGAGACCTTTGTATCCCAGCGTGATCCCGTCCCACCCGCTCGGCTCGCCGACGATCGCGCAGTCCGGCGGGGGGACCGTCTCCTTCAGGTATTGGGCCCCGCGGCCGTGCGCTTCCTCCTCGACCGCTCCGACGACGACGACCCGCACGCCGCGCAGATCCGCCGCCACCCGCGCCGCGGAGAGGACGAACGCGGCGAGCGGCCCTTTCGCGTCGACCGCTCCCCGTCCGTAGAGGCAGCCGTCCTGGCGGTGGATCGGGATCTGGCCCCGCACGGTGTCCATGTGCCCGAGCAACAGAACGGTCCTCTCGGCGGACGGATCCCCCCCGATGCCGACGGCGTTGCCGACGGCGTCGCAGTCGGCCTCGAGGCCGAGGCGCGACATCCGGTCGACGAGCCACTCGGACAGGGCCTTCTCCTGACCGGACAGGCTCGGTATCCGTAGCATCTCCTCGAGGAACGCGACGTCATCCACGCGGCGTCCCCTTTCCGGTCAGGACGTCGGAGACGTGCGTCAGCACCGCATCCACCTCGCCCTCCGCGATGACCAACGGGGGAAGGAAGCGAAGGACCGTGCTCCCCGCCGGCAGAGCGAGCACGCCGCGCTCGGAGAGCGTCCGAAGAAAGGGGAGCGACTGGGTCTTCAACTCCACCGCGAGCATCAGCCCGAGTCCCCGCACCTCGCGGATCCACGGGGAGGCGATCGATTCCAGACCGGCTCGGAATCGCGCTCCGAGCACGGCGGCTCGTCGGACGAGCCCTTCCTTCTCGAGCACGCCGATCGAGGCCAACGCGGCTGCGCAGGCCAGGGGATTGCCGCCGAACGTGGTGCTGTGCACGCGACGGGGGATCTCCCCGACGCGCGGACCGATCAGCGCCGCCCCCATCGGAATCCCGCCGGCGATCGCCTTGGCGAGGCAGAGGATGTCGGGTTGGAGATCGTGATGCTCGCAGGCGAACATCGCGCCGGTGCGGCCGAATCCTGTCTGCACTTCGTCGATGATCAACAGGGCGCCCCGGTCGCGGCAGAGGGCCTGGACACCGCGCAGGTACTCCGTGCTCCCCGGATGCACGCCCCCTTCGCCCTGGACGACCTCGAGGATGACGGCCGCCGTCGAATCGTCGATCTCCTCATCCATCGGCTCGAGTCGGTCGTACGGGACGAAGGCGAAGCCCGGCACGAGCGGCGCGACGGGCTCGCGATACGCCCTGTCCCAGGTTGCGGACAGGGCGCCCATCGTTCTCCCGTGATAGCCCCGCATCGCGGCGACGATCCGTGTGCGGCCGGTCGCGACGCGCGCGAACTTGATCGCCGCTTCGACCGCCTCGGTCCCCGAGTTGCAGAGAAAGGCACGGTCCAGTCCCTCGGGGGCGAGCCGCGTCAGCTCGGCCAGCAGCCGGGCGCGTTGGTCGTTGTAGAACCCGTTCGGGCAGGTCCACAGCCTTTCCATCTGCTCGCCGAGCGCGCGGATCATGGTCGGATGCGCGTGCCCCAGATTGGCGACCCCGTGTCCGCTCATGCAATCGATGTACTCCCGCCCCTCGGCGTCCCACAGCCGCGCGCCCTTCCCCCGGACGATGACCGGAGGCCGCTGCGAGTACGCTCCGCTGCCGTGGCGATCCTCGATCTCGATGATCCGTTGCGCGTTCATTGGATGACCGTCCCTTCTCCGGCGAGCGCTCGTCTCAGCGGCCGCTCGCCGCGGCCGTCGGCGATGACGACCCTGCCGACGCCGGCCTGCAGCGACTCGAGTGCGCCGAGCAGCTTCCGTTTCATGCGCCCCTCGGCGTAGCACTCGAGTGCGTGTTCGACGCCGTCGAGCGGGATGCGCTCGACGACGGACGTTTCGTCGTCGGGATCGGAGAGCACGCCGGGCACGTTGGTCAGGAGGACGACCGCCGTGGCCCGGAGCGCAGCGCCGATCGCCGCCGCCGCCCGATCCCCGTCCACGTTGACGATCTCGTGCTCGTGGCTGATCGCCAGAGGCGCGACGACCGGGAGGTAGCCGTCCTCCAGAAGCGACCGGAGCAAGGGGGCGTTGACCCGCTCGATCCGGCCGCTGTACTCGCCGCGGAGGACGACCCGTTTCGCGCCTTCGACGGCGCGAAGCGAGCTCTTGCGCTTCGCTTCGAGGAGGCGACCGTCGACGCCGGAAAGGCCCAGGGCGTTGACGTGCAGGCGCTGAAGCCGCTCCACGAGAAGGGTGTTGATCCGGCCTGCGATGACCATCGAGAGGATCTCCACCGTCCGCCGGTCGGTGTACCGGCTGCTGTGGCCGGTGACCGACGTCACGAAGCGAGGCGGGTGTCCGAGCTTCTCGGAGATCACGTTGGTCTCGTGGGAGCCGCCGTGGACCAGGACGACCCGCTCGCCCTGTTCGGCCACCTCGGCCAGGTCGGCGCAGACGCCGTCCGCGTCGACGCCCTGACTTCCGCCCATCTTCACGACGATCATCGATCCCGTCCCTTCCGATTAGATCGGGTGGAGCCCGGGGAATCCCAGCCCGAGCGTCTCCGGCCAGCCGCACATCGCGTTCATGACCTGCACGGCGTTCCCCGCGGCCCCCTTCATCAGGTTGTCGATGGCCGCGACGACGACGATCCGCTTCCCCCGCGGATCGGCTGCGAAGCCGATGTCGCAATGGTTCGACCCGGAAAGCAACTTCGGCTCCGGATAGCGGTGGATCCCCCGTTTGGCTCGGACCAGGCGCACGAACGGCTCCTCGGCGTAGTCCTCCCGGTAGATTTCCCAGACCTCGCGCTCGTCGAGGCCGTCGTTCAGCAGGCAATGGCACGTCGCCAGAGCGCCTCGGACCGTTCCCACGGACGTGACCGAGAAGTGAAGTCCCGGGGCTTCGGCGTCCAGCTCGAGCTCCTGGATCAGCTCGGCGATATGGCGATGCCCGGTCGGGGCGTACGTGCGTATGACCCCGGCCCGTTCCGGATGATGCGACGCCGCGGTCGCCCTGTTCCCCCCTTCGGACGATCCCACCTTGACGTCGACGACGGCCTCCCGTACGAGCCCCCGTCGATACAGGGGGCGCAACGCGAGCAGCGACACGGCCGCGTTGCAGCCCGGACCGCTGGCGTACGACGCCCCTTCCAGCCGGGTCCGATGAAGCTCCGGCAGGCCGTAGACGAAACGAGCCAGCCACTCGGGGGCCGGATGTTCGCACCCGTACCATGACACGTACGCATCGGCCTTCCTCAGCCGGAAGTCGGCCGACAGATCGACCAGCCTCTCCCCCATCTCCGCCAACGACTCGATTCGGCCCATGGCCCGACCGTGGGGAAGGGCGAGGAAGAGAAGGTCGGTCGGTTCGAGCCCCTCAAGCCGCGTGAACCGCAGCTGGGTGTGGCCGCGGAGATTGGGGTGCACGAAGTGGGCGTACTGCCCGGCGTGCGCCTCCGACGTGATCTGCCGGAGCTCCACCTCGGGGTGCGCGAGCAGCAGCCTCAGCAGCTCGCCGCCCGCGTAGCCGGAGGCGCCGACAATCGCTGCGCGCGTCATGCCCGCTCCTTCGCGGCATCGAGGACGAAATCGACCATCCGTCCTGAGAGGTCGACGTCCGTCGCCCGGAGGGCCCCGTGGAACTCGGGCGTGTGATTCACCTCGTTGACCAGGATCCGCCCGTCGCCCGCTTCCAGGAGGTCCACGGCGACGACGTCGCCGCCGACCGCTCGGGCGGCGCGCAGGGACAGGTCTCGGATTTCGCTCGTCACCGGGCAGGGCGACGTGTTCCCTCCCGCGGCCGTGTTCGTGATCCAGTGATCCGACGATCGCCAGACGGCGCAGACGACGTCATCCCCGACCACGAGGGCGCGGATGTCGCGCCCCGGCTTCGGGACGTACTCCTGAGCGTAGAAGACGGCGTGCGCATAGCCGCCCAGCGTCTTCTTGTGCTCCAGCAGAGCCTCGGCGGCGCAACGGTCGCTCACCCTGGCCAGCAGGCGGCCCCACGACCCGTGGAGCGGCTTGAACACCACGGGGTATCCTATCGCTTCGGCCGTCTCGACCATCGCCTCGATGTCAAACGCGAAGCCGGTCCGCGGGATCGGGAGGCCCGCCTCCCGCAGAGCGAGGCTCATCAACAGCTTGTCCCCGCACACGGCGATCGACTCGTGGCGGTTGACCGTGAGGACCCCGAGACCCTCGAGCCAACGCGACAGGTAAAACGCTTGCGAGTGACTGAGGCACCGGATCAGGACGGCGTCGTAGTCGGCGAAGTCGTTCCGGGCGACGTCGAGGCCCAGTCGCCGGACGTCGATCGCATCGAAGGCGACCCCGCGCTCGCGAAGCGAGGCGAAGAGCAGCTTCTCCTCGATCCGCACCCGCGAGCACAGAACGGCGATCCGCATCGCCTACTCCCCCCAGTCCTCTTCGACCTCAGGAGCGAGCTCGAGCACAGTCGGGTTGAGACCGACCACTTCGAGCTCCACCCCGCAATCGGGGCAAACGACGATCTCCCCCCGCTGGAGGCCTTCGCCCAGCTTCAGCCTGCCTTGGCATTCCGGACACGTGTTCATGGCCTGCACTCCTCCCTAGTCTTTCGATTCGATGTTTCTGCCCAGGAGACGCCTCGCCCTGCCGATCTGCTGCGATACGGCATCCGGCGCGGTCCCCCCTTTCGAAGCCCGGTGCGACACGGAGAGGTGCACGTCGAACACGTCGTAGACGTCCTTGCTGAACTCCGGATGCGCCGCCCGGTAGGACGAAAGGGGAAGCCGATCGATCGACGTCCCGAGCTTCTCGGCGCTCACGACGACGTGGCCGACGGCGCGATGCGCTTCCCGGAACGGGACCCCCTTCCGCACGAGGTAGTCGGCGAGGTCGGTTGCCAGCAGGCCGGGGCTTCGCGCGCCGGCCATGCTCGCGGCCTTGACCCTCATCCGCCGGATCACGTCGGCGACGACCAGGAGCTCGATGTCGAGCGTGTCGACGACATCGAACAGCCCCTCCTTGTCCTCCTGCAGGTCCTTGTTGTACCCGGAGGGCAGGCCCTTGAGCGTGACGAGCAGAGCCGTGAGGTGGCCGAGGACGCGCCCGGTCTTCCCGCGGATGAGCTCGAGGGCATCGGGGTTGCGCTTCTGCGGCATCAGGCTCGACCCGGTGCAGTGGCTCTCGTGGAGCGCGACGAAATCGAACGCCTCGCTCGACCAGAGGATCAGCGTCTCGGCCAACGAGCTCAGATGCGTCTGCAACAGGCTCGCGGCGAACAGGAACTCGCAGACAAAGTCGCGGTCCTCCACCCCATCGAGGCTGTTCTCCGACGCGGACTCGAAACCCAGGGAGCGCGCCAACTCCTCTCGATCGATGCCGAGCGGGTTCCCGGCGAGAGCACCGGAGCCAAGCGGACAGACGTTCGTCCTCCCCCGCGCCGCGAGCAGCCGCTCGCGGTCGCGCTCGAGCTTCCAGAAGAACGACATCAGCCAATGGCTGAACAGGATCGGCTGGGCCGGCTGAAGGTGCGTGTACCCGGGCATGACCACGCTCAGATGCCCTTCGGCCTTGGTGACGATCTCCTCCTGAACCCACCGAACTTGATCGCGGAGCGCGTCGATCGAGCGGGCGAGATAGAGGCGCAGATCGGTCGCCACCTGGTCGTTGCGCGAGCGACCGGCGTGCAGCCGATCGGCCGCGCTTCCGATCAGCTCATGCAGGCGGCGCTCGACGGCGGTGTGGATGTCCTCGTCGCCGGGATGCGGCTCGAACGTGCCCTCGGCGAAGTCCCCGGCGATCGCACCGAGCCCGGAGACGATCGCTTCGTGCTCTTCGGGTTTGAGCCACCCGGCGTCGCGGAGGGCGGTCGCGTAGGCGATGCTCCCCTCGACGTCGACGGCGGCGAGCCGCCGGTCGAACGGGAACGACGCGTTCAGCACCTTGACATTCCGGGCGAGCGGCTCGGAGAACCGGCCGCCCCACAGCACCGTCCCATCCGCTTCGAGCGCCTTCACGTCGCCGCGCTCCCCGCTCCGACCGGCTCGGAATCCGGAGCCGTCGCCCGAAGGCCGGTCACCGTCAGCGGAAGGCCGAACAGGTTGATGAACCCGGTCGCGTCGGCCTGGTTGTACACGTCGTCCTGTCCGAACGTCGCGAGGTCCTCCTGGTAGAGGCTGTAGGGAGACGTCCGGCCGACGACGGTGCAGCTGCCCTTGTACAGCTTCATCCGGACCGATCCGGTGACGGTCTTCGCGAGCGAGGCGGCGAACGCGTCGAACGCCTCCCGGAGCGGCGTGAACCACAGTCCGTAGTAGACCAGCTCGGAGTACCGCTGGGCGACGAGCGCCTTGTAGTGCGCCGACCGGCGATCGAGACAGAGGCTCTCCAGCGCGGCGAGCGCCTTGTAGAGGATCGTCCCTCCGGGGGACTCGTAGACGCCGCGCGATTTCATCCCCACCAAGCGGTTCTCGACGATGTCCTCGCGGCCGACGCCGTGGGCACCGCCGATCTCGTTGAGCTTCATCAACAGATCGACCGGGCCGAGCGAGGCCCCGTCGACTCCCACCGGGATCCCGGCCTCGAATTCGACCGTCAGATACGCCGGCACCGACGGCGCCGCCTCCGGGGAGACGGTCAGGCAGAACGTGCTCTCCTTCGGCTCGCTCCACGGATCCTCGAGGTCGCCCCCCTCGTGGCTGATGTGCCAGAGGTTCCGATCGCGGCTGTAGATCGACGCCTTCGAGCTCGATACGGGGATCCCGTGGGCCTCGGCGTACGCCAGGGCGTCCTCGCGGGATTCGATCGTCCACGCCGGATCCCGCCACGGGGCGATCACCGGGAGGGTCGGATCGATCGCCTTGAACGTCAGTTCGAACCGGACCTGATCGTTCCCCTTTCCCGTGCACCCGTGCGAGAGGGCATCCGCCCCCTCCTGATGCGCCGCCTCGACCATCCGCTTGGCGACGACCGGGCGGGCGGTCGCGGTGCCGAGGAGGTAGGTCCCCTCGTAGATCGCCCCGGCGCGCAGCGCGGGGAAGGCATAGTCCGTGAGAAATTCCTCGCGCAGGTCGGCGACGATCGCCTTGCTCGCACCGCTCCGGAGCGCCTTTTCCTCCAGCCCGGCCAGCTCGTCCGATCCCTGCCCCACGTCCGCGGTAAACGTGACGACTTCGCATCCGTAGGTCTCTTTCAGCCAGGGGACGATCACGGATGTGTCGAGTCCCCCGGAATACGCCAGCACGACTTTCTTCGGGTTGCCCATGATGCTATGCCCTCCTTCCAACCGACGGTTCACGCTTCGCATCGATCATTCCGAATCGGCAGCCTCTGCCGAGGGCGAAACGGACGGCCGGGCAGCATCCTGGGCCGTGAGAGTGGATTCTTAATTGGGAAGGGGGCGAATCGACGGGGTCACGGTCAGGCGGCTACCCGACCGACGTACGTCTGCGAGCGACTGTGTACTCCCCGTAAGCGTGCATCGCGGCCCACTATAGCCGCCGCCGCACCCGGGGTCAAGGGCCCGTGCGAAGCGCGACGTCCGTCTGCGCTACGGGCCGTCCCCTCCGCCTTCCACGATCCTCCCTTCGATCTCCGGCGCGACAGGGTCGTGCCCGGAAAGGAATTCGGCGAGCGCCTCCGAGAGCAGCCAGCCGGTATCGTAGCGTTCGGTCGCATGAGAGAGAACGGTGTAATCGTCGCCGCCGTCGGCAAGAAAGTCGTTCGTCGCGAGGGTGTAGGTCGCTCCGGGATCGAGGGCGACGTAGGTTCCGGAGGCGGCATCCCGGACCTCGACGCGGACGATCCGGGTGCCGGGCTCGGCCGACGGGTCGAACGCGTACCGCATCCCGCCGACGTGCGGGAACCGGCCCGCGCCGTCCTCGACCTGGCTGACGCCGTTCTCGAGCGCCGTCTCCAGCTCCGCGCCGGTGATCGACAGGACGCTGATCCGGTTGCCGTACGGGAGGACCTCGAGGACCTGTCCCATGGTGATCTCGCCGGCGGGAATCGAGGCGCGGATCCCGCCGCCGTTCTCGATCGCGATCGTCGCGCTGAGGTTCCGCGTCTTCCAGAGCACCGCGTCGCAGATCAGGTCGCCGAGGTTCGTCTCGCGGACGCGGACGTCCTCGCGCGCGCCGTTGAGGTCGACCTCGGCCGTGCCGACCCGATGGGTCATCAGCCCCTCGATCGCCAGGCGGTACTCGGCGAGGACGGCGAGCATCCCCTCGTCCTCGGGGATCGTCCCGTCGATGAGGATCGGCGCGCCGCCGTACGCGTTGACGAGACCGTCGTCGGTGAAGGTGACGTCGAGACGGCCGAGCCACTCGCCCCACTCGCCGGCGGTGACGACGAGGACCGGCTCGCCGGAAGCGGACGTCACGACGGTCGGATATGGACCGGCCGCGTCCTCCCACGGGCCGAGCAGCGTGTGGCTGTGCCCGCCGACGATCACGTCGATCCCGCTGACGCTGCGCGCCAGCTCGAGGTCGCGTTCGTACCCGAGATGCGTCAGGGCGATGATCATGTCGACGCCGCTTCTCTCCAGCTCATCGACCGTCTGCTGCGCGGTCGCGATCGCGTCGAGAAACCGTACGTTCGGCCCCGGGCTGGAGGCGATCGCCGTGTGCTCCGCGGTCAGGCCGATCACCCCGACGGGTTCCCGTCCGAAGCCGAACTGCGCGAGCCCGTAGGGGAGGATCTCGCCGGAGAGATCGGGATCGGCCAGGGCGTCCGTGTTGGCGGACAACACCGGAAAGTCGGCGAGATCGATGAACCTCGCCAGCTCGGCCGGCCCGGCGTCGAACTCGTGATTCCCGAGGCACATCGCGTCGTACCCGAGCTCGTTCATCACGTCGGCGACGACCGCCGCCCCGCCGACGGTGAAGAAGAGGGTCCCCTGGAACTGGTCGCCGGCGTCGAGGAAGAGCACGTCGTCCGTTTCGTCGCGGATCTCGTCGACCGCGGTCTTCACCCTCGCGACGCCGCCTCGGACCGGCTCGCCCCCCGGCTCGACCGAGTCGTAGTGGGCGTGGAGGTCGTTCGTGTGCAGGATCGCCAGTCTGAACGGCTCGCCCGGCCGATCGCCGCCGGGCGTCGTCAGGAGCCAGCTCACCATCCCGATCCCGATCAGCGCGACACCCATCAGCAACAGCAGCTTCCAGCTCATCGCGTCCCCTCCTCGCGTCCTTCGAACCGACCCAGTTTGCGGCCGCGCCCATCATCGGCGGGAGGGAGGATACATTCAACCGGAGCCACCGCCCGCGGCGGTGCTCCTCGAGTGCGTTCCCCCGAGATCGCCGTCCTCGCGAGCGGGTCAACGGATTTGATTTGGCCGATGAATTCTGCGACACTGTCCAAGTTCTCTGCGAAGGAGGTCCGAATGAAGCGGGTATGGATCGCGCTGGCGATGGTCTCGGCGCTGGCTGTGTGCGGGACGGCGACCATCGTCGATCTCATCGCCGGGCAGCACTACGACGCGGGCGATGTGTATGTGTACGCGTACAAGGACTTAGTCACCGACACCGTCACCGTCACCATCGACATCGAAGCGGACAACGGATGGGGCCTGGAAGAGACGCACGTCTACGTCGGCGCAGAGCCGCCGTCGAAGAGCGCTCCGGGGCGGTTCGACTACCAGCACGAGGCCCTCGGTGGAGCGTCCTTCGACTCGTACGAAATCGCGCTGGACGGCTTCGATGTGGCGTGCAACTCGACTCTGTACATCGCGGTGCACGCGGTCGTCAAGGGCGTTGACAACGGGCACCGAACGGAGACCGCCTGGGGAGAAGGTTACGAGATCCGCGCCGGCAAGAACTGGGCGATGTACTTCCCGACGACGGTCTCCTGTTCCTACGGCATGTAGTCGGGAACTGGCCGGAGCAACGATGGAGGCGCGCAGTTCCGACCCTGAGTCAGAACCTGCGCGCCGATCCTATCACGAGCGAGCCTGATTTCACGCGGTGATGTGTCCGTGCTCCCCGTCGGGCTCCGCGGGCTGAAGCCTGAACACGTTCATCGGCTCGCGCCGGCCGCGGAGCCTGGTCAGCCGCAAGACTTCGGCGTCGTCCTCGTCGTCCAGAAACTCGTACGCGGACTCCGAGACGAGGACGTCCCCGGGCTCGGCGAGGCTCTGAAGACGCGACGCGACGTTGACGGCGTCGCCGACGACGGTGTAGTCCATCGCGTCCTCCGATCCGACGTTGCCGACGATCACCCGCCCGGCGCTGATCCCGATTCCCAAGCCGAGCTCGCGGAGCGCCTCGGTCGACGCGTCATCCCACAGGTTCCGGAAGGCACGTTGCATGAGACGGGCCGCATCGACTGCCCGCCGTGCCGCGTCCGACAGGGCGGGCGCCGGTTCGAAGAAGGCGAGGAAGCCGTCGCCGAAGTACTTGTCGAGGATCCCCCCGTACATCCGCAACGGAGCGGTCAGCTCGGTCATCGTCCGGTTGAGGACCGCGACGACCTCCTCCGGGGCACGGCGTTCGGCAAACGACGTGAACCCGCGGATGTCGGCGAACAGCACCGCGACCTCCTCCGACTCGCCGCCCAGGCGCGCGTGGCGCGCCGGGTCGGTGAGGAGGCGATCGCAGATCTCCCGAGGGATGTATTTCCCGAGCGTCGATTGCAACAGCTCCTTCTCGCTCGCCGTTCGCCGATGAAGGTCGCTTCTCCGCTTCATCCACCGCGTGAAGGCCCACGCGCCGCTCCCCAGGACGAGGACGCCCAGCGCATCCCACCCGACGAGGTGACCGGTCCCGGCGGTTCGGGTGGCCGCCATCAAGGCGGCGGGGACCCAGGACACGTTCTTCCAGGACGACGCGGGCATGGTCGCGGGCGTGGACGGCGGCGGGGCCTCCGTCACTTCGAGCCGGACCGCATCGGCCTCGGAGTACGGGATCAACGTGTCGTAGGTGAACAGGCCGAGCGGCGTCTCGAGCTGTCCGGACTCTCCGGAGGCGATCGCCGTCCACGCCTCGGGGAACAGGTCCTGGAACCGGTCGTCCACTCGTCCGGGCAACGCAAATTCCGATTCGCCGTCCGACGTCGGCCCCTGCAGCCAATCGCCGTTCGCGTCAAGCAGCAGCTCGATCGACTCCCTCTCGGGTCGCGCTTGCGTGAATGCATCGATCACGGCGGAGCCCTGGAGGCTCAGAAGAAGGTATCCTGCGGCCTCGTTCCCTTCTCCGGGACTGAGTGCGAGCCCCAGGCGAAGAACCGGTTGCCCGGATCCTTCGTCGTCTTCGACGTCGAGTGGCGACACGTAGATCGAACCTCCGGGCTCGCCCGACATCGTCAGGAAGTCGGGCCCGTCGCCCTTGAACCGGAGATCCTCCTCGGGGGCCAGGATCGGCACGCCTTCTTGGTAGTCGACGCGTAGCAGCTCCGTCCCCGACGGGGAGAGGACGCAGATCCGGTCGTAGACTCTCTGCCCGCGGGCGAACGCGATGAACTCCCGCGCCAGCGCCTCGCGGCTCTCCGCCGTTCCGGAGGACAAGAACGGCCCAAGCTCGTTCAGCTCGGACAGGAAAAGCAGATCCGAGACGGAAGCCGCGATGATCTCGGCGACGGCCTCCTGCCGCATGTCGACGGCGTGGATCTCCGCGTCCTGAACCATCGAGATCCGATGCTGTGCGTTCAAACGACCCAACAGGGCGGAGACGGAGATCAGGATCCCGCTCGATACGACCAGGATCCCGACGAACAACAACACGAACCTGCGGGCCCCGCGCTCTGTCGTGATCGGCCACCTCCTCCCGGCGCTTCCGTCGTGCGATCGACAGCGACCGCGCTCAACTCAGCATCACCGCGTCATATGGAAGAACGATGTACGTGAAGTGGGAAAACGGTGGACCGGGAACGCAGCGCTGTTCTTCGGGAGAGGCGGTTGCGGATCTCCTTCCCCGAGCAAACGACGTCCTATTCCTCGAACCCGAATTCGCCGGATTCGAACAGGCGGGCGCAGGCTTCCACGACGGCCGCGTCGTACCGGGTGCCGGCCCCGTCTCGGATCTCGGCGAGCGCCTCGTCGATCCCGCGCGCCGGGCGGTAGGGGCGATGCGACGCCATCGCCTCGACGACGTCGGCAACCGCAAGGATCCGCGCTTCGAGGAGGATGCTGTCCCCTTTGAGCCCCTTCGGATACCCGGAGCCGTCGAGCCGCTCATGATGCTGGATCACGATCTCCGAGACCGGCCAAGGGAACTCGACCGGCTCGAGGATGCTGCACGCCGTCTCCGGATGTCCGCGGATCAGGCTGTATTCGGCCTCGGACAACCGGCTCGGCTTGCTCAGCAGTTCCGAAGGGATCGCCAGCTTCCCGATGTCGTGCATCAACCCGGCGACGCGGAGTCCATCGATCCGCGTCTCGTCCAACTCGAGCGCTCCGGCGATGGCGACGGCAAGCTCGGTGACGCGGCGCTGATGTCCGGCGGTGTACGGATCCCGCACCTCCGCGGCGGCAGCGAGCGCTTCGACGGTTTGACTGAGCGCGCGGGACAGGCTCTGGTAGCTGCTCTCGAGCTCGGCCTTCGCGCTGCTCAGCTCCTCGACGTGGCGCTCGAGGTCCTGGCGGAGCTGCGCTTGTCGGAGGGCAATCGCCAGCTGGTTCGCCAGTTCCGTCGCCGCTTGCACCGCCTCGTCCGTCGCCCCGTCCGGCGCGGAGAACCCGACGTTGAGCGAGCCGATCAACTCCTCGCGAGCGCGAAGCGGCACGACCATGTACGAACGCATCCCCGCTTCCAGAAGTTCCTCCTGCTTCGCCGACCGGCCGGCAATCGCCTCCACGTCCTCGATCCTTCTCACCTCGCCGGTAGCCAGCTTGTCGGCGACGCCGAGGTTCGCGATCGGCATGACGTCACCCGCTTTCATGACGTCCTCGGCAGCGCCCTTCACCGCGATGATTGCGGCCTGTCCCCTCGCGAGGTCGAACGAGGCGACGCTGGCCCGCGTGTAGAGAAGGATCGAGTGCAGCGCCTCCAACGCGATCTCTGCCACCGCCGCCGGCGACCGCGCCTCGAGAATGGCGATGTCGATCTCCCGAAGGGTCTCGAGCCGCTTCGCGTATCGACGGAGCGACTCCTCCGCCTGCTGACGCCGCGCGAGCTCCTGCTGAAGGTCGAGCGATCGCTTCTCCAGCTTGGCGACGAGGCGCTCGCTGTAGAGCCGAAGGACCTCCGCCTCCTGCGTCAACTCCGGACTGCGGGCCTTTCCACTTAGCTCCGCCTTCTCGATGATCGCCTCGATCCGAGCGAGGAACGCGTCCGGCTCGGTCGGCTTGCGGATGAAGTCGTCGGCGCCGATCTTCATCGCGAAGTCGGCGTCGCTGTCTTGGACGTAGGTCGCGGTGTAGAAGACGAACAGCGTGTCGCGGAATGCCTCGTCGCTACGTATCTCCCGACAGAGCCGGAACCCGTCCATCACCGGCATCAGGATGTCGGAGATGATCAGGTCGGGCGGCTCGGCCCGCGCCCGTTCCAGCGCCTCCTCGCCGTTCGATGCGACGGCGACTTCGTGTCCGTGCCCGGTCAGCAGTGCCTGCAGCAGATATCGGGCGTCCTCCTTGTCGTCCACGATGAGCACCTTCATTCGGTCTCTCCTTGATGCCCAGCGGGTGCGGCTTCTGATCTTCGCGGGTCCTGCTGCATGTAGCCGGCCACCTCGGCGACGAACGTATCGGGATCGATCGGCTTCTCGAGGTAGCCGGTGCACCCCGCGTCCACGGCCTCTTCCCGATCGCCAGGCATCGCGTACGAGGTCACGGCAACAATCGGAACCGCCGACAGGCCGGGGTCGGTCCGAAGCGCCCGCGCCACTTCGTGGCCGCTCATCGTCGGTAGCTGGATGTCGAGGAGGATCAGATCGGGCCGCTCCGTCCGCGCCGCAGCGATCCCTTCCTTCCCATCGCGGGCTTGAACGACGTCGTAGCCGCTCGCCTCGAGCAGGTACTTCATCAAGTACAGGTTCTGCTCCTGGTCCTCGATTACGAGGATCCTCCGACCCACGATGTCACCTCACGATCCCTTCGGAATCCGAACCGTAAAGACGCTCCCTCGACCGGGTTCGCTCTCCACCTCGATTCTTCCTCCCAGCCTCTCGCTCAGCCGCTTGCAGATCGACAGGCCGAGGCCGGTCCCTTCGTATTTGCGCGTCAGACCGGTGTCGATCTGCTGGAACGGGACGAACAGCTTCGCGAGATCCTCCTTGCCGATCCCGATTCCCGTGTCTTCGACGGAGAGGAGGACGTCCGCGCCGGCCTCGGTGCAGGCGACCCGTACGTGGCCGGCCTCGGTGAACTTGATCGCGTTGCTGAGCAGGTTCGTCAGGATCTGGCCGACGCGCCGTCGGTCGCTGCGGATCGTTCCGACCGCGGGGTCGACGTCGACCCGCAGTTCGAGCCCCTTTCCTTCGGCCATCGGCCGGGCAACGTCGGTCAGTTCGCGGATCAGGTCGGGGAGATCGAACGGTTCGGGGAAGATCTCGAGCTGTCCGGCCTCGATCTTGGAGATGTCGAGCACGTCGTTGATCAGATCGAGAAGGTGTCGTGCGCTCGTCTGCACCATGCCGAGTTGCTTGGCCTGCTCCTCGGTCAGCGGGCCGGCCAGTCTCTGCAGGAGGATCCCGGTGAACCCGATGATCGAGTTGAGCGGGGTCCGCAGCTCGTGCGACATCGTCGCCAGGAAGGCGGACTTGAGCCGATCGGCCGCCTCGGCCTTCTCCTTCGCCTCCTCGAGCTGTTGAGCTGCGTACTTCCGCTCGCTGATGTCGACGTGTGTACCGACAAACCGCAACGGCGTTCCGTCCTCACCACGGACGACGAACGCGCGAGAGAGCACGTCGCGGTACGTGCCATCCCGATGGCGCATCCGGAACTCGACCTGATAGCGGTCGGTCCGCCCTTCCAGGTAGTCGGCCTCTTCGGCGCGGAGCCGTTCGCGGTCGTCGAGATGGACCAGATCGTGGAACGTCTCGATCGTCCGCTCGAGCTCGTCCACGTCGTATCCGAGCATCTGCGCCCAACGCGGCGAGTAGTAGACCTCGCCCGTCGTCAGGTTCCAGTCCCACAGACCGTCGTTCGCTCCGCGCATCGCGAGCTCGAACCGCTCTTCGCTTCGCCGGTGCGCCTCCTCCGCCCTGGTCCGCTCGCGGACCTCCCGGCGGACGATCAGGACCGCGGCAACGAGCACGGCGATGATCGCGCCGGCTGCCAAGAGACCGGGAAGAAGCCATGTCGGCCAGCGGATGACGGTCTCTCGCTTCGGCGTCTCGAGGAGGTATTCGTCCAGTGCGCGGTAGTAGACCGAATCCGGGTCGGCCTTCAGTTGCTCGAGACGGTGGTCGATCCGCGGGATCAGAAGAGGCGTGAGCGGATCGTCAAGCGGAAACGCGAATCGCAGTTCGATCGGATTGAAGACGATCGGCGTCCGCTCCACGCCGTACTCCGCCTCGAACACCAAGCCAAACACCCGGTTGACCACCCCGGCGTCGGCGCGGCCGGAGGCAAGCGCTTGAAAAACTTCCTCGTAGCTGTCGAACTCGACGAAGGTGCATCGAATATTGAAGCGCTCGGCTAGATCCACGATCCCGCCCGGATCGACGGTGTGCGTGCTCCCCGCCATGACCGTGACCCGCAGCCCCTCCAACTCGGGGAGCGACAGGATCTTGAGACCGGGGCGCGTGTAGACGGTTCCCCAGTTCACGAGGACCGTCTCATTGTTGAACGCGTACAGCTCCCGGCGGGGCGCCGTAAACGCGACATCGACCATCACGTCGATTCCGCCGCGATCGAGGCGCTCCATCGACTCCGTCCACGTCCCCGGGACATACTCGAGCGTCCAGCCCTCCTTCGCCGCGATGTACTCGAGCAAGTCGGGGTAGAGGCCGGAGACGGTACCGTCCTCGTCGATCGCCACCTTCGGTGGGTTGTCGTAGACGCCGACCCGGACGAGCTGCTCTGCCGCCACGGGGACGCAGAGGAAAGCGAAGAGAAAGAACGCAAGCCAAAAGAACTTCGGGTCGACCGTCCGCCCCCGTCTGTCACTCCGGCGCGATCCGCGCCAAGAGCCACCCATGCTCCACTCCTTTATCTGCGCAGGTCACCATAGCACAGACCGGGCGATCAAGCGAAGGATTGAAGGTGGCTTCGTCCCTAGTGACTCGCGAAGTGAGTAGTCTGAGGCACTCGCCCGACTTGCCCAACTCGCTGGTGATATCATATCCATGATTTGACATCACGCTAGAGATCTGGTAGCCTTGCTTCGATGTCTCGGATGAGAGAAGTAACTTGTCGCTAGGAATGTGAGAGTGAGATGCTGGAGGATGTGACGATGAACACTCTGCAGTTCACGGTTCGGATGGAACCGGCCATACACGAAAGACTCAAGCTTGTGAGCGAAGTCACCAAGACAAGCATGAACCAGATTGCTCTGGAAGGCATCCAGATGGAACTGGAGTTGCTCAGAGCGAAGTGCGAGTGGGACTTGAAGAAAACCCTCAGGAAGCTCGAACGCTACAAGCGCCGCGATCCCAGTTTCGCACAGGCCATCCGAGCGTTTGCCCAGGCGGAGGTTGAGAATGACGATCCTCTCGAGGGCGAGCTTCTCGGCTCGGAACCACGCACCCTTGCGCAACGTCAACTGAGGGCACTGCTTGATGGGTCCTAATTGGGACGAAAGCAGTCCTCAGCTACACCACAATCTGGAGCGAGCTGCGGAAGCTGCCCGCGATCATGTCGTCTCGAGAGCTCTGCCGGACCTCTCGCTTGCCAGGGACTGGCACCGACAGATCATGCACGGGCTCACGTACCCCGCTTCCATCGAGCCGGGCGTGTTCCGCGGAGAGACAGGGCAGACCGACGCTGTCGTTCATGTTGGAGGGCTGCCCGGGGCTGATCCTGATGCGGTCTCCGGTGAACTTGCCCGGTTCGAGACGAAGCTCGTCCAGGCTGTCGAGAGACTGGATGCACAGATTCCGGCGGGCGAATCTCCCACCGAGGAGACGCTCGATTCCGTCATCGACCTGTGTGCCTGGGTACATGCCGAGTGGGTTCGGATTCACCCCTTTCCCAATGGAAACGGGAGGACCGCAAGGCTATGGGCGAACTGGGTTGCCATGCGCTATGGCTTGCCACCGTTCGTGCGTCTTCGCCCTCGTCCGACCGGGAGTGCTTACGCCATGGCTGGTATGCTGGCCATGACCGGGGACTGGCGCCCGACAGCCGCGGTGTTCCGAAGGCTTCTCCTGCAATGCCTGGGAGAGCAGACGCACTGAATCCTCGGATGGAAAGCGGCTCTGGAGATAGCAGGGCCTCTGGACCGTAGGTCATCGATCAGGCACGCTCTCGGCTTGTTCCGTCCAGGGGCTCCTCGGTAGCAGCGAAACACGCTATGCAGCCAGGTTCCTCCGTGAGCGGTCCGAGGCATGCATGGAGCCATTGTGCGAGGCGGATAGTGGCCAATCGCCAGTTCCACGAGGAACGCCTCTGAGCGCGAATGAGGCAAGTGTCCCGCGACCTCCAAGGGCATCTATCCCTGGCCGACCTTGATGGACGGGTCAGCTGCGTTCGAAGCTACGGGCGATCGAGCCAGCCGGGACGAGCGTCGGGAATGCTGTCCGACGCCGGGATGTACGGCTTGATGTCGAGCAGCGGGGTTCCATCGAGCATGTCGATACCGTCCACATGGAGAACGCCTCTCTCGATTCGATCGAGCTTCACGATGGAGAGCCCGATCGGGTTCGGCCGTTGAGGGGACCGTGTCGCAAACAGCCCGCGTGTCTGCGTCTGCTTGGGCGGAACGACTTCGAGATGGAAGCCTTCGCTCCGATCCAGATGCCAGATCAGAATGACGTGCGAGAAGCCATCGAGATCCTTCAGCCCGGCGCGGTACGCCTCGAACACCTCGACCGTCCCCTTGATCCCGGCTGCTTGAGACGTCGATCTCGGCATGCCTTCCCGGCTGGCAAACGGCGTGTGGATGACTCCGATCGGTTGCATCTTCATGCGGGGCTTCCTCCCCGGCATCGATTCTGTATCGCGACGGATCACCCATCCTACTCCACAAGCACAGACCGGGCGATCGATTTCGCAGCTCTCAGTTCTCGATGCCCAACCACGGAGCGATTGCGCGAGGCCGGTGGCGTGAGAATCGCGGATTCTGCGAAGAATGCCTCGGAATGCGAGATGGTCTGCGTCCTCCGATTCTACGGTTTCTTCCAATGCACCCGCCCCTTGACCGTGTGCACGCTTCCGGCTAGCGTGACATCAGCCAAGCGAGGAGGACCCACCATGGCCGAGAAGTCGATCGTCATTATCGGAGCCGGCATCGCCGGCCTCTCTGCTGGCTGCTACGCCCGGATGAACGGGTACGAGACCAAGATCTTCGAGATGCACAACATCCCAGGTGGCGTCTGCACCGCCTGGAAGCGAAACGGCTACACGATCGACGGCTGCCTTCACTGGCTCGTCGGATCGGCGCCCGGCGTCGGCTACCACCAGCTGTGGCGGGAAGTCGGTGCGGTTCAGGGGTTGGAGATGCTCGACCTCGACGAGTACCTGCGCGTCGAGGGATCCGATGGAAAGTCTCTGATCCTCTACTGCGACGTCGACCGACTCGAGACGCACTTGCTGGAGCTCGCGCCGGAGGACGCTCGAACGATTCGTACGCTCACGAAAGCAATCCGCAAGTTCGCGCGGTTCGATTTTCGCGTCGACAAGGCGCCCGAACTCTACAGCCTCGGCGACAAGCTCGGCACGGCCTTCGCGATGCTTCCGTTCGCCGGCCCGTTCCTGCACTGGCGGAAGGTGTCCGTCGGCGACTTCGCCACGAAGCTCAAGAACCCGTTCCTTCGGAAGACGTTCGCAAGCATGGGTGAAGAGATCGACGACTTCCCCATGCTCGCTCTCATCATGCCGCTCGCCTGGCTGAAAAGGAAGGTGGCCGGCTATCCGCTCGGAGGCTCGATCCCGTTCGCCCGCGCCATCGAGAAGCGGTTCCTCGATCTCGGGGGCTCGATTCAGTACGGCGCGCGGGTTGTCGAGATCCTGACCGAACCCGGAGACCGTGGGGATCGCGCCGTCGGCGTCCGCCTCGAGGACGGAACCGAGCACCACGCCGACGTCGTCATCTCCGCCGCCGACGGGAGGACGACGATCTTCGACATGCTCGGCGGCCGGTACGTTGACGAGACGATCAAGGGCTACTACGAGACGATGAAGCTCTTCCCGCCGCTTCTGTACATCGGACTCGGGATCGCCGATCCACTGGATGATATCCCGTCGACGGTCTCCGGGATCACCTTCCCGCTCTCCCCGCCGATCGAGATCGACGGAAAGCTTCGCGAGCGGCTGTCGTTCAAGACGTACAACTTCGACCCGCATCTGGCGCCCGACGGGAAGTGCGTCATCGTCCTGATGCTTTCGAGCGACTACGACCGATGGGCGGAGCTGAGCAAGGATCCCGAACGGTACGCGGCCGAAAAGGAGGCAGCGTGCGAGGCGGTCCTCGACGCGCTCGAACGGCGGATCCCCGGGATTCGCGAGAAGGTCGAGATGCGCGACGTAGCGACCCCCGTGACCTGGGAGCGCTTCACCGGGAACTGGCGCGGTTCGTACGAAGGGTGGCTCCCGACCCCGAAGCAGATGATGATGCAGATGAAGAAGACCCTGCCTGGGCTTGACGGCTTCCACATGATCGGGCAATGGACGACGCCCGGCGGCGGCCTCCCCCCGGCGGTCTCCTCCGGCCGTCACGTCGTGCAGGTGCTCTGCAAGCAGGACGGGAAGCGGTTCGTCGCGACGGAGCCGTAGGCTGAGCCAGCTGGCTGTGGACTGTAAGAAGCGGTGCAGGGTGTCAGCCTGCTTACGCCAGCTCGAGACACCGAAGCCCCGGCCCTCGCTCCAAATCTAGGGCTCAGCTCGCCATCAGGGACGGGTGCTCTACGCGGATCCAGTCGACAATCCGCTTGCAGCAGTCCTCCGCGAACGCCAGCGCCTCGTTCGCCATGGATTCAGACACCCCGCCAACACGGACGTAACCACCTTCGGCCCTCTTCTTCCCCATGGCTTCGATCTGCTGCACCACGGTTGGTTCCAGCTCGACCGTGTGCCGGAGCGACTGGATCACGTAGTAGTGATGGCTCGGGTTTCCCTTGGGAACTCGGAATCCGGATGCTGCAAGCGCAGCCCGCGCCGCGTTGAGAATCGCGCTGTAGCAACAAGCGAAGCGACGCTTGTTGCTCAAAGCACCTATCCGAGCATCTGCCAGATCTGTATCGACGATCTCAAGCAGCTCCGAGATCTCTTGTCGGCTCGTCTCATGCTCGACGACGAATCCCGACTTTCGCCAAGCTTCAAGTCTCATGATTACCTCCGATCAGATTGACCCTATCCTGTTGCATAACTCGCGACAAGAAGTGGTCGCCCTGAGCGAGGCGCTCGCGGAACTCCTGGCTCGAGAAGACAGTCGGGTTGATCTCCCGCCCCAGGGATTCCTGAAGTGGTGAGACTGCGGAGACGACAGCCAAGAACGATACTGCCCCGATAACCATGAGGTCGATGTCGCTTTGAGCCGTCTCCTCTCCCCTTGCGATCGAGCCGTATAGGAACGCGTGCTCGATGGAGTCCGTCAAAGGAAGGAGCGCTGCACGTAGAGAACCGGCGATTCCGGCCGTCTTCTCGACCAAGCCTCTCAACTCGACAAACACGGGACTCGATCGATTCGCGCTGTAGTACGATAGGTTCCCTTCTCGCTCTTTGACGAGAATGCCCGCTCGCGTCAGCTTCTCCAGCTCTCGCTGCACGGCGCCTTGGCCGGCGCCCGTGACCCGCGCAATCTCACGGAGGTAGAGCCTCCGGCTCGGCTGAGACAGTAGCAGTGAGAGGATCGAGAGCCTGGTCCTTCCGAGAAGCAAAGCACCGAGAGAAGTCGACTTTGAATGCGTACCCTTCATGGGTACATTCGTACTCTTTCTGGGTACGTATGTCAAGCCCTCCGGCC